>JAEXCN010000110.1 GCA_023402175.1 Pseudomonadota bacterium | reverse complement strand
TCATCGATGTACTTCCACGTGTCGGTCGCGGCTTCCCATTCGAGGACCTTCACGCCGAGCGTGGCGCTCTCCGCAACGGCGAACGCGCGCGTCGCGAACGGGACGATGTCCCTGAGCACGAGGTCAGTGCCAGGAAGCTCTGTCCTGCACCATCCCGCAGAACTGCAACGCGGAATCTCGACGGCGCTGTCGGCCGGCTCCGACCCACCATCCACCTTCGGCGCATCCGGCGTCGAGGGCGCGGGAGGCGTATCCGGGTTCGAACGCGGGTCTTCGTCTTCGGCCGAGGCACAGGCAGCCGCGAGCGCGAGCGCCGTGAGGGACGACGCGAGAAAAAGTGCACTTCTCATGGCTTTCCTCCGGGGGAGAGAACGACCCCTTGACCGCCAATCCAGAGATGCCCCGGCCCAGGCGACCACACGACTTCAAGGGAGGGGCGTCGCGCTTCGAGCCCGGCGATCTTCACGCGTGACCAACTCTTGCCGTCGTAGTGAAGGACCGTAGCGTTGTCACCGACGGCCCAGATGTCCGTCGGCGAGAGCCCCCAGACGGCATTCAACGTGGAGCTCGTGGGAACGTCAGAGACGACGACCCAGCCCTCCGGATCTCCGGTGTAATGGCGAATCGTGCCCATCGCGCCGACGGCCCATACGTCCGTCGGCGATGCCGCCCAGACGCCGCGAAGCGCGTTCGTTGTATGGCTGTTCGACGGCGTCGCGACGGGCACGTCGCCTTGCGCGCCGGTGATATGGGCCGTCATTCCGGCCGGCCCGACCGCCCAGAGATCGTCCGGCGAGCTGCCGTGAATCTTCGTAAAGCTTCGACAGCCGAAGTAGCCGCACTCTTCCCAAGAGATCCCAGTGCCGATCTCGAAGGTCCCCGAAGACGAGCGCCGGAGCCTCCAGAGCCCGGAGGTCTCGGCGGTCTCCGCGCTCGCTTCGGTGGCGAGCCACAGCCACTCCACGCCTTCGGGCGCCCACGCGGAAGCGAACGTCCTCGCCTCCAGCCGATAGTCCATCGGGATTGTGACGAGCGTCTGAAGCGACCAACCTCCGTCGGACGTCGCCGCGGCGTCGGCGACCTCGATGCCCCGGGTGTAAGGCACCTCGGGTCGGCCGAACGCGACCTCGTCGTTGGCACGCAGCCAGAGCGCGCGCATCGTCTCCTTGGTGCCTGGGTTCGAGCGTGACCATGAGGTGCCGTCAAAGTGGGCCAGCATCCCGAGCGCACCAGCCACCCAGACGTCGGAGCCCGACCGTCCCGCGATCGCGTAGACGCGAGCGCGCGAGTCGAACGCGCCGCCCTCGGTGTTCGGCTCAAACGGGCCGTTGGGGCAGAGCGCATCCTCGGCGCACTCGTCGAGGAAGAACTCGCAGTCGTCGCAGGCGCCCGCGTCGACATCGCTCGCCGCGTCGGCCGTAGCGTCGGGCTCCGGCAGCCTCTCCTCGGGCTCCGGCGACGGCGCCGTGTCGGCGCCCCCATCTTCGGCGCACGCGACGATGCTCGCCGCGGCGCCCGTCACGATATTGGCTATTAGGAGCAGACGCATCTTCATCGCGGGATCACTCCGCCGTCCGATTCGTTGTCACACGGGGCCACGACACACCGTCCTCCGACGCACGCTTGTCCGGTAGCCTCGTCGCAGGAGATGCCGCAACCACCGCAGTTGCGCGGGTCGCGATCGGTCTCCGTTTCGCAACCGTCGGAGCGGTTGCCGTTGCAGTCGGCGAAGCCTCGATCGCATACGAACCCGCAAGAGCCGTAGCTGCAGATCGGCGCGGCGTTGCGCGGCGCACTGCAGGGCAGGTTGCAGCCACCGCAGTTCGAGACGTCCGACGACAAGTCGGCGCATTGCCCGATGCAGGTCGTTCCGAAGCAGCTTCCGCAAAACGACTGCGAGCCGGGGCAGGCGCAGAAGTATCCAGACCAAATATCGAGAGCGCAGAAGGTCCCCGAGGGACAGGCGTTCCCGCACTTGCCACAGTTTTCGTCTGTGCTGAGAGCTACCTCGCAGCCGTTCTCGGCGTTGCCGTCACAGTCGTCGCGGCCGTCGACGCACTTGAGATGCCCGCACTGACTCCCGAAGCAGCCATAATACGTGAATGCCTGCGCAGGCTCCGCGCCGGGGCCACCGGTTCTATCGCATGCGCGGCCGCATGCCCCGCAGTTGTCATCGTCCACCGCGAGGTCGCGACACCGCCCGTCGCCACAATAGGTCTCGTTGCCCGAGCAGCCGCACTGATACGAGCCTTCGTTCCGAAGGCACGGGCGATCGGGGTCGGTGCATTGGATCCCGCACCCGCCGCAGTTATCGTTGCTCGGCGTGGCCTCGCAGCCGTTGTCCGGCGCCCCGTCACAGTCGTACGCGTCGACGAGGCCGTCGTAGCCGCAGACCATCACGCACTCGCCTTCGACGCAGGTCCATGTCGCGTTTCCGGAGGGGGTTGCGGGGCACGCGCGCCCGCATGCACCGCAGTTCTTCTCGTCCGACCGGAGGTCGACCCCGCAGCGGAAGCGCGATCCCGGGCACGTCGTCCAGCCGGCGGGGCACTCGCTCGAAGGGCAGTAGGACGTGAGGCCGGCCTCCGGCACGGCGACTGCAGCGTCCTCGCTCACGAAGGACTCGCCAGGACGTTCCGGAGCGACTTCACCGATCACGGCGTCTCCGGTCGAACATGCCGCGAAGCCTCCGAGAAGGCTGCATGCGAGCACGATCGTAGGAACCATCCTCATGGAAGCGCCTCCGGCGACGAGCTGCTACCGGCTCCTGCGAGCTGCCTGACCTCTTCGGCCAAGGGGCCCGTGGGATGCGCCGCTAGATAGCGCGCGGCGCGGGCGCGGACCTCCTGAGTACGTCCGAGCTTCGCCAGTGCACCGATCGCGATCGCTTCGCGCTCCTCCCCCAACACGCCTCGATCGAAGAGACGGTCGCCCTCCGCTGCCTCTCGGAGCGCAGCGCTCGGATCGACGGCCGAAAGCGCACGAAGCCGGGCGGCGTGTACGAGCTCCGCATGTGCCAAATCCTCGGAGGGAGGCGCGGCCTCGCGCCGGTCCGGTCGCACCGACCGCGTGGCACCTACGTTGCGAGTGGACCTCAAGCCCGCCGTAGAAGAGGCAATAGGCGAGCTCGGCAGTGACTCGACGGTGACCTCGCCCGGAACGATGTCAGGGACGGTGACGGCTGTCGAATCGGTGGTGCGCGGAGCCGGCGAGGCGACGGAAGGCACCGGCCCAGCGCTCTCCACTCGTCCGTCCGAGGGAACATTCGACACCGTTGCGTAGGCCACGATCCCAAGCAGCGCGCCGACGCCGATCATCCCACCGGCCGTCCATCCGAATCGAGAGCGCGCTGACGGTGATTGAGCGCCCTGACCGATCGCGCTCGTCCGGACCGTCCTTTCGAGCGAGGCAAGCCCACGTTCGACGTCGTAGCCGCGTCCGCTTTCGCGCTCGAGCAAGGCGAGCGCATCCTGCATTTGCGCAGGAACCTCTCGGTCGTTCGACAGATCGTCCGTCATCGGCTCTTCCTCGACCTTTTCTCGTACTCGGCAATGAGCGTCTGTTTCGCGCGGTGAACACGTGAACGAACCGTGCCTTCGGGAACGCCGAATGCGGCCGCGATCGAGGAACACTCCTCGCCATGCACTTCGTGCAAAAGGAATGCGGTTCGTTGGTCCTCGTCGAGGACGTCCAAGATCGACTGCATGACGGAGAGCGCCTCGACCGCCGCCGCGCGGCCGAACGGATCCGTCTCGTCGGCCAACGCCGACGCAAGCTTCTCTTCATCGGCGACAGTGCGTCGGCGCGCATGTCTTCGGATTGCGCTGCGCACGACATTCAGGGCGATCGAGGCGAGCCACGTGCGTGGTTTTGCCGGTCCTGGACGGTAACCGCCCAATCGATGGGCGAGGAGGAACACGTCCTGGACGCAATCGTCGACTTCATGCTCGCAGAGCCCCGACCGCCGTACGAACGCGGCGACGAATCCCGCGTGTGCGCGAAAGAGCTCTCGGAGAGGCCAGTCGTCCGTTGATGACACGTCCGCCCGAAGATCCTTTTCTACAAGGGCATGCGCGCCCGGCACGCTCTGGATACGGTCGAGCTCGTCGATGGGGACGGACACCATTCGGACGTTCCTTCTGGCCCTTTCTCGCCGCCAGCAGGACTTGTGTTGCAGGAATTCGAACGGCCGGTCCTAGAACGACAAAACAAGGCCAACAGAGAGCGCAAACGCGGTCGCCTGGGTCGTGTGGCGACGGCGAGGACGGCCGGTACCGGTCTCGACGATGACGAGCGACGGCCGCGCGACGACAACCTCCGGAGCGAGGCCAAAGCGCAGCGAAAGGTGCGAGGTGATCGGCAACGCGGCCTCGCCCCGCACGTAGAGCGCTCCCCAAAAGAGGCTCGCCGCTCGGCCGCTCGGGCCATAGCCACGCGTCGAAAGGCTACCCGCCCCGCCGCCCGCGCACAGCGCCAGGCGCAGGGTCCTCCATGGAGCTTGAAGCTCGCGGCACGCGCGTGCCCACCCCACGGTCAGCCAAGTCCTTACGGTCTCGTCATCGAGCGTGAAGGTTGCCGATCCGGTCGTCTGCAGTGCGCCTGCTGCGAGCTCCCAGCCGCTTTCGAAGCGTCGAGCGAGCCCCAATTCCGCGCCGAGCGATACCCCAGGTGGATTTCCGACGAGGACGACCTCCTCGAGCCACACGCGGAAGGTTCCCGTCTTCCTCGGCTTCGGTGCGTCTTCCGGGAGAGTCCCAGTGCCCGAGTGCTTTGGTACGGCGATGCTTGGCGAGATCTCCGGCTCTATCTCGGCCGTGAGCTCCTTCGACTGCGCTTCGGCACGCGCCTCGCGAAGCGCAGATTCGATCGCGATGGCGATCGAAAATGTCACGACACCCCGCAGCGCCTCGCAGGACATCGTGCGTGCATCGAACGCGCGCTCGACCGACTTTCCTTCGCGCAAGATCTCGAAGCGCACCTCCGACTTCGAAGAGCCGTGCACGCGCACGCGGAGCATGCCGCCGACATGATCGCGCTCCAGCCAACGTGAGATCCCGCCGACCAGTGACGCGCGTGTCAAGCAGGGGTCGCTGCCGGGTGATTCGAGCGCCTCGTCGATCGACGGCGAGCCAGGTGGGGCCGCTCGAGCCGAAGAGATTCCCGCGATGACGAACGCGCAAGGCAGCGCTGCCCGAGTAAGACGTAGGCCCAGGCGCATGTCACTCGAACAGCGCGGCTTGAGCCGAACGGCGGGCTCTTCGAGCGTCGACCACGTCTTCCAGCGCCTCGAAGCCACTGTAGCAGCGTGTTGGCGCCCGCGGAGCGGCTGCGTACCGCGAGCGGCAGCACGGGCGGCGAGTGGCAGAGCTCGAGCCTCGAGATCGGCGAGACGATGATCGTCGTCCTCGCATCGGGCAACGCCGCGCTCCTCACCACCAGGCCGTCCCGAGTCCTTCGCGGCGCTCCGGTCTGACGCCCCCTAGGGCTGGCGCTGTAGCGCCGAAGAGACGATGCGATGTGTCCTCGCTACACCTCCGGTGGCGCGAGGCACGTCGTGACTAGCCCTGCGGCTCGGCACGATGCGTGCTAGGTCGGCGTCGCAGCATTCGACTTACTTTGCGATGAGGGCACAGAGAGAAAAGGCGGCTCGCCTCGGTGTGGCAGGACACGAGGACGACGCTTCCGCGTAGAACTTGTGCCCCGGCGCGCGCGCCAACTGCGGCCCTGCCAGCCACATCGGCGTCTGCTGCGCCTTCCGCCGTCCCATCGACATGGTCGGCAACCCTATCCATGTTCCCGCTCGTCGTCGATCCTCCGCGGAGCCGTTTCTTCAACGGGCTGTTAAACGAATGCAGCGTCGCCGCGACATAAAACTTGAAACACCAGTCAAATAAGCCGATATGCGCGCGCCGAAATGTAGCGTCGCCGCGATACACCACAAAGATCGCCGTGACGACGTCGAAATCTGGCGCATCGCGCGCCAACTCACCCGACACAAACTAGCCAGTATTCATTGACACGAGAGCTCACGAAAAAGCGATTGAGTGACTTCCACGGATCGGAAGCTCGACAGGAGTCCGTCTTGAGACACAGGAAACCAATCACCGCCCTGGGGTTGTGCGCGCTCGTTGCCGGCCCCGCCCTCGCTGCCTGCAATTCGGCTTCGCCGCCCCCGCCCCCGCGTGCGGAACCAATCGGGACGGTGAGCAGCGAGCTCTTCGCGAACGGAGACTTCGAGACTGGCACGAACGGAGCCGCGCCTCCGTCCTGGACCGTGACAACCAACCAAAATAGGGGCGTCACGATCCAGCATCCGCAGACCCGCGATGGGCTCAACCTCAAGTCGGGCGGGACCGCCAAGACCGTGATCCTCACGTCCACGGGGCCCGAAACGAAGTGGGACCCTGACCTCGGCGACCAGGCCTCGCTCCGCTGGCCGAAGTTCGGCAAGAACGTGGCCATCGTGAATCAGAAGGGGAAGGACTACAACGTCAACTCGCTGAAGCAGACGATGACGGTCGGTGCCGATGACATCGACAGCGTCGACGGGCTCGCCCACATTCGCTTCGTCGTCGCGCCCGTCCTTCAGGATCCGAACCACAGCCCCGACGAGCAGCCCTACTTCTTCGTTCAGCTCACGAACCTCACCAAGGGCAAGCTCCTCTACCAAGACTTCAACTTCGCCAATCAAGCGGGCGTGCCCTGGAAGCAGGTCGGCGAGATCAAGTACACCGACTGGGCGCTCGTCGACATCGCGCCTGGAAGCGCGGACCTCGCGCCCGGAGATAAGGTCGAGCTCGAGGTCATCGCTGCCGGCTGCTCGCAGAGCGGGCACTGGGGTCACGTCTACGTCGACGGCGTCGGGCCGACCGTCCCGGGCATCTTCGTCTCGGCGACCGGTCCTTCGGCCGCGAACGAAGGCACCGACATCACGTACGTGCTCACGTACAAGAACGGGGGCGAGAACAGCGCCGGCGGCGTGGTCGTGGAGTTCAACATGCCGCCGCACACGACGTTCACGTCCGTGAGCCCGCCGCCGGGCGTGACGTGCACGCCGCCCGCCACCCAGACCGGGACCGTGAGCTGCACCGTCGGTGCGCTCGCGGCGGGCGCGAGCGGAAGCTTCCCCGTTACAGTGCACATCGACAACGGCACGGCGGGCAGCGTCATCACGGCCGGAGACTACAGCATCAAAGGCACCAACATCTCGCCGCTCCTCGGGCCGAAGGTCTACACGGATGTCACCAAGGACGTGACCTACGCAAACCTCGGCATCACGATGAACGGCGGAGCGGCCACGGCCCCCGCCGGAGGGACGGTCACGTACGTCATCGAAGTGACGAACAAGGGGCCGAGCGACGTCGAGGGCGCCACCGTGACGGACACGCTTCCGTCGCTGCTCCTGAACGCCACCTGGACGTGCACTCCTTCCACGGGCGCGATGTGCACGCTGTCGGGGAGCGGCAATCTCAACGACTCCCAGACATCGATCCCGGTCGGAGGGAAGCTCACCTACACGATCACCGCCACGGTGGCTCCGACCGCGACTGCCGGTCAGCTCGCGAACATCGCCAGCGTGGACGTCCCGGAGGGTGCCACCGACCCCGATCCTAAGGACAACTCGGTCGGCGACTACAAGCAGATCACCGCCGCCAACGGCACCAGCTGCAGCGCGAACGCCGACTGTACGAGCGGGGTGTGCCCCTCGTCCGACCACAAGTGCGGTCTCCCGAACGGCGAAGGGCCGTGCGATGCTGCAAACGGCTCGACCGTCTGCCGCTCGAGAGCGTGCAGCACCAATGAGACGTGCATGCCGGCCGGCGGATGCAACGTCGACGGCGACTGCGACGCCGACAGCTGGTGCCACATGGGCGATCACCAATGCAAGCCGAAGGCAGCCAATAGCGCCCCGGTAGGAACGGATCCGGCGCACACCCCGACGCTCGACGGGAGCTGCACGGAGGCCGCCGGCGCGCTCACCTGCCTGAGCGGCGTGTGTGACGCGGACAACCACTGCGGCTACGCCGAGGGCACCGGGCCGTGCACCAGCGCGAACGCCGGCGTGCGCTGCCGTTCGGGCGCGTGCAGCTTCAACGGCACGTGCATGCCACCGGCGGGATGCAACGACGACCGCGACTGCGTCGGCGGCAAGTGGTGCAACATCTCGGCCCACGAATGCACGGACAAGGTCGCCAACGGACAGCCGGTGCCGACCGACTCGGGCCACACCGCGCCGGTCTCGCCAGTGCTCGATGGCACCTGCAGGACGGACGCGGCGGCGCTGACCTGCGCGAGCGGCGTCTGCGACGAGGGAGATAACCGGTGCGGATACGCGAACGGAACCGGTCTCTGCACGGGTTCGGACGCGAGCACCGTCTGCCGCTCTGGCGCGTGCAGCAGCGACGGCACGTGCAGGCCGGCCGGCGGATGCAACGCGGACGCGGACTGCACCGGCGGCAAGTGGTGCAACGTCTCGGAGCACGAGTGCACCGACAAGCTCGCCAACGGAGACGTGGTGCCGACCGATGCGTCGCACACGGACCCGACGCTCGACGGCAAGTGCACGACGCAGGCGGCGACGCTTACGTGCGTAAGCGGCGTTTGCGACACGACCGACCACCGTTGCGGCTACGCTGACGGAACCGGCCCTTGCACGGCAGGCAACGGCGGCTTGGTCTGCCGCTCCGGATCGTGCAGCGCCACGGGCGTTTGCAAGCCGGTGACGGCCTGCAACGTCGACTCCGACTGCGATGCGAGCCACTACTGCGATACGGGCGCGCACGTGTGCACGGCGAAGGTGCCGAACGGCTCGCCCATGCCGGCGGTGAAGGACCACAAGCCTGCCCTCGACGGGACGTGCTCGCCGGAGGCAGCGGCGGTCGTCTGCCAGAGCGGCGTCTGTGATCCGTCGGACGACAAATGCGGCTACTCGAACGGCGCCGGCCCGTGCAGCGTCGCGAACGCCGCCACGATCTGCCGCTCGGGAGCTTGCGACCCGAACGATGAGAAGTGCGGGCTCGCGGACGACCATGGCCCGTGCTCGAGCGACATCGTCTGCCGCAGCAGCCGCTGCAATACGGAGAAGCGCGTCTGCGGCCCCAGCTGCAAGACGGACAACGACTGCGCGGACTCCGAGTACTGCAAGAGCGACGGCACGTGCTCGCTCAAGCGCCCCAACGGTGACCAGTGCGCGAGCTCGAACCAGTGCCAGAGCGGCGCGTGCGAGGACGAGGTTTGCGACTCGTTGGTCGCATCCGGCAACGGCCTCGCGTGCGCGGTGCGGACGGTCAACGGCTCGAACGAGGGCGCTGGCGCGGCCGCGTTCGGAATGATGCTCGCCGCCGTCGGCCTCTTCCGGAAGCGCCGGAGCGGGCGGCGGAGCAGCCTGAGCTGAAGGGCCTCCGCTGATCGGTCGACATCTCCTCCGGCGTGGGGCGGGCGCGCCGGAGGAGGTCTCACGCTCATCTATTTGTTTCGTGGACTCCGTCCACTTCGATTGATTCGACCTAGAAGGTCAGGAGCTTTTCATCGTGCGTACCCATCGACTGGTCCGGTGCCTCGTCGGGGCCACCGCCACCCTCGCCCTTGCGGCAACGACGAAGGGCGCGTCGGCCCAGCAGCCGCCCGTCGCCCTCAATCAGTTCGAACCCGCGCCCGCCGGCGACCGCTTCTTCGGCGTGCAGTCTCCCTACGCCGCGGGGAAGGCGACGCCCCACCTCATGCTGCTCGGCGACTATGCCCACAACCCGCTCGTCCTGCGCTGGAATCGCTCGGGCGACGGCGCGGGCGAGGTCGTGCAGAGTCAGCTCTTCATGCACGTGAACGGCGGCTTTTCGCTGTTCGATCGGCTCAACATCAACGTCAACCTCCCCGTCGCGCTCTACCAGGAGGGAGGCAACCCCACGAGCGGCGGTACGTCGTTCGTGTCGCCGAGCAAGACGGAGATCGGCGATCTGCGCTTCGGTGTGCGCCTCCGGCTCCTCGGCGAGTACCACGATCCTCTCCAGATCGCCGTCGGTGGCTACGTCTGGACGCCTACCGGTGCGGACGGCTCGGGCTCCTTCGTGAGCGACGGCAAGGTCCGCGGCCTGCCCCAGCTCATCGTCGGCGGCCGCGTCGCGGATCGCTTCATCTACACGGCCGCTGCGGGCCCCGAGATTCGCTCGAGCGAGACGTTCGGCGACGTCAAGATGGGCACCACGCTCAAGTGGGGTGCGGGCGCGGGCGTCCTGCTGCTCGACAACCGCCATCTCCAGCTCGGCGTCGAAGCCAGCGGCGGCGTGACGTTGCGCGAGGTGCAGAAGCGCAACACGAACGCCGAGCTGCTCGGAAGCGTGCGCTACCGCGTCATCGACGACCTCGAGGTCGGCGTCGGCGCGGGCCCGGGCCTGACGAGCGGCATCGGCACGCCCGACTTCCGCGGCGTGCTCATGGTGGCGTACTCGCCCGAGCAGAAGCGCGCTCGCGACAGCGACGGTGACGGCATCCTCGACGAGGACGATGCGTGCCCCGACGTCAAGGGCGTCTCCGATCCCGATCCGAAGAAGAACGGCTGCCCGCCGCCCGATCGCGACGGCGACGGCATCCCCGACGCGGTCGACGCTTGCCCCGACGTCAAGGGCGTCTCGGATCCCGATCCGAAGAAGAACGGCTGCCCGCCCGATCGCGACGGCGACGGCATCCTCGACGCCGACGATGCGTGCCCGGACGTGAAGGGCGTGGCGAGCTCCGATCCGAAGAAGAACGGCTGCCCGCCGCCGGTCGACACCGACGGTGACGGCATCTTCGACGACGAGGACGCCTGCCCGAACGAGAAGGGCGAACGCGATCCCGATCCGAAGCAGAACGGTTGCCCGAAGGCCGTGCGCGTGAGCGAGGGCGAGATCCTCATTCTCGAGCAGGTGCAGTTCGACACCGGCAAGTCGACGATCAAGAAGGCGAGCGACCCGCTGCTCGACGAGGTCGCGTCCGTGCTCCAGCAGCACGCCGAGATCACGAAGATCGAGGTCCAGGGCCACACCGACGATCGCGGCAAGGCCGCGATGAACAAGACGCTGTCGCAGTCGCGCGCCGCCGAGGTCGTGAAGGCGCTCGTCAAGCGCGGCATCGCCGCGGACCGCCTCACCGCGAAGGGCTATGGGCAGGACAAGCCCATCGCGCCCAACACGACCGAGGACGGCCGCCAGAAGAACCGCCGCGTGCAGTTCGCCATCGTCGAGAAGGCGCCGAAGGCAGCGAAAGCGACGCCCTGAGGTGCTCGGCCGGGGGGACCGAGCCTCACCCATTCCCGTCGGCCCCGGGCGCCGGCGCGAAGACGGCTGGGACGCCGCCTTCGCGTTGGCCCTCGGGGCTGCGCGCGTCGGGGATACGGAAGATGCTGCGGCGCCACGACGACTGATGCGCCGCCGCTACACCATCCTGATAAGGCTCACTGCAATCCATGCGTCGGAAGTAACCGGCACGCCACGTGCTCTTGCGTCCCGAACGACGCCGGGCGCCGTCGTCGGCCTCTGCGCTCAACTCGAGGTGAATCGATGTCTCTTGCTCGCCGATGTGGAGCCGAAATTCTCGGCACGGCTCGGCGCTCGTGGCCGAGGTGGCGCTCACCTTCTTCTTCCTCATCGTCATCCTCGGCGCGACGGACGAGCGCGCCCCCAAGGGCTTCGCGCCCATCGCGATTGGCCTCTGCCTGATGCTCATCCACCTCATCGGCATTCCGGTGACGAACCTCTCCGTGAACCCGGCGAGGAGCACCGGGCCGGCGATCTTCTGCGGCGGGTTCGCCCTCACGCAGCTCTGGGCGTTCTGGATCGCTCCGATCTTCGGCGCGCTCGTCGCGGGCGGCCTCTACCCGGCACTCTTCGGGAAGCCCGCCACCGAGCGCTGACGGCGCTCTTCCCCGATCACTCGAACGCAATCTCGAATGGAGATCCGATGATGAAGGTTGTGACGCGTAGGACCATGCTCTCGTTGACGGCGTTGACCGCGGCTGCGGCGACGACGGGCTGCTGGGGCAGCTTCGCGGCGACGAACAAGCTCTGGAAATTCAACGACGGGATCAGCGAGTCCAAGTGGCTCAAGTGGCTCCTGTTCCTCGGGCTGATCATCCTGCCCGTCTACAGCCTCTTCATCCTGGGCGACGCGCTGATCTTCAACACGATCGAGTTCTTCACGGACAAGAACCCGCTCAGCGCGTCGCGCGATCTCGGGAATGGCCAGCAGCTCGCGTTCGAACGCGACGCGCAGAACCCGAATCGCGTGCGCGTGGAGCACCGCCAAGACGGCAAGCGGGTGGCCGTCTGGTACGTCGAGCGCCACGGCGATCGCTTCTCTTTGTTCGACGAGCAGCTCCGGCTCGTCGCGACCACGCGCGAGGACGGCGGCTCGGTCGCCGTCGTCGACGGGAGCGGAGCCGAGCTCGTCCAGGTCGACGCCGAGGCACTTACCGAGGCGTCGCGCCTCGTGAAGGAGACCGGCTCGCCCCGCGTCGCCCTCGGCGAGGTGCTCGACGAGCGCACGACCCGCGCGCTCGTCGCCCGCCGGAAGGGCGGTGTCGAGGCGCTCTGATCCACGAGCCGCGCGCGCGAGCTCGACCGTCGGCGAATTCTGACCCGCCACGCCCGCTGTCGTGCGATGCCGAGACGGCACATGAGTTGGGCGCGCGCAGCCATGCGAGTGAAACGACGTTCGAGGTGCCTCTCGGCGCTCCTCGCAGCCTCCGCCGTCGCGTGGGCGGTGCCGGTTGGAGCCCAGGGACTTCCTCTCAATCGTTTCGATCCAGCGCCGGCGGGCGACCGGATGTTCGGCGTGCCGTCGCCGTTTGCAGCCGGCCACGGCACCCCGCATCTGATGCTCCTCGGCGACTACGCGCACGACCCGCTCGTCTTACGTAGATCGAGCAACGACTCGACGGTCGCCTCCGTCGTCAGCCGCCAGCTCTTCTTGCACCTCGATGGATCGCTGTCGCTGTTCGACCGCCTGAACGTCAACATCGACGTCCCCGTGGCCCTGCACCAGGCCGGTGACCATGCGAGGAGCGACGGCGCCGCCTTCGCGTCGCCGAGCGGAGCAGAGTTCGGCGATCTGCGGGTGGGACTCAGGCTGCGCCTGCTCGGCGAGTACCACGACGCCTTCCAGCTCGCCGTCGGCGGCTATCTGTGGTTCCCCACCGGCGAGAGCAACGGCTTCGTCGGCGACGGCAAGGCGCGTGGAATGCCCCAGCTCATCGTCGGCGGGCGCACCGACCGCCTCGTCTGGTCGGCCGCCGCCGGCCCCGAGCTGCGCTCGCTTCAAACCTACGCGGGCGTCGCGCAGGGGACGATGGTGAAGGTCGGCGCGGGTGTCGGCGTGCTCCTCGGCACGTCGCGACACCTGCAGGTTGGACCCGAGGTCAACGTGGCGCTGTCGACCGAGAGCGTCGACAAGCGCACCTCCAACGCCGAGGCTCTCCTCGGCGTGCGCTACCGCGTCGTCCGCGACGTCGAGCTCGGCGCGGGGTTCGGCCCCGGCATCACCAGCGGCATCGGAACGCCGGCGTTCCGCGGCGTCCTCATGGTCGCCTACACGCCGGAGCAGCGCTCCGACCGCTCCCACGACGTCCACGCCTTCCCCGACATCAAGCACATCAAGAGCGACGATCCCCCCGAGGACGGCCGCCCCTCCGATCGCGACCGCGACGGCATCTACGACGCCGTCGACGCCTGCCCCGACCTCGAGGGCGTCAAGAGCGACGATCTTGCCAAGAACGGATGCCCTTCCGATCGCGACCGCGACGGCATCTACGACGGCGTCGACGCCTGCCCCGATCTCGAGGGCGTCTCCGATCCCGATCCGAAGAAGAACGGCTGCCCGCCAGACAGCGACGGCGACGGCATTCGCGACGACCTCGACGCGTGCCCGAACGAGAAGGGGAAGCCCGACCCCGATCCGACGAAGAACGGCTGTCCGAACGCGGTGCGCGTCACCGCGACGGCGATCATCATCCTGCAGCAGGTCCAGTTCGACACCGGAAAGGCGACGATCAAAGAGGCCAGCGCTCCGCTGCTCGACGAGGTCGCGGGCGTGATGAAGGAGCACCCGGAGCTCGTCAAGCTCGAGGTCCAGGGACACACCGACGACCGCGGGACGCCGAAGGGCAACGAGAAGCTCTCGCAGGATCGCGCCAACGAGGTGAAGAAGGCCCTCGTGTCGCGCGGGATCGACGAGGGACGCCTCACGAGCAAGGGCTACGGGCAGTCCGTTCCGATCGACGACAACAAGACGGAAGCGGGGCGGCAGAAGAATCGGCGCGTGGAGTTCAAGGTCCTCGAGAAGGCGGCCAAGACAGAGAACTAGCCGCGTCAGTCGACGCGGACGAGCGTCGTCGGAGCGTTCTCGGCCACGCCGCACCGGACGAAGACGGGCTCTCCGCGACGGACGCGGAAAGTGTCGGTGACGCGCTGCAGCGGTACGTTGCCGACCCGGACGCAGAACATGGACGGCGCGTCGAGACGCACGACGTCGGCGTCCCTTTCCGAGCTCCGTGTGACCGCTGCGAGGCCGAACGACGCCGTGTAGCCGTAGGGGCCCTCGAAGCCGTCGTCGTCCACGGAGCTCACGCGGACGAAGTAGCGGCCCGGCTGCTCTTGGTGCGCTTCGACGCGGCGGACCTCGCGCGGGACGATCCGGTCGACGACGGGCTCGAGGAAGGACGCCTCGCGCGCGATCTGAACCCGGAACGACCTCACGCTCGCGTCGTCGGGCACGTCGAGCTCTGCGACGAACGCCGGCGTGCCGCTGCCCCGGTCGAAGAGGACCCCCGCCGGCAGCGTCGTCCAATCGGGAGCCGGAGGGAGCGGCTTCGGCACCGTGGGCGCCTGTCCGAGGTGGGCCTTGGAGCCGAAGCCCGTCGGCACCTCGCGCTCGACCCGCGCGGCGGTGATCGTGGAGTTCCCGTCGTAGACCGCGAGCCGCGTCGTCTTCTTCGCGTCGGCCGAGACGCCGGCCTCGCCCTCGACGACGCGCACCCGAGCGCCTTCGGTCGCGATCGCCGCGCGCGCGCTGGCCGACTTCATGAACGCACGAAGGCTGCCCGTGACGAGGTTGGTCTCGGTGCTCTGCTTCGCCGCCGCCGACCTCGCGTCACCGAGGATCACGACGAGCGTGCGCTCTCCGAGGTGCACCTGCGTCTCGTCGCGGAACGTGACGGCGGCCGCCGAGACCTCGTCCGTAGCGACGCGGTTTCCGCGAAAGAGCGGATCGTCGACCCTCCCGGGCCGAGGCTCCGGCGCCTTGATCTCGACGCGGTTCTTCACGGCGCTCAGCGTGGCGTCGGGACCACGCTCGATGGCCGACGGCCGGCGCGGGATGACGAGCACCGTGCCCGGCCTCAGCGAATGCGGCGCCGGCGTGCGCATGCTGTTCGCTTCGTGGATCGGAGCGACCATCCGTGCGTCGCCGTAGAACTGCTGCGCGATGGAAGCACACGTGTCGCCTTTCCGGACGACGTAGCGGACCACGTCATCGGCGTTGGCCGCCCGCGGAACGAGCACGAGCCCCAAAGAAAGCGCGAGGCCAGCGGCAAACGAGATGCGGCGCTTCATGAAGCGCGCGCAGCTTGCCCTCTCTTCCGGCGTCGAAGCAAGCGCTGGATCTTGGCGGCGAGCTCGGTGTCCGGCGCGTCCTCGAGCGAGAAGTCCGACACCCCCGCTCGAACGAGCACGCTCGCCTCCTCGACGCCCCGTACGTCCACGACGATCACCGGAAGGCGTGCATCGCGCGCACGAAGGCGCTCGAGACGCCCCAAGCCGTCGTGGCGAGCCGAGAGCAGAACCACGGTGTCGGGCTCGAAGGCGCCGAGCAGCTCGTCGCCGACGACGATCGAGGTGGGCAGGCCTCGTGCGCCGAGGGCCACGCGGAGCTCCGACGCGCGCGGACCGGACGGCAGCCACGCCAAGACGGCGCCCGTGACCGCGGGCGGGACCGTCACGCGATTCGTCGCCTCCGGGAGCGCGCGCTCTTCGCGCGCGAGGGCATCGAGGCGGTGGCGCTCGAGCGAGGCCGCTTCGGTGACGGAGCGAGCGTCCGTCCCTCGCAGCACGGCAGCGAGCTCGCTGCGCATCACGGCGGCCGTCGGCCGACGGTCCGCGTCCTTCGCCATCGCCCACGAGACGAGCGCGTCCAGGCCGGCGGCGAGCGACGGCACGTGCTCTCGCATCGGGGCGGGCTCGACGAAGAGGTGATGCGCCATCAGCGAGGCAGGGTCGCTGACGGAGAAGGGCTGCCGCCCCGTCAGGACCTCGTACATCGACACGCCCAACGCGTAGACGTCGGCGGGGGGCCCGACCTCGTCGCCACGGCACTGCTCGGGCGCCATGTAGCGCGGCGTCCCCTGGATGAAACCGGTCGCCGTCAGCTTGTCGTCCGAGTTGCCGATCGTCCGAACGAGCCCGAAGTCGATGAGCTTCGCGCGCTCGGCGCCCTGAAAGGTGGTCAGCATCACGTTGGACGGCTTCACGTCGCGATGAACGATGCCCATGCCATGGCACGCCTCGAGCGCCGCGAGCACCTGATCGAAGATCGGCCCAGCCTCGCTCACGGCCATCCCATCGGGCGGGGGGGCCAACGTGCGGCCGTCGAGCAGCTCCATGACGGTGTAGAGCTCGCCGTCGGCATAGCCGTATTAGAGGAGCGCCACGATGCCCGGATGGCGAAGGCTCGCGAGGGCAACCGCCTCGCGCCGAAATCGCTCTCGAATCATCGCTTCAAAGGCGAGCTGGACGTGGAGGAACTTGATGGCCACGGACACGCCGAGCGCGAGGTGGGTCGCTCGATAGACGTTGCTCATCCCGCCGCTCCCGAGCGGCGCGTCGATGCGATATTTGTCGGCGATCACGCGTCCGACGTTCGCGGCCGTGCCGCAGCCCGCACACTCCGGCAGCCAACCGAGGTCGGTGCCGCACGCGAAGCACTTGCGCGGAGCGCTCACGTCACGACCTCAAAGACCTCGACCGGCTTTTCGCGTCCACGAACCGTGTGCTCGCCGAGAGACGAGAACTCGAAGTCGGGACAGGCCGCGACGACCGCGGCCGTCGTGAGCGTCTGCGTGGGCCGGGCGAGCGACTCGAGGCGCGCCGCCACGTTCACGGTATCGCCGATGGCCGTGTATTCCATGCGCGCGGCGCTTCCGAGGTTGCCGACGAGCGCTTCGCCCGTCGCGATCCCGATCGAGAGCTGCACGTCGAACTGATACTCGCTCTGCCAGCGCGCGCGACTCGAAGCGACGAAGCGATGCATGTCCTCGGCCGTGAGCAGAGCGCGCGACGCGTGGGACTCGTCCCCACCGTGAAAGACGGCCATCACGCAGTCGCCGATGAACTTGTCGAGCGTCCCGTCGTGGCGGAAGACGATCTCGGACAGCAGCGTGAACAGCTCGTTGAGAAAGGCGGCGGCGCGCTCCGGCGACGTGCGCTCCGCGAATCGCGTGAACGCCACGACGTCGGCAAAGAGCACCGACACGCTGCGGCGTGCACCTCCGAGCTCGATTCGCTCGAGCGCCTTCGCCGATGCGGTGACTTCGCCCGGCAAGTACCGCGCGAGGTTCGCCTCCACGCGAGCCCTGCGCGCGATCTCGACCTCGCTCTTCGCGAGCTCGTCGGCCATGCCCTCGAGCGCCCCGCCGAGTGCCTCGAGCTCGTCGCCGGACCGGACGTCGCTGCGGGCGGAGAACTCGCGCCGACCGTAGCGCTCGACGAGGCGCACCAGGGCGCCGACCGGCGAGAGCGTGACGCGCGCGAGCACGAGGCCGGTGAGCACCGCCAGCGTCGCGATGACGACGATCGCGCCGAGCAGCGCTCGGCGCGTCCGCGCGAGCGTCGAGAATGCCTCGTCGGCTGGGCGCTCGACGATGACGCCGACATGGATCGCGGGCAGGGTCCGGAGCGTGCCGACCTTCGCCACGCCGCCGTCATCGAACTCGGTCGTGAGCACGAGATCGACGCCGAGGCTCCCCTCCCCCGGGAGCGAAGCGAGGATTGGAGACGGCCCCGCGGCCGAGCGCGCCCTGCCGAGCACGACGCCCCCGCGCTCGTCGACGACGTAGACGCGGTCGTGAGCACCGAAACGCGCGAGCGACAGGTCGCGGAGCCGGGCACCGATGGCCTCCGGCGAGAGCGTGACCACCACGAAGCCGCCAGGGCCGCCGGGGGTCTTTTTCACGAAGCGCACCGATGCAGCAGCGCCTTCGCCGGTCACGTGAAAGCCCTCGCCGCCGGGTGCCGATCGGATGGGCTCGTCGGCGACGTTGCGTGTGACGATGGCGTCGACGAACCGCCTCTCTCCGTCGAAGAACGCGAGTGACTCGACGTCGGGAGCGTGCCCGACCGCGGCGCGGATCTGACGGAGTCGCGCGTCGACGTCGTCGCTCTCGTCCGACAAGAGCTCCGTCGCACGCGCGGCGAGCGAAGCGCTCGCTTCGAACGCCGCCACGAGGTGCGACGAAGCCTCGTCGACGACCGCGACCTCGAGCTCCTTCTCGATGCGGGCGAGGCCCTCGCGCTGCAAGCGTAGGACGGTGAATCCCACGACCACCATCGGCACGACCGCGACGACCAGGACGGCGAGCGTCCATTTCGCGCGAAGGGACAGCGTCGCCGTCACCCTCACTCCTTGAGCGTCGTGAAGTCGCGAAGGCCGTGGCGTTGCACGAGGCGATAGAGGTTCATCCGGTCCATCTGGGCGCGCCTCGCCGCGCGCGCCATGTTGTTCTGCGACCACTCGAGGAGCGCCGCGAGGTATCGCCGCTCGAACTCCGCGATGGTCTTTTCCTTCGCCTCGCGGAAGGGGATGTCGAGTTCGACGCTCGCGTCGTGAGCCCATTCCCCGCTCTTGGGTCGCTCGACGACGTTGCTCGCGGCGGAGCGCGCCTCGCGGAACACGACGCTCCGCTCGACGTAGTTGCGCAGCTCCCGGACGTTCCCCGGCCAATCGTACTTGCGCATGTCTTCGAGCACCTCGGGCGTGAAGAGCCGCCTTGCCTCACCGGCCGAGAGCGCGTCCAAGAAGACGTTCAGCAGGATCTCGATGTCCTCGAGCCGCTCGCGAAGCGGAGGGACACGCACCGTGACGACCGAGAGGCGGAAGAACAGGTCCTCGCGAAAGCGCCCCCGGTTCACCTCGCGGTCGAGCAGCCGGTTCGTCGCGGCGATCACGCGAACGTCGACACGCCGCGCCTTCGTCTCGCCGATGCGTCGGATCTCGCGCGCTTCGAGCGCGCGCAGGAGCTTCGGCTGCATGTCGATCGGCAGCTCGCCGATCTCGTCGAGGAAGACCGTGCCGCCCTCGGCGGTCTCGAACGCGCCGAGGCGATCACGATGGGCGCCGGTGAATGCGCCGCGCACGTGACCGAAGAGCTCGCTCTCGAGGAGGCTGGGCGAGATGGCGCCGCAATCGACGATCACGAACGGCTTGCGCGCGCGCGCCCCACGCCGGACGATCTCCCCCGCGACGAGCTCTTTGCCGGTTCCGCTCTCGCCCTCGATGAGGACGTTCGCGTTCGTCGCCGCGACGCGGTCGATGACGTCGAACAGCTGCCGCATGACGAGCGACATGCCGTAGAGATCCCCGCAGCTGGCCCGGTCGAGGATGACCTGGCTCTGCACCGAAGGCAGGTGGCGCACCAGGATGCGTGACTCGCCGAGCTCGAGGGTGCACTCGCGGGCCGGCAAGTTCCCGTCTCGGACGATCACCCCGTCGACCGACGTGCCGTTGAGCGACCCGGGGTCCTCGAGCGTCCACGCGTTCGCTCCGCGCGCGAGCCTGCAGTGGAACTTCGAGACCCGAGGATCGTCGAGGACGACGTCGTTGCTCGGATGAGAGCCGATGCGAACCAGCTCGGCCTCGGTCGCGAGCGCGCGATTCACCGGCGTTCCACGCTCGTTGACCACGACGAGCTCGATCCTGGGAGAGGCGAAAGAGCGCGTCGGCTGAGGTGAGGTCTGCGCGATGTCCGGATGGTAAGACGCCTTCATCACGATCGGGCGAGACTCTACACGACCGCTCTGCCACGCCGAAGCACCGTGGCAGAGCGGGGGATTCTTATTGACATCGAGCCGTAGTGTCGAGTGTAGACCGCTCTGCTCTCGCCGTTCGAAACACACCTCGCTTGCCCCCGCCGCTCGCCGCTCGCCTGTCCGCCGTTCTCGCTCTCGCCGTCGTCACGGTCGCTCCGATGGCGGCTGCGGAAGGAGCTCGCGGATTCGTGCCCGACGGATTCGAGCCCTCGGAGCGGGGGAGCTCGTGGTTCGTCGCCGATTCGCTCGATCTTCGTGGCGCTGGCCGACCGGCCTTCGGCCTCGTCGGAGACTACACGTACCGGTCGCTCGCGATCCGCACGCCCGAGGGCGTGACGCAGGCAACGCCCGTCGCGAGCGCGCTCTACGGGCACCTGGGCGCGAGCGTCGTCTTGGCGGACCGCGTGCGGCTCGCGGCGAGCATCCCCCTCCAGCTGTTCGTCGACGGCGAGGCGCAAGCGAGTGACGTCCTTCCCCCGCCGCCGACGGAGCAGGGCGTCGGAGATCTGCGTCTGGGCAGCGACGTTCGGCTCTTCGGTACGTACGGCGACGCGGTCACGATCGCAGCCGGCGTTCAGGCTTGGCTGCCGACCGGCGCCACCGCCCAGTATGCCGGCGACGGGGAGCTCCGCGTGCGGCCTCGCGCGATGATGGCCGGCGAGCTCGGCTCGTTCGTGTACGCGGCGGAGCTCGGAGTGCGCTATCGCGGGCGGTCCGAGACCGTGGGAGGGATCGTGATCGGCAGCGATGTCGGCGCGACCCTCGCCGCGGGGGCCCGCCTCTTCGATCGAAAGGTCCATGTCGGCGCCGAGCTCTACGGGAGCACGGTCCTGTCCGATCCGCTCGGACGCCGCGCCACGCCGCTCGAAGCCCTCCTTTCCGTCCATCATGCGGTGAGCCGCGAGGTCCGCGTCGGCGCAGGCGTCGGCACGGGGCTCCTCCGAGACTTCGGCCCTCCCGCGATCCGCGGTCTGCTCACGCTCGAGTGGACGCCCTCGGCCGAGGCTGGCGCGGAGGAGCGCCAGGTCCGAGACATCGAAGGCGGCGTGCGCGCGGGAGAGGACCCGCGCGCTGGCGACGGTGACGCTCACCGAATCGACGCGTGCCGCGAAGGTACGGTGGCCGGCGGTGGGGCCTGCGCACCGGACGCGGACGGCGACGGCATCGACGACATCGCGGACGCATGCCCGACGGTGCCGGGGATCCGGACGAGCACGCCTCACGACAACGGCTGCCCCAATCGGGATCCGGACGCAGACGGAATCGTGAGCGAGCTCGATGCCTGCCCCGACGAGGCAGGGCTCAAGGATCCCGATCCGAAGCGCAGCGGCTGCCCGCTCGTCTTCGCGCGAGGGGAAGCGCTCGAGCTTCGCATCCCCTTGTCGTTCGCGGCGGGCAGCGCCGAGGTCCCGAACGACGCGAAGAACCTCGCGGTGCTCGAGGCGCTCGCGCGGTACATGCTCGCCAAGCCTCAGGTCCGCATTCGGATCGAAGGTCACACCGACGACCGCGCACCGCTTGCGTCGGGCTCGAAGCTCAGCGCCGCGCGCGCGGACGCCGTCGCTCGCTGGCTCATTGCGCAGGGTGTCGATGCTACGCGGCTCGAGAGCCGCGGCCTCGGCTCCGAGCGTCCGCTCCGGAGCAACGAGACCGAAGCCGGGCGCCGTGCGAACGAGCGCATCGAGCTCCACTTCGCGCACTGACACCACGAACGAATCTTCCCCCAGCCAGTCAACGGTTTCATCCCGGATCGGTTGGAAGCCGTCGATCCCGCATCGCGCCCATGAGCCGACACGAGCCGACGGCGCACATCGGGGTCGGACCCGTCCTGATTGATGGTCGACTAACTGATCTCGCGTCGGGTGGCGCAAAAGCGAACGGCATTGGGACTGACGCGCGTCACGTCCGCACGCTCTCGAGCAGAGCTTTCGGATCGACGGGTTTCACGAGATGGATCGCGAAGCCGGCCCGGCGGGCACGCTCGCGGTCGGCTTCCTGGCCGTAGCCGGTCATCGCGATCATCTTCGGCGCTTCGTCACCGAGCTCGACGCGAAGCTGCTGCGCGAGCTCGTAGCCGTCCATCGCCGGTAGACCGATGTCGAGCACGGCGACGTTGGGATGGAACTCCGGCGCGAGGCGCAGCGCGCTCGGTGCATCATGTGCGGCCATCACTTCGTAGCCTTCGTGGCGGAGGAACGTCGAAACGAGCTCGAGGATGTCGTCGCTGTCGTCGACGACGAGCACACGCCGGCTCTGCTGCGGAGCAACGCTCGATCGGGGCGGCTCCGCGTGCACCTTGGAAACCTCGCGGATGACGCGCGGCAGTGCCGGAAGGCGCACCTCGAACACGCTCCCTCCGCCTTCGCGCGCGCGCGCCGTGACCGTGCCGCGGTGGAGCGAGACGAAGCTCTTCACGAGCGCGAGACCGAGACCGAGGCCGCCTTGCGCGCGATCCGGCGGGCGGGGACCCTGGAAGAACGCGTCGAACACGTGCGGAAGGTGCTCCGGCGGGATCCCGACGCCCGTGTCGGCAACGCGGATGACGGCGACGTCGCCTTCGCGGACCGCGCTGACGGAGACTCGCCCGCCGGGCTCCGTGTACTTTGCAGCGTTCGTGAGGAGGTTGGCGACGACCTGAGCGAGGCGCAACGGGTCGCCTTCGACGTCGATCCCGTCCTTCGCCACGTCGACCGTCAGCGTGTGGCGTCGCTGTTCGAAGAGGGGGCTCGCCGTCTCGACGGCACGGGTGATCACGTCCGCGAGCGCGACGCGGGTCCGATTGAGCCTCACCTTTCCACGGGCCACCCGCGAGACGTCGAGGAGATCGTCGACGAGTTGCACGAGATGCCCCGATTGGCGCGCGATGATCTCGCGCTCTCGCGTGAGCACGTCGGGTTGTTTCAGCTTCATCAGGTGCAGCGCGGTCGTGATCGGTGCGAGCGGGTTACGGAGCTCGTGGCCGAGCATCGCGAGGAACTCGTCCTTCGCGCGGCTCGCGGCTTCGACCTGGGCGAGCAGCTTCTCGCGTTCGGCGGAGTATCTCTCGACCGTACGCCGTGCTTCGACCGTGTCGGTGATGTCGACGACGACCTCGATCACCCCGTACACCCGCCCGTACTCGTCGTCGACGGGCTGCAGGTGCACCTTGAACCAACGATCCTCGGGGACGCCGTTGCGCAAAACGGGAATGCGATGCTCATCGGCGCTGAACGGCTTACCGGTCCGGTACGTCTCGAGGAGGAACTTCTCGATCTCGGCGCCGACGAGATGCGGAAAGGCTTCGGCGAACGACTTGCCGACGATGTCCCGTGCTATCAGCGTGAGGAACGCACGGTTCGCGAGCTCGATCCGAAGGTCGGGACCGGTCCAGAGCACAGTCGGGATCGGCGCTTGACGGAGTAGATCGCGCCGCTGGCGTTCGACGGTCGCGCGGCTCTCGTGCGCTTCGGTCCGAGCGCGCGCGACTGTGAGTCGGTCGACGAGGTGCTCGAGGAATCGTCGATAGCCCTCGTCGAGCGGCAATCTCGGGCTCAGGCCGAAAACCATGAGCCTGCTCGGTCGACCACGCGAGGGCTTCGGCAGGACGGCGGCGAACGCGCGCGTCACGTGCTCTGGCCACGGCGCTTCCGCGATCGACACGCGCGGAAGGTCGAGGAGCCCGGATGCCTTGCCGTCCTCGACGAGCGACAGATGACGAGCGGCGAAGTGCTGTCCGACGGCGTCATCGATCGTGCGGACGACATCCTCGTTGGAAGCGGTCGTGCCGAGCCGGCGCAGCGCGCCGTTCTCGCAGATCGCATAACCAGTCACGAAGGGAAGATCGCAGCGCGCTTCGCCAAGGACGTCCATGATGGCACGTACCGTCGCTTCCGAAGTGCTGACGTCGAGAAGTCGATCCGAGAGCTCGCGCAGGGTCTGCAGTCGGCGCGCCCCGAGCACGCGGCTCGTCGTGTCCGTTCCGGTCATGAGCACGCCGCCGACGGAGCCGTCGTGCTCGAAGACGGGGGAATAATGGTAGGTCCAGTACACCTCTTCGAGCCGCCCCTCGCGCCGAATCGGTACGAGATGGTCTTCGTGCCAGCTCGGGGTCGCGGTCTCGAGCGCGTTCCGGATGTGCGGACCGATGATCGGCCAGATCTCGGGCCAGCACTCACGCAGGCCGCAGCCCACTGCAGACGGATGCATGTCTCGAACGCTCGAAACGAACTTGTCGTTGTAGAGCTGCACGAGCTCCGGGCCCCACAAGAGGCACATCGGGTACTGCGAACGCAGCACGAGATTCGCGGTCGCTCGCAGGATCGGCGACCACGACGCGATGGGACCGAGGGACGTCTTCGACCAGTCGAACGCCTTCACGATCGCGCTGCAGGCCGCGTCGGACAGACCACAGGTACACAGGGGCTCGGGACGAACGTTGCGCTCGGACCCACTCACAGCCTGCAACGTAGCTCGCCGCCGCGATCTGTCAGGCGCGAATGAATTTCTCGAGCTCGATCAATCGCAGCGGGCACGCTCGCTGTCGCAGAGCCAGGCCGCGACGAGGACCTCAGGCTCGCCGACATCGTCGAGACGACACTCTCGCTCGAGCAAGACGATCGTCGGCTCGAGCACACGCACGGCGAGGCTCGGCGCCCGGCACGCGACGGATGTGAGCGTGTTTGCGAGAAGCACGTCCTCGGCGTTCGCTTCTCCTCTTCCTTCGAGCCGTACGATGACCTCGACGTCGAAGAGCTGAGCACTCGGAGAGAGCCCTTCGACGAGGAGCGTCGGACCTCGGCGCAGCTCCACGGTGAGGCCTCCGAACGATCGCGGCGCGTCGAGCGAGAGCATGACCGGCGCTCCGAGCGCGACGAAGTCGCCTTCGCGCATGAGCGCGTCGAGCGTGCGCTGCGAATCGCTTTCGAGCTTCACGCCGCCCTGAGCTTTCTGCACGCGAACGGGAACGTCCGGCACACCTTCGTCCGAGCTCTGGAGCAACGACAGATGGCGTCCTCCGGCGTCGGACGCGACGGCGTACTGGCCGAGCACGCATGCGACCGCGCCGGTCCGCCGTGAGACGGCGAAACATCCGGACGGTGCCGCGGCGCCCTCCCCGAATCGAACGGAGAGCGGATCGGCGGGCCCCGTCCGTCGCGCGAGCGGCGGGATGAAGAGCGGCTCCGGCGCGGTCGCGACCGGTCGTGCTGTGCGCGAGCACGCTGCGAGCAGGATGGCGAGCAAGATGGGGCGAACGTGTGACATCTCGAGGCCCGTGGTGACGCGCCGCTCGGACTGCGTGCCGCTGCCGGCATCTCTGGGATCGCACCACCGTCTCGGACAGCGCGTAGGTCACGGAGTATGGTGACGCGATGATCGTCGTGCGGCTGATCGGTGTGCTGATCGATTGCCTCCTCTTGCCGCTGCGCCTCATGCGCCTCCGGAGCGCTCGCCGGCAGGGGACGTGGCTGACGGTAACCATCGACGGACCTGTGGTCGACATCCTCGGCAGGCCCCGCTTCTGGCAGCTACGCAAGCAGAAGGCGCTGTCGCTCCACGTGCTCGACGAAGTGGTGACGGCGATGCTCCGCGATCCGGCCATCAAGGGCCTGCTCGTGACGATTCGCACGATGAACGCGGGCATGGCGACTGCGACCTCGCTGCGCGCGCTCCTCGAGCGGGCACGCGCGGGCGGGAAGGAGGTCGTCGTTCATCTTCCGATGGGCGGCGACACGAAGGAGGTCTACGTCGCGACCGCAGCGACCAAGGTGCTGCTCGGTCCAGCGACGCTGCTCTCGCCGCTCGGTTTCCGAAGCGCGGCTCGCTACATGAAGAGCGCGCTCGATCGTGCCGGGATCGAGCCGCAGGTGTTCGCGTGCGGCGAGTTCAAGTCGGCCGGCGAGACGCTCGTTCGCGACTCGATGAGCCCAGCACAACGCGCTCAGCTCGACCGCCTGCTCGACACGTTCCACGCGGCCGTGGTCGACGGCATCGCGAATGGCAGGAACATCCCGCGCGAGCGTGCCGCGGAGCTCGTGGACCACGCGCCGTACTTCGGGCGCGAGGCGATCGACATCGGGCTCGCCGACGAGCTCGCGTACGAGGACGAGGTCCCTCGGAAGATCGGCATCGACGATGGTGGGCACGAGCGGAAGCTACTGGACGCGGGCGCGTATCTCGCCCGCGTGAAGCGGCCGCTCCTCCGGCGGCTCGTGCCTCCGCCGGTCATCGCGGTCGTGCCGATGCACGGAGCGATCACGCACGCCGCCGGACCATTCGGAGACCTCTCGACGGACGAGCGCGTGACGAGGACGGTCCGCGCGGTCCGGAAGGACCCACGCGTGAAGGGTGTGATCCTCCACATCGACTCGCCCGGCGGCAGTGCGCTCGCGTCCGATCTGATGCACCACGAGATCGAGCAGCTCGGGCGCGAGAAGCCGGTCGTCGCGTGCATGGCGAACGTCGCAGCGAGCGGTGGCTATTACGTCGCGGCTCCGGCGGCATGCATCGTCGCTCGTCCGACGACGGTCACGGGATCGATCGGAGTCGTCGCAGCTCGGCTCGACGTCGAGCCACTCCTCGCGCGGATCGGCGTCCGCACGGAGGTCGTCGAGAGAGGCCGGCACGCTTCGCTCCTCTCACCGACGGGGCCGCTCGACGCCGAAGCGCGCGGGGCGATCGAGCGCGAGCTCGCGGCGACGTATCGCGCGTTCGTCGGGATCGTCGCGGCCGGGCGCAAGATGCCGGAAGACGACGTCGAGAAGCTCGCGCGCGGACGTGTGTACACGGGAGAGGACGCGCTCGACATGAAGCTCGTCGACGTGCTCGGCGGGCTCGAGACGGCGATCGACGAGGTGAAGAAGCGCCTCGACGCACGTATCCGCGATCGCGTCGAGGTCCAAATGGCGAAGACGCCGCGTCACCACCAGCGTGTGCTCGACCTCCCGAAGAAGGACGAGGCCGCCCGGAGCGCGGCGCGCGCCCTCCTCACGGCGCTCCTCCCCTCGCGCGATCGCATCCTCCTCGAGCTCGCGGCGAGCGGCGAACCCATCGTCGCGCTAGGACCGATCACGGAGACGTGAGCGCATCCTGCGGACGCGCTCGGCGCATCGCGCGAGCCGCTCAGCTCACGCCGAGCAGCTTGTTCATCGACGCTTCGTCCGCGGGCGTGAACGGGTACTGGTCGAAGTCGCTGCTCGCGACCCACTTGAACGCGTTCACCGCGCGAGCCTCGAGGTTCTCCGTCACGAGCGCGCACTCGTAGAGGAACAGGTCCACGACGTAGTGCTCGTACGGGTGGCTCACGAACGAGATCAGCTTCCCGACCTCGATCTCGACGCCGAGCCGGTGCATCAGCTCGCGCTTGAGCGCCTGTTGATCGGTCTCCCCCGCCTCTACGCGACCACCGGGGAACTCCCACATCAGCGGGAGGACCGCGGTGGTTCGACGCTGCGTGATGAGGTACTTCCCATCCCGCTCGAGGACGGCCGCGACGACGCGGATCGTCCTTTGTGCGGTCATCAGCAGGCCACGCGGAAGAGCTGCTGTCCCATGAGGAGGACGTCGCCGCTCTTGATGTCGGTCTCTTCACGGAGGCGGAGGAACGAGCCGTTCGAGCTTCCGAGATCCGTCAACATCAGGCGGCCGCCCTGTCCGTTCGCCGCCGGCTCCCACGAGAGGCGGCAGTGCAGCCCGGAGACGTACCCGTCTTCGGGGAAGAGCACGTCGCCGCGCTCGCGACCGAGATGGACGCCGGTCTCGGGGATCGGGAACGCGTTGCCGGTGACGTCGCGTCCGATGACGAGCGCAATGCGACCGACGTAACCCTTGGCGGGAGAGCCGAGACGCTCGACGCCGTCGGGGCCGACGGGCTGCGTGACGAGCGGCTCGTACTTGATGATCTCTTGCCCGATACGGAACATGTCGTTCGGGTGCAGCTCGACGGGGACGTCGCGAACGAGCTTCTTGTAGACGCCGTTCAGCGAAGCCTCGTCCTTCACCGTCACGCGGCCGGGCGCCTGCTTGAACGTCGCGTGCCGCGGCGAGAGATAGCTGTCGCCCGCGAAGATGCTGCCGGTCTCACGACCGACCGTCACCGTTCCCGGCGGAAGGCCGTAGGTCCCGGCCTCGGTGCCGTCTGCGCGGAGGGCCGTCAGGACGACGCTGCCTCCACCCGCAGCGGGCGCGGGAGCGGGAGCGGCCTTCGACGGAGCCGCGGCGCCGCCGAGGCGAAAGCCGCACGAGCCGCAGAACAGGTTCGACGGCGCGTTGATGTGACCGCACTGCGGGCACGTCACAGTCGCGGCGCCCGCGCCTGCGCCCCCGGCCGGCGCCTGCGACGGCGAGAGGCTCGGAGTGGCATGCGACGGGATGACCGCTGCCGGGGCCGCCTGCATCGGAGGGTTCGTCGGCTGCGACGGAGGCTGGTGAAGGAGCTGTCCGCCCCCCGCGCTCTGCACGACGGAAGCGGGGGTTGCACCGAGCCCCGCCTGCGCCGGCTTCACGCCTTGAGGTGGGGTGTCCGGCGAGAACGGCTTGGGCGCCGCGTCACGAGGCAGCTCCGCACCACAACCGAGGCAGAACTTGTAGTGGTCCTGATTGTCCTTCGAGCACTTGGGACAGGTGATCAAGACACCCTCGCTTCTAGGCCGCGGACCCCTCGGGCCATACTCGTGTTCATGGCGATCGGAGTATCTTGCACCCGGTCAACGTGGGTCAAGCGCAGTAAATGAGAGCAATGCTGAAGAGCTAGACGCGCCCGCCGGATTTTCGACGCCGCACGGTCGGGATGTGGGCCGTCTTTTCGCCGGCACGGGCGTCCGCCGCCTCGCCGACGAGCTCGTGCGGAGCCGTGCCGCCCGCGCCATTGGCGTGCGATGACGCGAGCAACGGCGCGCTCACCAGCAGCTTCGCGGGCTCTTTGTCCGAGCGGGCAGGGGCAGCCTGCGCCCCGAGCGGATCGAGCTCGCGGAGGTACTTGTTGACCCGCTTCGTCCGGAGGGCTGCGAGCGAGCGCAGCGCGTGCTCCTTGGCGGCGAGCGAGAGGCCCTTCGCGTCGTGGATGACCTCGATGGCGACATCGACGTCGTGCAGCTCGCCGAGCCTCTTCTGGAACACGGTCGCGGGCTCGAGCTGCGCGCGCGCATCGATGGGCAGCGCATCGGAGAGGAGCTCGATCGAGTAACGCAGCTCCTTGTACGCGATCCGCAGATCGTGCATCCCGGTGACGTCCGTCACATCGACGTCGCGCTTGCCTTCGACCTTCCGCCGCGCGCGTTCCACCGTGCGACGCGCGAACCGCGCGAGATCGACGTTGCGATCCGACTCGACCGGGAAGACGAGGAGCGCCTTCAGCATGAGTCGCGCACGATCGAGATCGCCTCGCTCGATGCGCGTGATGACGGCCTTCCGTAGCTTCGCCTCGCGGCTCTTGCGCGCGCGGACCCATCCGGCGAGCTCGGGCGCTCCTTCGACCGTGCCTTCGAGCGTCTCCTCGAGGACCTCCTCGTCACGGAGCTCGCCGGTCGCGCGCATGACGTCGGCGAACGCCGCGCGAACGACGTCGGTGTGCCATCGCCCGAAGAGCCGACGCGACATCTTCAGCAGCGTTCGCATGCGCCGGATCGCGACGCGCAGATCGTGAACGGCCTCGTCGTCCCCGCTGTTCGCGAGGAGGCGCGGCGCGGTCTCCGTCAGCACGGCATCGAGCTCGCGGAGCTTTGCGACGACGTACGCCCCGGCCTTCGGCGGAGCGGGTGTTCCATGGCCAGAGTGACCGTGCGGGGAGCTCACGTGCTCGTCCCCGCAGGAGCAGGCGCGGTGGCCGCTGCCGATGCGCCGACCCGGTGAACGCGCGCGACGGTCACCGGCTTGATGCCGCGCAGCTGCTTGAACGTCCTACGCACGGCGAGCCGAGCGGCCTCTGCGAGGAAATCATCGGTCGCGTGCTCGGGCGCGTCCGCGAACGCTCTCCGCACGGCTTGCTCGGCAGCGGCGAGATCCGCCGCACTCCGTTCGTCATCCATCACACCGCGCGTGTGGACGAACACGTCCAGCTTGCCTGCAGGGTCGATCGTGACGACGCAGAACGCGGCGCCCTCCTGCGCGAGGGCAGCGCGTTCGCGCAGGACTCCGGTCGGCACCTCGCGTCCGGCCCATACGTGGACGCGTCCCGAGCCGAACGTCTCGCCGAGCATCACGCGATCCTCGCTCACCTCGACGGCGCGGCCGTTCTCGACCACGGCGACGCTGGGCACGCCGAGCTGTCGTGCGAGCTCGGCGTGACGCGTGAGGTGATGGATCGTCCCGTGGACCGGGACGAAGGAGCGCGGGCGTACGAGCTCGATCATGCGCCGCTGATCGGGGCGATGACCGTGGCCGCTGACGTGGACTCCGCGCTCGGTCGCGCGCGTCACGACCTCGACGCCGCGCCGAAGGAGGCTTCCCATGATCGCGTGCACCTCGGGCTCGTTGCCCGGGATCGTGCGCGCCGACAGGATGACGCGATCGCCGGGGAGCACCTCGAACGTCGGATGCTCGCCACGCGCGAGACGTGCGAGCGCCGCGTTCGCTTCGCCTTGCGAGCCCGTCGCGATGGCGAGGATCTCGCTGCGGGGCCGCTCGCGCGCGAGCTCGTCGGGGAGCACCAGCTCGTCGGGCCACGGAAGATAACCGGTGGAACGCGCCACGCGTGCGTGCGTGCCGACGCCGCGACCGAGGAGGACGATCTTGCGCTTCGCCTTCCGTGCGATCTCGCCGAGGAGGCGGAGGCGGTGGACGTTCGAGGCGAACATCGCGACGACGACGGCGCCCTTCGACTCGAGGACGAGGCGCTCGAGGACGACGCCGACGTCCGACTCGCTTCCCGTGGCTCCTTCGGCGTCGACGTTCGTGGAGTCCGACAGGAGCAGCGTGACGCCCGCATCCCCGAGCGCGCGGAAACGATCGACGTCGAACTGCTCGCCGTCCGGAGGGGACTCGTCGAACTTGAAATCACCGGTGTGAATCACCGTCCCGACGTCGGTCGTGATCGCGAGCGCGGTCGCATCGGCGATCGAGTGCGTGACGCGGATGGGCTCGACCGCGAACGAACCGACCTCGAAGCGCTGCCCCGGCGCCGTCTCGAACAGGCGTGCGTGCTCGAGCACCTCGTGCTCGTTGAGCCGCTGGCGGACGAGGCCGAGCGCGTAAGGCGGACCGTACACCGGGACGTCGTACCGCTTGAGCAGGTACGGCAGCGCTCCGATGTGATCTTCGTGGCCGTGCGTGATGACGACGCCCGCGACCTGCACATCCATGCGGTCGAGCGGCGCGAAGTCGGGATGAACGACGTCGACGCCGAGGCCGCGGTCGTCGAACGTGACGCCGCAGTCGACGAGCAGAGCTTCGCCGCGCTGGACGACCGCCATGCAGTTCATACCGACCTCGCCGAGGCCGCCGAGGGGGAGGACGCGGATCACGCCGCGGATCTAGCACAGTGGTGCAGCGACCTCACCCGGCCGCGCCGGCGTGACGCACGCGTGCAAGCCTCAGCTGACCGACAAATGACCCACAAAAGCGCTAGGCCCCTCGATGTCACCATCGAAGGGCCCCGCATCATGGTCGAAGTAGCTCGTTACTTCGGACCGTCGGACCCGCAGATGTTCGCGTGGCCCTTGAAGCCGCACGTCTGGCCGGGCTGGCACTGGCCACAGTCGACGAGGCCGCCGCAGCCGTCGGAGATCGGTCCGCAGTTTGCGCCGGCCTCGGCGCACGTCCGCGGCGTGCACGCCTGGACGCAGACGCCGTGGCTGCACGACGTGGAGCCCGCGCACGTTCCGCAGTCGGGGGTGAGCCCGCCGCAGCCGTCCGCAACTCTTCCGCACTCCGCGTCGAGCTGCTGGCAGGTCTTCGGCGTGCAAGGATTCGTACCGCATACGCCCGGCGTGCCACCTGCGCCGCATGCGGTGCCGGGCTTGGACTGGCAGTTGCCGCACTGCAGGAGCTTGCCGCAGGTATCACCGACAGGGCCGCACTCGACGCCGAGCTGCGCGCAGTCCTTCGGCTGACAGGTCGGCGGGACGCAGAGGTTCTGGCCATTGCAGAACGCGCCGTTCACGCATTCGCCGCAGTTCGCCGTACCTCCGCAGCCGTCGCTGACGATGCCGCACTGAGCGCCGAGCTGGGCGCACGTCTTCGGCGAGCAGCTCGCAGCGCCGCAGGTGTTCGGCGAACCGCCGCCACCGCAGCTCTGTCCGTTCTTGCACGTCCCGCAGATGATCTCTCCGCCGCAGCCGTCAGGCATCTTTCCGCAGACGTTGTTGCCCGGGGGGCACTCGGCCGGCGTGCACGAGGGCGCGCCGCACTGGTTCGGAACGCCGCCGCCGCCGCAGGTCTGGCCAGTCGGGCAGCTGCCGCAGTCGATGAGGCCGCCGCAGCCGTCACCGGTCATGCCGCAACCAACGTTGAGCTGCGCGCAGTTTCTCTTCGTGCACGAGGGCGCGCCGCACTGGTTCGCAACGCCGCCGCCGCCGCAGGTCTGCGGAGCCGTGCAGTTGCCGCAGTTGTTGATACCGCCGCAGCCGTCCGGGAACTGGCCGCAGTTTGCGTTCGCGGGGCACGCCTTGGGAGTGCAGTTACCCGGCGTGCCGCACTGGCTCGCGACGCCGCCCCCGCCGCAGGTCTGGCCGTTGGGGCAGCTTCCGCAGTTCGTGGTGAGGCCGCCGCAGCCGTCGCTCTGCTGGCCGCAGGTGCCCGCCGGGTAGTCGTTGCACGTCTTCTTCGTGCACTTGGGCGGCTCCGACTGCTGCACGCACGAAGTGAGGTCGAAGAGCATGAAGGCGAGGACCTTCTCTTGATCCGTCAATCCCACGCTCGTGCATCCACTGGGGAAGTCCGCGTTGACGTTGTCACCGGCCGACACGTGAAGGTCGCTGGTGACGAAGCGCCCGCACTGCTGCGCAGCGTCCACGGGGGTGTTGAAGTCGAAGTACTCGACCGCGCCGGAGCCCGGGAGGGTGATCCACGACGTTGCACGTGTCGTGTCGACCGACGTCACGTCGTGCCGTGGGTCGACGATCTTCAGCTGGCCCAGAGCGGCCGCCGTCGTGTTGTTGATCGTGTTGGAGTAGACGAGCCAGTTCGCGAGCGCGTTGCCCTTCGGGAACGTGGTGTTGATCGTCCCCGTGCTGGGGTTCGGCGGATCGGCCTGGTGGCTGATCGTCGCGACGCTACTCCAGGGTTGGGAGGTGGTGGGCGCGAACTCGACCCACGCGTGGTGCCAGTGCGAGGCGAAGACCCTGCCTCCCCGGTCCGCGTACTGCTTCATCTCGGCGCGGTAGCCGGCGAAGTTGCCTTTACCGGTCTGCTGGTCCCCGACGCCCTCGCAGGTGAGGAGCACAGCATCGTAGGCGTCGAGCTTGGACGTATCGACGACGTTGGTCGCGCCATCACCGAACAGGTACGTCTGGTTCGGGAAATTGCGCGTCGCCTGACTGGTCGGCGTCCACGTCCCGGTCCCTGTGTACCCATTGAAGGCGGGGCTCTTGCGGTAAAGGCTCGTGCCTCCCACCCCGGCGTAGAGGTTGACCCGTCCGTTTCCGGCCGGTTGAGTGAACTCACTCTCCGCGATGCCGATCTTCCGCATCAGACACTGAAGCGCGTCGGCGCCGCCCGTCGTGACGGCGAACTTCGGGATGTTGTTCGTCGCCGTCTGCGTCGCGCCGAACGTCGTGTTGTTCGCGGTCGGCGGCTGCGGGTGCGTCGGGCTCAGGTTCACCTCCCCGCAGCGCGACGTGGCGACCGTGATCTGCTTGCGCCAGCGGCCCGCCTGGATGACGACGGGAACGCCTCCCGCCCGGTGAGGCATGTTCGGGAGAGTGAACTCGCCCTTGTAATTCGTCCTCGTGCTGACGAGCGGCTCGCCCGACGCGGGCGCCGAGCACGAGTCGCACGTGCCGATGCCCTGCGGAACCGGTCCCACGGTTCCATTCGGCACGTACACGAACGCGTCGTAGACCGGCAGCTTGCCGTTCGGCATGTAGACGACGCCCTTGATCGTCGTCGTGTTCGTGCCGCCGGCGCAGTCCTTCGGCTGATCGAGGCACAGGTTCGTGCACTGCGCGCCGCCGGTGCTGCACACGTTGGGTTTGTTGAGACCGCAGATGCCGCCGTTCGGGCAACTGCCGCAGTCGATCGGCGGGCCACCGCAACCGTCGGCGATGAAGCCGCAGTTCAGGCCCAGCGTCGCGCAGTCGGCCTGCGTGCGCGGCTTGCACGTGCCGCCGGCGCAGACGCTCGGCGTACCGCCGCCGCCGCAAACGGCCCCGCCGGTGCAGGCGCCGCACTGGATGATCTGCCCGCATCCGTTCGCGATCGGACCGCACTGGTTCGGCTGGCAGGCGATCGGATTGCATGGCGCGCCGCCGTCACCGGCAACCGTGCCGCCGCCGCAAACGTTCGGCTGACCGCCGCCACCGCAGATCGCGGGGGGGGTGCAGGCGTTCGGCGGACCGCAGTCGAACGTGCCGCCGCATCCGTCCGCGATGCTCCCGCAGTTCATGCCCGCAGGGCAGAACGTGATCGGCGTGCACGGGGGCTGGTCGCAGACGTTCGCGTCACCCGCGCCGCCGCAGACCTCGCCCGGCGCGCACTTGCTCATCCCGCAGTCGAACGTGCCGCCACAACCGTTGGCGATGATCCCGCACTGCTTCGGACCGCACGTCGTGATGGGCACGCACGCGCCGCCGTCCGGGCCGTTGACGCCGCCACCGCCGCAGACGCTCGGCACGCCGCCACCACCACACGTCTGAGTCCCGGTGCACGTTCCACAGACGCCCGTGACGCCGCCGCAGCCGTTGGGGTGCACACCGCACTTGCCCGGGTAGTCGGCGCACGTCTTCGGCACGCACGTTCCGCCGTCTGCTCCCGGCGCACCACATTTGCTCGGGCCGCCACCGCCGCAGAACTCGCCAGCGGCGGTGTTGCAGACACCGCAGTCGATGACGCCTCCGCAACCATCGCTCTGCTGACCGCAGTCGACGTGCTGAGCATTGTAATCTGCACACGTCTTCGCGACGCACGCGCCGCCGTCGGGGCCCATCGCCGTCGCCGTCACGCATTGAGACGGAGTGCCATCGCCCCCGCACTGCTTACCCGCGGGGCACGTTCCGCAGTCGATGATGCCACCGCAGCCGTCACCGGCTGGACCGCAGTGCACGTTGACCTCGTCGCACGTCTTGGGCGTGCACGTCGTCGCCGTGCTGATCGGCACGCACGTCGACGGGGCGTTCGGTCCACCGCAGCGCATGCCGTCGGCGCACTGGCCGCAATCGGAAAGGATGCCTCCGCATCCATCACCGGCAGGGCCGCACTGGATCTGCTGCTCGGCACACGTGCGTGGCGTGCATTGCAGGTTGGTGACGGGCAGACCGCCGTCTCCGGTTTGTTCCGGATCGGGGGTGACGAATGTTCCCGGCGGAAGTCCACCGCCGTCTTCATCCCCCCCGGGCCTGAACGTCGACTCTCCATCCGACCCGCACGCGATGATCAGACACGCGGCGATGGTCGTGGCGAGCAGTGCGCGAGCAGCACGCGACGCGAATTCACCCATGTTCACAGAAGAGCGGAACGAAGACTCAACCGTCAACGAATCCGGATCAATTCACGACGGATTTGTATGCGGGTATCGCCCGTCTTGTTTGCTTGGCCTCTCGATTGGATGTTTGATGATGTCGACCGCTCGTCAGAGTGTTGACCGTGCACCTCGCAGTATGCAAAAAGGCGCGATCCCGCTGCTCGCGGCGCCGGGACTCCCGTCTCTGGCGTCTCTCTGGCGTCATGGAGCGAGAACGGCGCGTCTCTTCGACGGATTAATTCCCGAGCTTCATGGAAGCGCCGTCGAGGTTTCGGGCGAGCATGTCGTACATGCGCGTTCGCAGGCGAGGGCCGACCGGGCCCGCGTGCTATGGTGCGCGGCGTTCGTCATGACAGTTCCCTCCACGCCGCCTCGCCCCAGCTCCGCGTCCGCGCCGGGTCTCGAGAGCAAGCGCTTCCTCATCGTCACGGGCAAAGGCGGGGTCGGGAAGACGACGGTCTGCGCAGCCGAGGCTCTTGCGCTCGCGCAGAAGGGCAAGCGCGTCCTCATCGCGATGTGCAACGCGAAGGAGCGGCTCTCGACGATGCTCGGCTCCGAGCTGATCGGGCCGGAGGTCACGCCGGTCGCGCCGAACGTGTGGGCCGTCAACATGGACCCGACGCGCGCGCTCGAAGAGTACGGCGCGATGATGTTGAAGTCGCGTGCGCTCTACAAGCTTCTCTTCGACAACAAGTACGTGCGGACGTTCTTCCGTGCCGTTCCGGGGATGCAGGAGTGGACGCTGCTCGGCAAGGCCTGGTGGCACACGACCGAGACGCGCGAGGACGGCAGCCCGCTCTACGACGTCGTCATCCTCGATGCGCCGGCGACGGGCCACGGGCTCGACATGCTGCGCGTCCCGAAGGTGATTCTCGACGTCGTCCCGCCGGGCCTCCTTCGTCGCGACGCGGAACGCGCGTGGCAGCTGTTCCAGGACCCGAACACGTGCGCCGTCGTGCTCGTGACGCTGCCGGAGGAGATGCCGACGACGGAGACGATCGAGCTCGCCCGCGCGCTCGAGCAGGAGCTGAAGCTCCCGATCGGCAAGATCGTCGTCAATTGCGTCCTTCCCCCGCTCTTTTCGAAGCAGGAGCGCGCGACGCTCGAAGACGTGCAGCCGGTCACGATCGAGTCGCCACCGGATGCCGCCGTGATGGCGGGCCGGAGCCGTGCGATGCGGGAGAGCGTCCAAGCGTCGGCGCTCACACGTCTTGCGAAAGAGCTGCCGGTTCCGCCGTCGTTCCTTCCGCAGCTCTTCGAGGACGCCGCGCAGCCGAAGGCGATCCGGGAGCTCGCGAAGCGCGTCGGGTGACGACGGGCGCCGCGCGCGCACGCCTCACAGCTCTGCCGGGCGTTCCTGAAGTCACGCCTGCGCCGGGCAGCATGGTACCCTCTCCACGCGCATGAATCCGCAACGCCCCGGCGGATCGCTTCGTCCTCCTCACCTCGCGACGGCGAACGATCGCTTGGCGTTGCACGAGCGCGTGAAGGAAAAGTTCGGATCGTACGGCTCGTACGCTCCGCCTCCGCCGGAGCCGGACGACGACGCAATCGACGAACGCGCCATCCTCGCCGACGACTTCGCGAAGCCGACCGCACGCATCATCATCGGCGTCTTCTGCGCCTCGCTCTTCGCGTTCTTCGCCGCGAGCCCGACCTTCGACGCTCCGGGCATCTGGGCGAACACGTTCCGCTTCGACACGGCCTTCGTCGTCGTCTGGGGGCCGCTGCTCGCCTGGACGATGGCGCGGCTCAAGCTCGCGCGCGCCGTACGCATCTATCTCGTGCTGTCGCTCTTCATCGAGCCCTTCAGCGAGGCGATGCTCCGGCAGCAAGGCGACGGCTACTGGGACACGGTCCTGTGGCCGGCGGCGGTCGCGTATTACGGCACGATCAAGGAGTGGAGCGGCCTGCCTGGGGCATCGCTCCCGGTCTTCTTCTTCGTCACGCTGGGCCTCCTCTATCGAGGCGTCTGGGGAAAGAAGCCGGCCGACTACTGGGCGCCGCCGAAGTTCGCTCGGAACCACCTGCTCCTCTTCCTCGGGACGATCTTCGCGCTCAGCGCATGGGGCATCGTCCACGGTGGAGCGATCGAAGGCACCTTCCGCCAGATCGTCCACCTGATGCAGCTGCCGCTCATCGCGCTCGTGTTCCTCTACGCGCTGCGCATCCCCGAGGATCTCTCGGCGGTCGGCACGATCTTCGTGGTGACGGCGCTGTTTCGCAGCCTGCTCGTCATTTACGTCTACTTCGGCGTCTGCATGCCGCAGGGCATCACGGACCGACCTGGTCTGCCGGAGTGGTGCACGAACCACTCCGACTCGGTGCTCTTCGTGGTCGCGATCCTCATCGTGGTCACGCACGCGTTCGAGCAGCGGACGAAGCGGACGATCCTGCGCGCGTTCGGCGCCTCGGCGCTCATCCTGTTCGCGATCGTCCTCAACAACCGTCGCCTCGCGTTCGTCAGCCTCTCGATTGCGCCGGCCGTCATCTATCTCGCGCTCAAGCCGAGCAAGCGAAAGCGTCGTGTGACGAGGGCCCTCATGATCGGGATCCCGCTCGTCATCGGCTACATCCTGATCGGATCCGAGATCAACTCGGCCTCGCCGATCCTCAAGCCGGCAAAGCTCGTCATGTCGGTCCTCGATCAGAAGGACCTCTCGAGCATCTCGCGCGACATCGAGAACGAGAACCTCATCTACACGATGAGACAGAGCCCGCTGTTCTCGACGGGCTTCGGCTTCAACTACCAGAATTCGCCGAACAACCCGCCCGTCGATCTGAGCGACGTGTTCGTCAACTTCCGCCTCATCGCGCACAACGGCGTGCTCTGGATGTGGTCATGGGGCGGGCTCGTCGGGTTCACGATCCTCTGGACGATCTTCCCGGCGGCCGGGACGCTCGCGATGCGTGCGTACCGCGGAGCATCGACTTCGCTCGAGCGAAGCGCAGCGCTGGCCGCGCTCGGAGCGGTCGCCATCTGCATCGTGCAGGTCTGGGGCGACCAGGGCCTCAACGGCTACATGACGCCGATCACCTTCGGCGTCGCCTACGCCGTCGCGACGCGCCTCGCGATGCGCGCGTCCTGACGTCAGGCGCTGCCGATCACCTCCGCCTTCTCGACACGGTCGAGGCGGAACTGGCGCTCTTCGTTCTTTGCGAGGTCGATCGCGTTGAGGCGCGTCTCGGTGCGCTCCATGAAGACGGACGTGATCTTGATGTCGCGCGTGGTTCGTTCGTAGTTGCCGCTGCGATACGTGATCCGGAGCGGCTGCTGCTCGAACCAGGCGCGCTCGACCGCTTCACGCACGGCGCGGGACACGGGCAGCTGCGGAACGCCCGCGAACTGGAGCTCCTTGAGGCGCCCTGTGAGCTCGCGCTGCGCGGACGCCGAGAGCGCGCCCCGCACCTTGTCGAGCGCGCGATCGAGCGTCTCGGTGAAGGGGAGGAGCCGCATCTCCGTCGCGAAGCGGCCGAGCGCAACGAGGAGAGCGGCTTCACGCGCGGTGAAGTTCACCGGCGGCAAGCTGTAGCTCTTGTCGAGCGCGTACCCTCCGCCGCGGCCTCGTTCGGCGGCGAGGGGAAGGGCCGCGGCCCGGAGCGTGTCGAGATCGCGGTAGATCGTCCGTACGGTCACTCCGAATCTTTCGGCAAGCGCCTCCGCGGTCACGCCCGTCCGGCGCGCTCGGAGATGCTCGGCGAGCGCGAAGAGGCGTTCGGTGCGCTTCATCGGGAGGGCTCCGAAGGAGTCAGGACGATCGACGAAGGACCTCGGCACGCGCGACGCGACACAATGATGACATTACTCTGACATCCCGCCGAGCGCTCCCATGGATCTGGGCGACACGCGACAAATGCGGAACGCGAGGCCCGGCGCACCATCGAGGTTGACGGCGCGCGTCAGGAGATGTCTCTTCCGGCCGTGCCGTACTCCTACCCGTACCCGCGTCCGGCCGTGACCTGCGACGCCGTCGTGTTCACGATGCGTGCGGATGACCTCGGCGTGCTGCTCGTCCAGCGCAAGGATGAGCCATTCAAGGGGCGTTGGGCTCTGCCGGGCGGCTTCGTCAACGAGAACGAGTCGCTCGAGCGTGCAGTCGCGCGTGAGCTCTCCGAGGAGACCGGCATCAGCGGCGCGAAGCTCGAGCAGCTCGGCGCCTTCGGCGATCCCGGGCGCGATCCACGCGGGCACACGATCACGATCGCGTACCTGACGTTCCTCTTCGCCGAGGCGAAGATCACCGCAGGCGACGATGCCGCGGCGGTGGAATGGCTTCCGTTCCGGCGGCTCGCGCTCGACGAAGCGGCGCAGGCGGGCATTGCACCGGCACGAGCGACGGCGCGTCGCAAGACGACCGGAACGCGGCGTGCGGGGCGCACCGGAGCCACGCGACGCATTCATCTGGCGTTCGATCACGCCAGGATCATCTCGCTCGCATACAAGCGACTCTGCCAGTACCTCGACAATCCGCTCCGCCAGGGCGGATTCGAGCTCCTGCCTTCCCGCTTCACGCTCGCGGACGTCCAGCACGTCTACGAGGTCGTCCTCGGCCGCTCGCTTCCTCAGCGGGCGTTCAGGAAGCGCCTCTTCGATCAGCATGTCGTCATCCCTGCGGGGACGAAGCCGACGCGGAAGCCCGCCGAGCAGCTCTATCGCTGGAACCGCCCGCGCTGATCGCGTCCGCTGCCGTCGCTCTCGTTCGACGTCGACATCCGCCAGCCCTCCTCACTAGTGCCGATCGGAGGCAAGGGCAGGCCACGAAAGCACGCGGGCGGGTGACGTTGCCGTCGACCCGCCCGCGCGTTCCTCTCGCGTCGCGCTGACGCGATCAGGCCTTCTTCAGGTTCTCGAGCGCGAAGTCCCAGTTCGCGAGGCTGTTCAGGAACGTCTCGATGTACTTCGGACGGGCGTTCCGATAGTCGATGTAATATGCATGCTCCCACACGTCCATCGTGAGGAGCGCCTTCTGACCGTGCTTCATCGGCAGGTCGGCGTTCGGGGTCTTCGTGACGGCGAGCTTGCCGTTCTGGACGACGAGCCACGCCCAGCCGGAGCCGAACTGGGTCGCACCGGCGTTCGCGAACTCCTCCTTGAACTTCTCGAACGAGCCGAAATCACGGGTGATCGCCGCGAGGAGATCGCCCGTCGGCTGTCCGCCGCCCTTCGGCTTCATGGAGCTCCAGTAGAAGGTGTGGTTCCAGACCTGCGCGGCGTTGTTGAAGACGCCCGTGCCGATCTCGGAGCCCATGATGATCTCCTCGAGGCTCTTGTTCGCCTCGGGCTTTCCTTCGATGAGCTTGTTGAGGTTCGTCACGTAGGCCGCATGGTGCTTGCCGTGGTGGTACTCGAGCGTCTCCGCCGAGATGTGGGGGGCGAGCGCGTCTTTCGGATAGGGCAGGGGCGGCAGCTCAAAAGCCATGGGGCTCTCTCCTTCGAATGGTGGGAGTGGCACGTTAGACAGGCCAGGCCGGATTGAAAAGCCCCGACGGCAAGTGTCGTCAGCGTGCCGCAGCCACGAGAAGGACGCGAGGCGGCCCGTCGAAGGCGAGCAGCGTCATCCGCGCATTGCCTCGACAGGGCTGACACGCGCCGCGCGGATCGCGGGCAGGAAGCCGCCGAGGAGACCCATGAACGCGGACAGAACGACGGCCGAGACGATGATCTGCGGCGTCGGCTCGAAGCCGAACACGATCTCGGTGAACGTTCCGAAATTCAGCATCGTGATCT
>JAEXCN010000103.1 GCA_023402175.1 Pseudomonadota bacterium | reverse complement strand
GGGCGGCACTGTGGCAACCGAGGACGAGGACGCCGCGGCCGGAGCCGCTCGTCCCGTGACCGACGGCGGCGCCGAGCGGATCGGTGAGCTCGAAGGTGATCCCGCGTGATCCGGCGTCGATCCCATCGGCGGTCGAATCGCAGGCGACGACGGCGGCGGGGCATCACCGTCGGTACGGCGGCGGACCACGATCGGCTGCTTTGCGCCCGGAGGTAGCGCCACGTGACGCGCGGCTCGCGGCGCGGAGCTCGCGGCCGGCACCGGCGTCGCTCGAGGGGCCGCACGCCCCGCGGGCCCAGGATCGGTCACGGCCGCAGGAGGCAGCGTATCGGCAGGCGGACCGCCTTGCGTGTACGCCTCGGCGGCGGCATCTGCCTCCGCGAGGATCGCGTCCATGTCGATGTCCTCGAACTCACCGATCTCGACGTCGATCGACCAGTCCTGCTCTCGCTTGCCTGCCGTCGCCGGGCCGAAACGCTGCGCGGCTCGCGCGATGTGGCGCTTGAACGTGCCTTCCTCGATCTGGCGGCAGATGCGCGTCCAGTAGGTCGCGTACGTGTTGAACTTCTGCGTGATGACGTTGAAGCGGAAACGCAGCGCCGTGTTCCGGATCTGCTGCTTGCGTAGCGCCGTGAAGCGGCGATCGACGTCTTTGCGCTGAACCCCGGGCTCGATCTTCTCGTAGCCCATGAAGTACTGCTCGTAGAGCGCGCGAAGGCGATCGACACGCTCTTCGAGCTCGGCGAGCGCGATCTCGATCTCCTTCTGAGCGTCCTTCGACTTCGGCGGTTCCACGCAGGCCCGATCCGTAGTTTCGAGCCGCGCCGCCGCGGAGTAAAGGCGCGCGTTGCGCTCGGCAACGAGACTCCGAGGCGTGCCTCAGGCGGAGCGCCTCAGAGCGGCGTCACCTTCACGTTGTCGAAGCACACTTTGGCCTCCCACTCGTTGAAGCCGAAGTGGTCGTGACCCTGGCCGGCGAGGGGTGCCGGATCGTTCCACGAGAGGTATTCGACCCCGTTCACGGACCAGCGGATCGTCTTGCCGTCCGTGCGCTCGATCTTGAACTGGTACAGCTGTCCGCGGACGACGGCGCGCTGGCGCGGGTCGTCGGAGTCCTTGTCGACGCGGATCTCCTTGCGGTCCGTGCCGTGCTCGTTGAGCCGCGCAAGGACGTGCATCGAGTTCTTCCAGCCGCCCAGGACCGCGAGATAGCTCGTCGCGTTCGTGTACGAGGTGCTCGTCGCGTAGGAGCGGCCGTCACCCCAGACCTCGGTCTTCAGGTCGCCTTCGTCGGTCATCGCCATCGCATCGAACTCGATGCGCGCGTTGACCGGCAGCGTGCGATTCAGCCAGACGCCGTGGTTGTGCGCGTTCTCTCCGCAGAGCCGGCCGTTTTCGATCTTCCAGGCGCTCGTCCGCATCTGGGTCCAGTTCGGGCCGAGGTTGCTCGGAGAGCGGAACCGGTCGCCGGCATCGGTGCCGGCGTCGATGAGCGAAAACGCATCCGGGCCGGCCTCGTTCACCGCGACGACCCGCCGGGCATCGATCGCGGCGTCGATCGACAGGGCCGTTCCGGTCGCATCGCCTGGCAGCGCAAGCGCCTCGCCGCCGTCGGGACGCTCGAAGTCGTCCTCGAACGGCACCGTCATGATGCCAATCGACGGCTTGAAGGTCGAGGTCTGCGCAGGCGTCGGGCCTGCGTCGTATGGCGGCGCGCTTCCGGTCGGCACGCACGCGGAGGCCGCGGCAAGGACGCCGATGAACGAAGACGCAGCGATGGACGTGACGATCGAGGCGCGCGAGCTCACGCGCGCGTTCTACCACAGGCCGCCTTCCGCACTGGCGTTCGGCGTGGTCGTGGCCATCAAGGAAGGGCTAGCGCCAGGAGGGATCCGTGGTGAGGTGAACAGGAGCCCCGCGGCGCCGAGCGGGCCCCCTTGGCGAGCTCGGGGGGCTCCCCAACCGCCCAAAGGATGCCGACCTGCGGTCGGCGCTCCGTCGATGTGGTAAAACGGCGAGCGCCTGGGCTCAGGACCAGGCCGAATCCAACGAACCATGCATCCGATCCTCTTTCGCATTCCGCTCCCGAAGATGTCCCTCCACCTGTGGTGGGCGCTCGCGGCCGTCGCGGCGATCGCCGCGGTCTACGCGATCCTCGGACTCAAACGGAAGGACCGAGGGACCGCCGGCATCGCGCTCGTGATCGGCATCGGCGCCGGCATCGCGGGCTACGTGTTCCGCGAGACGAAGTACGAGGCGGCAAACCTGCCGATCTACTCGTACGGCGTCATGCTCGGCCTCTCGCTCGTCGTCGGCTGGTACCTGACGCTCACCCTCGCCGAGCGTGACGGGTTGCCGAAGGAGACGATGGCGAACTGCTACGTCATCACGGCGATCGCGGCGATCCTGGGATCGCGCATCCTCTACGTCGTGACGAACCCCGACGAGTTCAAGCAGGCGAGCGACTTCTTCGCGCTCCGCCGGGGCGGTCTCGTCGCGTACGGAGGGTTCCTCGGAGGCTATCTCGGAAGCTGGCTCTATCTGCGCTCGAACAAGATCCGGCTGATGCCCTGGGCGGACGTCGCGGTGCCGAGCCTTGCGTCGGGTCTGCTCATCACGCGCATCGGCTGTTACCTCTTCGGGTGCGACTTCGGAAAGCGTCTGCCCGAGGGCGCGCCCGAGGCGCTCAAGAAGCTCGGCACGTTCCCCCACTGGGCGCCGGGCACCCTCGAGGGCAGCGATGGCGCGCCCGCGTTCGCGCGCCATCTCGACATCGTCGGCAAGCACTCGCCAGCCGGCGACGAGCTCCTGAAGATGGGCCATTCGTTCCCGGTCCATCCGACGCAGATCTACGAGTCGCTCGTCGGCCTCCTGCTCCTCGCGCTGCTCCTCTGGCAGCGCAAGCATCAGCGCTTCCGCGGGCAGATCTTCTTCTTGTTCGCGTTCGGGTACGGCTACCTCCGGTTCCTGATCGAGGCCTTCCGCGACGACACGGAGCGCGGAGAGTTCGGCCCGATGATGGGCGAGCACTGGCTCATCTCGGGAGCGCTCCTCGTCATGAGCGTCGCGTTCGTGTTCGGGATCTCGCTCGGGATCACGAACGCGAAGATCCGCACCGTCTCGCGCGTCATCGCGTTCATCCCGCCGATCGTCGCGTTCATCGTGCTCCGTCCGGCCTCGTTCGCGAAGCAGCAGGCGGTGCAGCTGTCGACGAGCCAGTGGATCGGCATTCTCTCGGCGGTCGTCTGCGCCTACTTCTACGCGAAGTTCTGGGAGACCGCGCGCAAGAGCCCGAAGCTCGCGATGGGCCTCGAGTCCCTCGGCGACATCAAGGCGACGCAGGACGACATCGCTCCGCGGCGGCGCACGCGTGACGAGGACGACGAGGAAAACGGCGACGAAGACCCCGTGTCGTCCGACGATGCGCGCGACGACGACGCGCCGAAGCGGAAGCCCGCCAAGAAGAAGGGCCTCGTCGGAAAGAAGAAGAAGGCGCAGGCCGAGGCCGACGATACGGCCGCTTCGTCGGGCGACGAAGCAGGGACAGAGGCGCCCGATGGCGAGCCGGAGAGCGCCACCAAGGGCACGTCCGACGACGACGAGAAGGCGAAGAAGGAAGAGCCGGCCGAGAGCGCCTGAGGCATCGCTCGATGCGGCGCTTCTTCCTTTCCTTTGCGACGCTTGCGGCCACGCTGGCCATGACCGCCCCCGCCTGGGCGGACAAGGTCGTCGTGCTGCCGTTCACGTCGCCAAAGAACGTGCCGCGTCCCGAGCTCGAAGAGGCGCGGCGTTGGACGCGTGAAGCGCTGACGAAGAAAGGGCACACCTTCGCCAGCGACAACGAGATGGTCTCGGCCGAAGCGGCCGTGAAGGACGGCGTCGCCGACACGAGCCAGGAGTACCAGGCAGCCGCGAAAGCGGTGGGCGCCGACTGGACGCTCACCGCGCGCGTCGAGCGGGACGATCATCCGCCGGCCACGCTGCCCGACGGCAAGCAGGAGGAGGGATACACCACGTATCGCGTCGAGCTCGAGGCCTACCAGGCGAGCTCGGGGCGGGTCGAGTCGCTCTCGCGCGAGGTGTTGCCCGACGAAGGACCGAACGACATCGCCGAGATGATCGCGCTCCTCATCCGGCCCGAGGGGATCGCGAACGCGGAGGTGCCGTGGTCGCGCGCAGGCGAGCGACGGCCGAAGCCGAAGCCGCAGGCTCCTCCGCCTCCGCCACAGCCGGCGGCCCCTCCTCCGCCGAGCGCTCCGCCGCCGCCGCGTCGGGTCTACGGCGAGGGGCATCCGATCGCGATCGGCGCATCCGTCGGCGTGACGAACGCGCTCGCCCGTCCAGGCGATGCGCGCGGGCCTTCGTGGGCGATGCCGATCGGCGTCGTCCTCGGCTACGCGTTCCCCGAGAGCGCACCTGGGCTCGAGGTGAGGGGCAACGTGACGAGCCAGGTCATCGGCCCGCGTGCTCTCGAGCTCTCTGCTGGAGCGCGGTATGCACTCGCTCCGTTCCGCGGAGTACGTCTTTTCATCGGCCCCGAGCTCTTGCTCGGGGCGCACGTCGCGCTCGGCGCGGACAAGACGGCGCGTTTCCTCACGCATGGCTCGCTGTTCCTCGCGTACGGCATCACCGAGAACGTCCAGGCCGAGATCGCCGGCGATCTCGCGGCGGCGCTCGGCGGGACGGGCGCACTCATGCTCGGCGGCGGCACGGCCCGCGTGTCCTTCCGTTTCTGAGAGCGCGCCGTGACCGTTCCTCGCGAACCCACGAGCCAGGTCATCCGGCTCGCGACGCGCCGAGACACGACACGCCTCGCGAAGCGCATCGCGGACGTGCTCGAGCCGGGCGACCTCCTGCTCCTCTCGGGCGATCTCGGCGCCGGCAAGACGTTCCTCGCCCGGGCGATCGCACGCGCGCGCGGCGTTCCGGCCGACATCGCGATCGCGAGCCCGACGTTCACGCTGGTCCAGGAATACGAGACCCCGAGAGGGACGCTGCTCCACGTCGATCTCTACCGGCTGCGTGAGGAAGGAGAGAAGACGCCGCGTGAAGTCCGGCGGCTCGGCCTCGACGAGCGCCGCGCGGAAGGCGCCGTCCTCCTCGTCGAATGGGGCGAGGGCCTCGAACGTGAGCTCGGCGGCCCCGCGTCGCTGTCGGTGAAGATGACGATCGACGGCGAAGGACGAGCCGCGACGCTGTCGGGCCGTGCGCCCCGCGCTTCGTAGGCTCTGCAGAGCGTCGTGAGAAGCTCGAGCTCGAGCTCGATCGCGCCTCGTGCGTCGCGGCGTCGTTTCTGGTCTCATCGGTAGACGCCCCGTGGAGAGGGAAGGAGCAGCTCGGCGAGACCTCTTCGGCGTCGCGATCGTCGCGGCGCTCATCGCGCTCGCGCTGGCGTTCGGGGCGCAGCGCGGTCGGCGTACGCTCGCCGTCGTCGCGCGCACCGGTGATGTCACGGCCCTCACCGGGACAGCGGCGAGCTACACGCTCTTTCCGGCCTCCGGACGGCTCGAGATCCTCAGCCATGACGCGCGGAGCCGTCTCGAGATCGAGATGTCGCTCGTCGTCGACGGTATCGAGCGGCCGCTCGCGATGCGTCGCAGCGACGTGCACGTGAAGGACAAGTCGACGCTCGTCGGCGAGTTCCCGATCGAGCTCGGCGACGAGCGCGCGACCGGATCGCTCGAGCTGCGGATGGATCCGGCCACGGACCTCGTGACCGCGAGCCTCGCGGTCTCGCACGAGGCCGGCAGCTCCGATCACACGTACGCGCTCCGCTTCGGGCTCGCTCCCGACGGCCGCACGGTGTTCATCCCGGGGACGGGCGAAGTCAGCGACCCGTCGAACATGCAGGCACGCGCCATCGTCCTCGACGACGAGGCCCACCCGTTCGCGCTCCTCTCGACGCAAGGCCCTCTGTCGATCACGGAGGCGGAGCCCGATACGGATCAGGCGGGCGCGCACCCGCGCCTTGCTGTCTCGGCGCGAACCGAGACCGCCCTGAAGCGCGCAAAGGGCGCCGCCGCCGGCAAGCCGGCGCGGCTCGACATCGCGGTGCTCGTCGGCGCTTCGAGCCAAGCGCTCTGGGGCCGCTACTATCAGCTCTCGCACGTGGGCGTCGCGAAGGTGACGGGCGTCGTCACCGGCACGCGCGAGCGCGCGCACGTCGTCGCGCTCGACGAGGAAGGCCACCCGCAGGTCCGCGCCGTCGTCGATCCGCAGGGACGATTCACGATCGATGCGCCGACGGGCGCCGTCCAGTGGTACGCCGCGCTCGAGGCGGTCCACACGAGCGCGCCGGTCCGCTTCGAGCCGGGGACGCCGTGGGACCTGAGGCTCGACGTGTCGGCGGGTGGCGAGCTGCACGTGAAGGTGACGGACGGCGACACCGGTCAGCGGCTCGTCGGTCGCCTCATCGTGAAGGGGATCGAAGGGACGCTCGATCCGAGCTTCGGCCCCGATTACCGCGCGTCGGGCGCCGGTCCGCTGATGGACATCCTCGAAGGCGAGGTGAAGACGCCGCTCCCCGCGGGCAAGTATCGCGTCTCGGTCACGAAAGGGATCGAGTGGAGCATCGACTCGCAGGTCGTCGAGATCGTCAGCGGACACACGAAGGCGATCGAGCTCGCGCCGCGACACGTGGTGCCCACGCCCGGCATGATCGGCTGCGACCTCCACGTGCACGCACGTCCGAGCTTCGACAGTCCTGTCACCGGTGAAGATCGCGTGCTGTCGCTCGTGTCGGCCGGCGTCGACTTCGCCGTCCCCACCGAGCACAACATGGTCGGAGACTACGGGCCGCCGCTCGAGGTGTTGCACCTGACGAAGCACCTCGCGCACGTGCCGGGCGTCGAGGTGACGACGTACAACCCGCGCTTCGGTCACTTCGGAGTCTTTCCGTACACCCTGAACGCGCCCGTCCCGCCTTTCAAAGGCACCACGGTCGGTGCGTTGATTGCGGCCGCGAGGCGAGGCGATCCGTCGCGCATCGTGCAGGTGAACCACCCGCGGCTGCCGCAGAACATCGGGTTCTTCAACATCATCAACTTCGATCCGAAGAGCGGCCGAACGCCGAGCGTCCCCGCGTTCGACACGATCGAGGTCTACAACGGCTACGAGCTGTCGAAGCGCGAGCTCACGGAGCGCGTGATGGAAGACTGGTTCGCGCTCCTCAACTTCGGCAGGCGCATCGCCGCGACGGGCTCGAGCGACTCGCATCGCATCCAGTACCAATGGGCCGGGTATCCGCGGACGTACGCGCTCGTCGATGCGCGGGCGGCCGGCGATACGGGGCAGCCGATCGACACGAAAGAAGTCGTCGCTTCGCTCAAGAAGGGCCGCAGCTTCGTCTCGAGCGGACCGATCATCGAGCTCGAGCTCACCGGCGCGGGCCAGCGCGCCAAGCCCGGCGACGAGCTGCCGCGCAGCTCAGCGCTTTCGGGCAGGCTGCGCGTCCGCGCGGCCCCGTGGATTGACGTCACGTCGGTCGAGATCATCGCGGGTCTCCCACCTTCCGCGCCGTCGACGACCCACGGCTCTGCGGCGGGGTCGACGGTGTCGCTCTACAAGAGCGCGATCGCTTCGCGTCCTCTCGAGGTCGAGAAGCAGGAAGGCTCGCTCGACGAGGTTCAGGCGCGGACGATCCGGTTCGAGACGGAGCTGTCCTTGCGCCCGCCGCCGGACGCGCGGTGGGTCATCGTCGTCGTCCGGGGCGAACGGAAGATGGATGACGCGCTCCCGTTCATGCCGATCCAGCCGCTCGCGTTCACGAACCCGATCTATCTCGGCCCAGGGAACGGGAGCGCGAACGGCAACGGCAACGGCAACGGCAACGGCAACGGGAGCGCGAAATGAGGCGCCCTGCCCGAGTGGGTCGAGTTAACTCGACAGGTATAGCGATTACGTGGGAACCACAGGTCGGGCCCAGCGTCGGGTTGCGTATTTGGTGCTAGCTTACGCGGTTCGGTGAACACGACCTTCGGGCGCTACCGTCTCCTCGAGAGACTCGGCCAGGGCGGCATGGCAGAGGTCTTCAAGGCCAAGAGCTATGGCGTCGAGGGCTTCGAGAAGGTCGTCGTCATCAAGCGCATTCTCCCCGAGCTCGCGCAGTCCGACGACTTCGTCGAGATGTTCATCCACGAAGCGAAGCTCGCGGTGCGGCTCTCGCACGCGAACATCGTCCAGGTCTTCGATCTCGGCATCGCTCCCGGCACGGTCAGCGGCGGCATGCCCACGCCCGACGCCTACTACATGGCGATGGAGTACGTGAACGGGCTCGACCTCGCCACGCTCCTCGCGCGATGCCGGCGCGCGCAGACGCAGATCCCGGTCGAGATGGCCGTCTACATCGCGGCCGAGGTCGCCAAGGGCCTCGACCACGCGCACCGCCGCCGGGACGAGCAGAACCAGCCGCTCAACGTCGTCCACCTCGACGTCTCGCCGCAGAACGTCCTCGTCTCGCTCGAGGGCGAGGTGAAGGTGACGGACTTCGGCATCGCGAAGGCCCGCGGCGTCCTCGAGCCGAGGGGGATGGAGGACACGCGCAACCAGCGCCTCCAGGGAAAGTTCGGGTACATGAGCCCGGAGCACGCCGGCGGCGAGTCGGTCGACGCGCGGAGCGACCTCTTCTCGCTCGGCACGGTCCTCTACGAGATGCTCGCAGGTGTGAACCCGTTCACGGCGCCGACGTCGTTCGAGACGCTCCGCCGCGTGCAGGCGGTCGAATACCCGCCGGTCGAGCTGCTCCGGCCCGACTGCCCGCCCGAGCTGGTCACGATCCTGAAGACCGCGATGGCGCGCGACATGGACGCGCGCTTTTCCGATGCGGGTCGCATGTACGAGGCGCTGCTCGCGTTCCTCTATTCTCAAGGGCGGCGCTTCAGCGCGCATGATCTGGCTGATTTCCTCGCAGGCTTCCGTATGCCCGAGGAGAGCGGCCCGTACGTCATCCTCGATGCCGAGGGACAGCCGTCGCAGGAGCGCACTCCCGTCGAGGTCCCTGCATCACGCAGAGAGCTCCCTTCGATCACGAAGGTCGAGGTCGGCGTCCCCGTCGTCGACGTCGGCCGCGCCGCCGAGCTCGGCGAGCGCCGCGAAGTGACGGCGCTCGCGATCGAGCTGCCTGCGCCGCGCGGAACGACCTTGCCACCGGCGCACCCCGAAGGATCGTCGCTCGGCGAGCGCGCCGCGGAGACGATCACGCGTTACGGCGGCCTCATCGTCTCGCGCGAGCCCGAGCACATCACTGCGCTCTTCGGCGTCGACGACCCGGACGGGCGCGACACCGAGGTCGCCACGCGCTGCGCGCTCGTCGTGTTGCGCTCGCTCGCCGGCGCGAGGCAGCCGAGCGCGGGTCTGCACGCCTCCCGCATCCACGTCACGAGCGACGGCAAGCCGACCGAGGACGAGCGGCTCGCCACGCTTCTCGCCACCGCGCGCGATCTTGCTCGCGTGCGCGAGGGCATGTGCGCGATCAGCGCGTCGGCGATGCGCCAGGTCCGTAACCTGTTCGTCTTCGACACGCTCTCCGAATCGCGTCCCGGCGTGAGCACGACGACGACCCTCCTCGTGAAGGACGTCCGCGGCACGAGCGAGGCGTTCGGTCGCTTCGTCGGACGCCGCCATGAGCTCCGCATCGTCGGTGAGATGCTCGCGAGCGCGACGCGTCGTACCGCGAGCATCCTCACGATCCGCGGCGATCACGGCCTCGGCAAGACGCGACTCCTTTACGAGGTCGAGCGGCGATTGCAGAAGGGCGGTTACAACGTCGGCTGGTATCTCGCCACGTGTCTGCGGCGCGGCACGAACCTGCCGCTATCGGGCATCGAGAGCATGCTCCAGACGCTGTGCGGCGTCGCCGAGGGAGACGCCGAGGTCCGCATCCGTCAGGTGGCGCCGCGTCTCCGTGCGCTCGGCTTGCAGGACGACGAGGTCGGCGCGGTGCTCGCCGCGCTCGGTGCGTCCTCCACGTCGAGCGGACGGTCAGCGGTGTCCGGAAACGCCAAGGCGCTGCTCGCGAATGCGTTCACGCGCATGATCCAGCGTCTCTGCGAGGACCGCCCGCACGCACTCGCGTGGGACGCGGCGCACTCGATGGATGCCGACAGCTTCGCGCTGCTCGAGACGGTGATCTCGCGCATCCCTTCGTCGCGCTTTCTCGTCGTGCTCGCGGCGCGCGCAGGCTTCAGTCATCCGCTCGAGAAGCTCGGTGTCCACGCGGGGCTCGATCTGACCGACCTCAAGCCGGAGGAGGTCGAGCGGCTCGTCGGCGTTCGCCTCGACGTGTCACGCGTTCCGAGCGAGCTGATGCGCTTCGTTCGCGAGCGCGCCGGCGGTCACCCGCAGATGATCGAGGAGGTCCTGAAGGCGCTCGTCGAGGCACGCGCCGTCACCGTCGCGGACGGCAGCGTCGTCAGCATGAAGCTCGTCGGACAGGATCTGTCGCTTCCGAAGACGCTCCGAGGGCTCGTCGCTTCACGCATCGCGAGGCTCGACTCGCGCGATCGTGCGATCCTCCAGAGCGCCGCGGTCCTCGGCGATCCGATCAACGCCGCCGTGCTCGGGCAGATGACGGCTGCGCCGATGGTGACGCTCGAGAAGTCGCTCGCCGCCCTGAAGGAGCACGGATTCCTCGTCCAGACGGGACCGCTCGAGCTCCGCTTCAACTCGCCGATCGTGCGCGAGGTCGTCGTCGACGCGCTCACCGCCGAGGCCGCACGCGAGATGCACGCAGCCGCCGGTCTCTCGCTCGAGAAGGCGCTGGGCGCGCAGGGCCAGAGCCCGGCACATCCTGCGGAGCACGCGGGCCGCATCGCGACGCACCTCTATGCCGCCGGCGAACGCGACCGCGCAGGGCTGTGGTTCGCGAAGAGCGCCGAACGGCGACTCGAGTCCGGGCAGTTCGACGCCGCCGCGCGGGACTACGCGCGTGCCATCGAGCTCGGTGACCTCGCGAGTCGCGACACGGACGACGTGCTCAAGTGGTTCGCTGGCCTCGCGAAGGCGGTCCGGTGGGCGGGCGCGCTGCCGGAGGCGATGGAGACCTGCGAGAGCGTCATCGCGCGGATCGACGACGCGTCGGTCCCGGGAACCGAAGAGGGCGACGAGCGTCGCGTCCGCGTTCGCATCGACGCAGGGCGCATCCTAGGCACGCTGCACATGTTCGATGCCGCGCGAGCGCAGCTCACGTCGGCAGAGGCAATCGCGCAGTCACGAGCCGAGCTCGCGAAGCCCGCCATCGTCGCCGCCGCGGAGCTCGCGGGTCGTCAGGGGGACTTCAAGCGCTCGCTCGCGCTGCTCGAGCGAATGCAGTCGATCGTGACGAGCGCTGCGGACACGCCGGAGCGCGAGGCCGAGGAGTACAAGCTGCTCGTCAGCCTCGTCCAGGCGAACGCGGCCATGGGCGACCACGCGGCGGCGATACGCCAGTTCGAGCGCGCCTGCGCTCTGCTCTCCGACGATCCGGTCGCAAGCTGCGAGCGTTACAAGCTGCACGCGCTGATCGACTACTTCGCACGCGACTACCGGGCCGCCGCGCTCCACGCGGAGAAAGCGATCGACGCGGCGCGCGAGTTGGGCCTGCAATACGAGACCGCGATCAATCTGCACAATCTCGGCGACGCCCTCGTCGTGCTCGAAGATTACCCTCGTGCGTACGGCGCGCTCAAGCAGTCGGTCGCGCTCTGCGACGAGCTCGGATACGAGCGGCTGGCGAGCCACAACCGCATGTTCCTCGCGTTCCTCGATGCGCTCGCAGGCGATGTCGACGCGGAGAAGGTGCTCGTGCAAGGGATCCGCTACGCCGAGGCGAACGACTTCACCTGGGACGTGATCGGCGGGCGTCATCTCCACGCGCGCCTCCACCACCAGCGCGGCGAGGCCGATGCTGCACGGCTCGAATACCAGAAGCTTCGCGAGCTCGCGCGCGCGGCCGGAAATCGCTTGATCGCCGACGATTGCCTCGAAGCGCTCCGCGCGATGGGCGCGCCGCTCTCGCAGCCGCCGCCGTCCTCGATGTCGGGAAGCTGAGAAGCTCAGTCCTGCTGACTGAGCAGGTCGATCGCCAGGCTCGAGAGGTTCTCGTAGTCGGCCTTCTCGAGCAGGTTGCGCACGTGCGTCTTGAACGTGTTCGACGTGATCCCGCTCTCTTCGAGGTACTCGTCGCGCGAGCGGCCGCGGAGCACCGCCTCGACGATTTCGACCTCTCGCGGGGACAAGCCCCAGCGATGGCGCGCGCGCTCCGTCGCGGCGTAGATGCGATCACCCGTCGTGCGCAAGAGCACGTCGGAGAGGAATGGCGCGAGCTCCTCGAGCCCGCACGGCTTGCAGACGAACCGCGCGTCGAGGACCGCCGCCCGGTTCACCACCTCGCGATCGAGGTTGCCCGAGAGGACGACCGCCGGCGTCTTCGCATGAGAACGCCTCGCTCGCGCGAGCACGTCGAGGCCGGACCCGTCCCCGAGCCTCACGTCGATGACGAAGCCATCCCAGTCGACGCCGCTCGCGATGTGCTGCTCGGCATCCATCGCTGACGCTGCGACCCGGCACTCTCCGTACTTGTGGAGCACGAACGTGAGCGCGCGCCTCACGAGGTCGTTGTCGTCCACGATCAGGAAGGAGGCCATTCCACCAAGTTATCACTGCGACGGTGCGCCACGTGATCGGAATGACCCCGCCGCACCGCGGCATGCGGAAAATGCGTAGGTGCATTCACTGCAGGGTGCCGCTCCGTATCCTTTCCACGCAGGGCGGCTACTCGGACTCGAACAGGTCCCGGTGTCCGTGCGGCGCGGAGCGGGAATACTGCTTCGGTGCGCGGACGCGACCACCGAGTGCGGCAGCCGCATGCCACGGCCAGCGCGCGTCGTAGAGGATCGTGCGCGCGATCGCGACGAGGTCGGCATCGCCGGTACCGACGATCGCCTCGGCTTGCTCGAAGCCGTTGATCAACCCGACGGTGACCACGGGCATGGAGACCGCGCGCTTGACCGCGCGGGCGAGCGGGACCTGGTAGCTCGGACCCACGGGGATTTGCTGCGCCGGATCGAGGCCGCCGCTCGAGATGTGGATGGCATCGCAGCCACGTGCCTGGAGCTTCCCGGCGAAGGCGATCGTCTGCTCGATGTCCCACCCACCGTCGATCCAGTCCGTGCCGGATACGCGCAAGGAGACCGATTTGTCGGCCGGGAATGCCGCGCGCACGGCATCGAACACCTCGAGCGGGAACCGCAGCCGGTTCTCGAGTGAACCTCCGTATTCGTCATCGCGCTTGTTCGAGAGCGGAGAGAGAAACTCGTGGAGGAGATAGCCGTGCGCGCAATGGATCTGGACGCCATCGAGGCCGAGCCGAGCGGCACGGAGGGCGGACGCGGCGAACGCATCGCGGACGCGCCGAAGCCCGTCGCGATCGAGCGCTGTGGGTGGAGCTTCTCCCTCGGCATACGGCAACGGCGAGGGCGCCACCGTTTGCCATCCATGCTTCGCGTTCGGCGCGAGCTGCGCGCCGCCTCTCCACGGCACCTCGGTCGAAGCCTTCCGGCCGGCATGCGCGAGCTGGATCAGGATCGGCATCTCCGACCAGCGACGAATGCCTTCGAGCACGCGGCCCATCGCGGCCTCGGTCGCGTCGTCGTACAGCCCGACGTCCGCATAGGTAATGCGGCCCTCGGGGACGACGGCGGTCGCCTCGATCGTCAGCAGGGCCGCTCCCGAAAGAGCGAGGTGACCGAGATGGATCAGGTGCCAGTCGTTCATGCACCCGTCCACGGCGGAGTACTGGCACATCGGCGCGATGACGATGCGATTGGTGAGCTCTAGGTTGCGAACGCGAAACGGCTTGAACAGGGCGGGGTGAGCCATGGGCGTCTCTCGACCGTCCGTATGCGCCGATCGTGCCTCCGGCATCGAGCGCTCGGCCGAAGCGATGAGCTCGGCCATCGACTCCGCTCACCGCTCGCAAGGAGCCAACGTGCTAGAACGCCGCCGTCATGCTCGATGTCGTGCGAAAGGCCTGCCTCCCCGCGATCTGGTCGCAAGGCGTGAAGCTCGCGCGCGATGGCGCGGTGTCTCGCGTGAGCGAGTCCAAAGGCGAGATGACGTTTCGCGTCCGCGCCTCCACGCATCCGGTGGCGCCGACCGTGACGCTCTACCTCGACGATGAGGAATGGTCGTGCGACTGCGGCGGCAAGGTCGACCCGTGTGCCCACGTCGCGGCGGCGGCGATCGCGGTCTCGCAAGGGACGGTCGAGAGCGGTAGCGCGAGCGCGGCCCCGTCCGCGGTTGCCCCGGCGCTGGCAGCGCACGTCGGCTACCGTCTCGGCGCGCGCGATGGCCGGTTGACGCTTGCGCGCGTGATCGTCCGCGGAGAAGGAGCCTCGCGTCGCGAAGAGCCGTTCAAGGGATCGCTCGCGTCGGATGCCGTTCGCGTGAAGATGCCCGAGCTCGCGCCGACGCATGACGACATCCGCATCGATCGGGTCGTGTCGTCGACGTCGCGTGACGTGATCCCGCTCGAGCGCATGAGCGACGTCCTCGATGCGCTCTCGAGCGCGACCGACATCACGCTCGACGGCTCCCCGATCCGGACGTCGTCGGAGCGCATCAAGCCGCGCGCGATCGTCGACGACGGACCGAACGGCGCGCTCGTCCTGCGCGTCGAGGCTGACCCCGCTGTCTCCGGTGTCGTGGGACTCGGCGTCGCGAAGGTGGACGGCGTCCTCCGCCCGCTCGGCGAGACTGCGACGACGGGCGAGCGCCTCGAGCGCCTGCCGCTCGTCCGGACCTTCTCGAGGAACGAGGAGACCGAGCTCGTCACGCGCGTCCTGCCCGAGCTCGAGAAGAAAATCGAAGTCACGGTCCGCGCGAAGAAGCTCGCCAAGAAGTCGGTGCACGCGCGTCCGCGGATCGAGATGGACCTCTCGCACCAGGGCCACACGCTGAGCGTGCTCCCGCTGCTGGTCTACGGAGACCCGGCGATCGCGCGGATCGACGGCGACGCGGTCATCTCGCTCGGGAAGGGTGCCGTTCCCGTTCGCAAGCTCGATCAGGAGCGCGCCCTGCTCCAGAGGCTCCGGAGCGAGCTCGATCTCGTGATCGGTCGTCGTGTTCATTTCGACGGGGCCGAGGCGACGCGCTTCGCCGCACGACTTCGCGATTTCCAGGACCTCGTCGGCGAGCACGAGCACGCTGCGGTTTTCGAAGGAAAGCCGATCTCGGCGCGGATAGACGTCGACGAAGAGGGCCGCTTCGACCTCGTCTTCGAGCACGACGACGCTGCGGTCTCTTCCGACGGAGAGAAGCAGGAGCAGAACGACAAGAGACGCGCCGACCCGGCGCTCGTCCTCCGCGCATGGCGTGACGGGCTCGACATCGTGCCGCTCGAAGGTGGTGGTTGGGCGCCGCTGCCTGCCGGATGGCTCGCGCAGCACGGCTCGCGCGTCGCCGATCTCCTCGCCGCGCGCGATCCAGACACGAAGAAGCTGCCCCGCGCGTCGCTCGTCGATCTCGCGTCGCTCTGTGATGCGCTCGACACGCCGCGTCCGGTCGTCGTCGACAAGCTCGCTCCGCTCATCGAAGGCTTCGAGCGGATCCCGCACGCGGTGCTTCCTTCGGATCTGCGCGCGACGCTCCGTGATTACCAGCGGCAGGGCGTCAACTGGCTCGCGTTTCTCCGCAGCGCCGGGCTCGGCGGCGTCCTCGCCGACGACATGGGGCTCGGAAAGACGCTGCAGACGATCTGCTCGCTCCCCGAAGCTCCAGCGCGATCGCTCGTCGTCGTCCCGAAGAGCGTCGTCTACAACTGGCAGGCAGAGATCGCCCGCTTCCGTCCGGGCCTCTCCGTCTCCGTCTATCACGGCCCGAAGCGCACGCTCGATCCGAAGGCCGCGGTCACGCTCACGACCTATGCGGTGCTGCGCCTCGACACCGAGAAGCTCGCGGCCGAGGAATGGGACACGGTCGTCCTCGACGAGGCGCAGGCGATCAAGAACGAGTCGAGCCAGACGGCGCGCGCGGCGTTCGATCTGAGAGCCCCGTTCCGTCTCGCGCTGAGCGGTACGCCGGTCGAGAACCGCCTCGAGGAGCTCTGGAGCGTGATGCACTTCGCGAACCCGGGCCTCCTCGGCGGGCGAGCGAGCTTCCAGGATCGGTACGCTTCGCCGATCGCGACCGGTGATGCTTCGGCGGCCGAGCGGCTTCGCGCGAAGATCCGGCCGGTCGTGCTGCGCCGCATGAAGCGCGAGGTGCTCCCGGAGCTGCCTCCGCGCACGGACTCCGTTCTCCACGTCGAGCTCGAGGACAGCGAGCGCGTCGTCTACGACGCGGTCCGCGCGGCGGCGAGGAAAGAGGTCGCGAGCAAGCTCGCCGAAGGTGCCGGCGTGCTCGCGGCGCTCGAGGCGCTCCTCCGCTTGCGGCAGGCAGCGTGTCATCCCGCGCTCGTCCCCGGACAGAAGGCCGAGGTCTCGTCGAAGATCGAGGCGCTGCTCGAGGCGCTCGAGGACGCCGCTGCCGATGGTCACAAGGCGCTCGTCTTCTCTCAGTGGACGAGCCTCCTCGATCTCATCGAGCCGCATCTCGACAGCGCCGGCGTGCGCTTCACGCGCCTCGACGGGTCGACGAAGGACCGCGGCGCGGTCGTGAGCACGTTCCAGGATCCGTCGGGGCCGCCCGTCCTGCTCGCGTCGCTGAAGGCCGGCGGCACGGGCCTCAACCTCACCGCCGCCGATCACGTCTTCCTCCTCGATCCGTGGTGGAACCCGGCCGCCGAGGATCAGGCCGCCGACCGCGCTCACCGCATGGGTCAGGAGCGCCCGGTCATCGTGTATCGCATGGTCGCGAAGGACACCGTCGAGGAGCGGATCCTCGCTCTCCAGGAGAAGAAGCGTGCTCTTGCCGACGTCGCCCTCGGCGCCGCCGGCGCCGCCGCGGCGATCACACGCGAAGAGCTGCTCGCCCTGCTCGACTGAAATGGCTTCGACCGCGGACCGAACCTCGGTCGGCTGCGTCGATCGAGATCACTCGCAGCGCCCGTCGCACCAGTCGCGGAGCGAGGAGCACGTGGTGGACGGCGGGACGGGCGTCGCGCCTGGGAGCGCGAGGTTGATGACGACCTCGTTCTCCTCGGCGGAGACGGCGACGTCGGAGCAGCCGACGAGCAGGTCGTCGGCGCCGCGCGTGGCGATCGCGAGGATCGAGTGCTTCCCGAGTGGAAGCTTCATCGGCGGGTTGTAGCCGAAGACGACGTTGCAGACGGGCACGGGCGCAGAATCGAGCACCACCGGCGGGAGGTCGCTCTGGTTCGTGATGTGCTTGAGGTAGATGCGCTGGCAGGCGCCGGGCTCGGGATCGTCGTAGACGGTGAACTTCACGTCGTCGGCGGCGACGGCCATCGCCGTCGACGGGAAGACGACGGCGAGCCTGACGTTCACGTCCTTCTCCTTCGCGCATCCAGCCGCGACCGCGCAGCTCGCGGCGACGACGATCGCCATCGATGCTCGTCGGAAGCAGAGGCCGACAGACTCTCGCAGGGAGACGAGAACGCTCACCGGCGGGAGATGCTACCATCCGACAGGGAAAATGGCCTGGCACCCTTCGTCTCCCGGCCGCAGGTCGCTGCTCGGCAGCAGGTGGAGAGGCCCGTCGTGCCTCGTGCTGTCCGCCGTCGCGGTCGCGATCGGGCTCGCCACCCTCGGCGCGAATCAGGCCTGCACCGATCCGAAGGTGGTTCGTTCGGACAAACCCATCGTCATCGGCGCCACGGTCGACCTCACGAAGCAGAAAGACTTCGGCGCGGGCTCGCAGCGTGTCCTTCGCGTCGCGGAGCAGCAGCTCAATGCCGTCGGCGGGATCCTCGGACGCCGCGTCGTGCTCGACATCCGCGACGACGGCGGCGACGGCTCGCTGATCGGCGGGATCTCGGCCGACTTCATCGAGCGTGGCATTGCGGGCTTCGTCGGGCCGAGCACGACCGACGCGCTCAAGGTCATGCATGGCGCGTTCAGGGACGCCCAGATCCCGATCCTCACGCCGTTCGCGACGTCGCCGGAGGTGCCGCTCCTCCAGGAAGGGAAAGATCGCTACCTCTTCCGCACGTCGTGCGCCGTCGAGTACCAGGCGCGCGCGATCGCGCGGTATGCGCTCGGCGGATCGTTCGCTCCCCCTGCGGGCGTCAAGCCCGTGCCGGACGCGGGCACGAACGATCCGGACGGCGGCGATGCCGACTCCGGCGCGGAGCCCGTCGATGCGGGGCCGCCGCCTTCGTTCAGCGCGTGCAGGAAGATGGCGGTCCTCTATGCGGAGGACGCTCCGGGCCAGGGCAGCGCGACGATCGAATCACTGCGCGCCGAGTATTCGAAGTACGGCGGCGTCATCAAGGACTTCATCATCAATCCGGGCGCCGCGACCTACGCCGCGGACGTGGCGAAGGTCACGCAGGCTGCCCAGACCGGCGCGGTCGAGTGTCAGACGATGCTGATGTTCGCGGCGGACGGGGGGCGGTACATGCGCGAGTTCCGCGCTGCGACGGTCGGCAACGACGCGTTGTCGGCGACGCGCTTCCCGTCGTTCGGCTTCATCCGCTTCTACCAGCAAGGCTTCATCGAAGCGGGGCGCGTCGACGCGAAGAACACGAACGAGCTGTCGAAGGTCGACGGCGTCCTCGGCGCCGCGTGCAACCAGGAGCGCAACACGAGCCCGGAGTGGGCGCGCTTCAATGCACTCTACAACTCCCAGTTCCCGCCGCCCGCAGACGCAGGAAGCCTCCCGTCGCCCATCCCACAGATCTACGACTCGGTCATCCTCCTCGCGCTCGCGATCGAGAAGGCAGGTCGCCTCGAAGATCGCGTCGGGATCCGAGACGCGCTCTATGAGGTGTCCGCGCCGCCGGGAGAAGCGTTCGGTCCGGGGCAGCTCGCCGAGGCGCTCGAGGCCGTGCGGAACGGGCGCGACATCGACTACACCGGCGCTTCGGGCACCTTCGACATCGACGACAAGGGCGACACCGCGCTCGAAGTCATCATGTGGCAGGTGAAGGGCAACGGATTCGTGTCGATTCCCGGCCTCGACCCCGGCGATCTCCGGAAGTGATCGGGCGAGGATCTGGCGCGGAGCGTCGCGTCGCAAAGTGCAACGCGTGCGCGATGGTCGCACTCGAATGCGGGCCGCCGGAGAGCGTGCGAGCTCCTCGCGCGTATAATGGAGCGTGGCTCGCATCCGCGCGCTGGCTCTCACGCTCGCTGTCTCCGCTTCGACACTGACGACGGCAGGCTGCGAACGGCCTTACCTCGCGAAAGACGGCACCGTGTACTTCCCGGAGCAGGGAGCGCGGGGCGCGTCGGTCATGACCGCGAACGGGCTCGAGTTCCACGATCGCGAAGATGTCCCGCAGCGCGTCGTCTCGCGCGATCCGAACGAGCCGTGGCGAGCTCCGATCGGCTTCATCCTCCCTCGTGACGGTCGTTTCACCGAGACGAGTCGCCCTCACGTGCTCGCGACGACCGGCCTCGCGATCGTCCTACGGCCGAGCGATACGCGTGTTCCGTCGTGGGGCGGAGAGGTGCTCGTCCGCGTCGACGTCATCGCGCCGGCAGCGGAGGGAACGGCGCGCTGGGGAGAGAACGTCGCGCTCGTGATCGACGGCGAGGGCCCAGACACGGCAGCGCTCGCGGAGGTCGCGCTCGATCAGCTCGCCGGACGCGATCGCGTGTCGATCATCGACGTTCGCGGTGCCGGCACGATCGTCCCGCCGATGCCGGCCTCGCATCGATCGATGATCAACGCCGCGCTCCGCACGCATCTCCGTACGCGCGCCGGTCTCGGCGAGCGCGACGTCGGCAGTGCGCTCGCGGCGGCGGGGCAAGCGGTGGCCTCGAAGAACGTCACGCAGCGCGTGCTCGTCCTCACGGAGCACGAGCTCGCTCCGGAGGTGGGCGCGGAGATCTCACGGCTCTCGCAGCGTGGCATCCAGGTCGCGAGCGTCTCGACCGTAGGGCAGGGCGAAGCGGATCTCGCCTCACGGGTCGATGCCGTCCGCGCGGCGATCCCGGCAGCGGGGATGACGACGTTCCGTAGCGTCCATCTCACGTTCGAGGGGGCGCCGGCACCTTCGCACGTCATCGAGGCCTCCGGAGGAGAAGCGCGCTGGCTGCTCGACGCAGGGCAGCTCGTGCTCGGCAACGTGCGCGCCGGTGAGGCGCGGACGGAGATGCTCCGCGTGAGCGTACCGGCATGGGTTCCGAACGAAGAGTTCAAGTTCACGGTCACCGCTCACGTCGACGACCTCGCGTGGGGCGGCCCGCGCGAGATCACCGCCGAGGTGCCCTGCATCTACGATGACGACATCGAACGCATCGCGAAGTCGCGACACGGCGACGTCATCGCGTACGCGTCCGCGATGGCGACGCTGCGCCGGCTCGATCGCGCGTTCGTCGGCGACGACGTGTCGAAGGCCGGCGGCCTGCACAAGCTCGCCGAACTCCACGCGCGGTCGATGCAGCTGCTCGCGCGCGACACGCACGACTTCGCGACGCAAGAGCAAGCCGACATGCTCGTCGCGCTCCTGACGGCGACGAAGGCAAAGTCGCGCTGACCCGCTGCCGTGGCGGCGGAGAATCGGGCTGCGGCCTTGACGCGCGCGCGATCATGTAGCAAATGAAGTTACATGAGACGCGACAGCCGGTTGTCCGTGGCGCTGCATGCGCTCTTGCACATGGCGCACGCTGGAAGTCTCACGTCGGAGGAGATGGCCGCGCAGGGCGGGACGAACCCTGTCGTCATCCGGCGAACCATGGGTGGGCTGCGCGCGGCCGGCATCGTGCGCTCCGAGAAGGGGCACGGCGGCGGCTGGTCACTCGTTCGTTGCCTCGAGGACGTGACGCTCTACGACGTGTACGAAGCGCTCGGCGAGCCGACCATCCTCGCGATGGGCAACCGCACCGAGAGCCCCGGCTGCGTGGTGGAGAAGGCCGTGAACCGCGCCCTCGCTGGTGCGTTCGAAGCGGCCGAGGCGCTTCTCGTGAACGAGCTCCGAAGCGTCACGATGGCTGCGCTTGCGCAGGAGATCGGGCCACAGCCGATGCACGGCAAGCGCCCTCACGACGGATCCAAGGGAAGAAAGCAGACGAAGCATGCATGACGTCATCGTGATCGGTGGAAGCTATGCGGGGCTCGCCGCTGCACTGCAGCTCGTGCGGGCGCGGCGTCGCGTGCTCGTGATCGACGCGGGGACTCGACGCAACCGAACCGCGAGCCACTCGCATGGTTTCCTCGGGCAGGACGGGCGCGACCCGGCCGAGATCGCAGCCAAAGGCCGCGCGGAGGTCCTCGCGTATCCGACCGCGAGCTTTGTCGAGGGGCGCGCAGAGTCGGCCCTCCGCACCGACGACGGCTTCGCGGTCACCGTTACGAACGGCGAACGCTACGAGGCGAGGCGGCTCGTCCTCGCGCTCGGCGTCGTCGACGAGCTGCCCGATCTTCCTGGCGTCGCCGAGCGCTGGGGGCGCAGCATCTTTCACTGCCCGTACTGTCACGGGTACGAGCTCGACGGGGGACGCATCGGCGTCCTCGCCACGAGCCCGCATTCGATGCACCACGCGTTGATGCTGCCCGACTGGGGGAGCGTCACGTATTTCACTCGCGGCTTCGAGCCGAATGCGGAAGAACGCGCGGCACTCGACCGACGCGGCGTGACGATCGAGCCCACGATGGTGACGAAGATCGAGGATGTCGCGACGGTTCGGCTGGCCGATGACCGCGCGCTCTCTTTCGCGGGGCTGTTCCTCATGCCGCGCACGCGAATCGCGAGCCCCATCGTCGCGGACCTCGGCGTGGAGCTCGAGGACGGACCGACCGGCGCCTTCATTCGCACCGACGCGACGAAGGAAACCTCGGTCCCGAACGTCTTCGCATGTGGAGACGCGGCGCTCGCTGCGGGGTCCGTTTCGTTCGCCGTCGGCGACGGCGCGCGCGCCGGCACCGGCGCGCACCGCTCGCTCATGTTCCGGTGAGTGCCAACTAGAAGAGAACGCACTGGCCCTGCGCGCAGCCGCCGACGAAGCAGCCGTGACCGCACTGCCCGCAGTTGGCGCGATCGGCGGCGATGTTCGTCTCGCAGCCATCCGCCGCGATGCTGTTGCAGTCGGCCCAGCCCGGCTCGCACTCGATCAAGCACCCCTCCGCGCAGGCCGTGATCATGTGCGGGTACGACGGGCAGACGTTCGAGCACGTTCCGCAGGTCGCGATCGATGCGAGATTGGCTTCGCATCCGTCGTCGGGGTTGCCGTTGCAGTCGGCTCGTCCCGGCATGCAGGCGAAGATCGCGCACGCGCCTCTCACGCAGGTGGGGATCGCGCCAGGCACGTTGCACGGCATGCAGTCCGCAGCAGCGCATCCGTAGTCCGGATCGTTCAGCGAGACGCAGCGCGGACCGCAGCTCTTCGATGTCGCCTCGAGCCCCGGCGGGCATGCGGATGTCGCATCTCCCGACGTGTCGCTCGTCGCAGCGTCCGACGGTCCGGAAGGAGATTTTCCGCGCCTGCTGCCTCCAGGCGTCGTGGCAGTCTCGCCGTCGCCCATGTCGGGGTGTGTCGGTGCTGTGTCGGTTGCCTTGGGGTCGTGCGCGAGGATCCCTTTTCTGTTGTCGAGGATCTCGTTGCACGCGAGGAGCATGAGCGCGCCGGACACGGAGGAGAGCCACCAGATCCGCGCGCGCATTCGCGGCAGCGATCCAACTTCCGGACCACGCGCGCCGCGAGCACGAGCGCCGCGTCGAGCGAGCTGATGCCTGGAAAGCTGAGGTGGTCAGCCCTGGAGCTCGACGGAGAGGCCGTATTGCCATCCGTCACTCTGCTTGCGCGAATGAACGACGCGCGCCGCGAACGGCACCTGCCATCCGTCGCCGACCGTGCCCTTCACCGACTCGCCTTGCTCGAGCAACTGCTTCCCGCGGTCGGCCTCTTCGGGCGACCAGAGGAGCATACCGATCTCGCTGTAGTTGAGGGTCTCGAGCTTGATCGGCCCGAGCCGCTCGTGATGGATCGTCACCGGAACGGAGCCGAGAAAGCGCATCGCGGCACGGCGTGACGTCTTGTCGCGAAGGAACGCGGGGCGCAGGCCGGTCTTGCGCGGCACGCTGTAGATGCGGTGGCTCGGGAGCTCGATGGCGGTGAGGAACCCGCCATAGGCGCACGCCGTATCGACGTTGATGCGCGAGGCGCTGACCTCGACGGCGTTGACGGGCGTGTGCCCGTGCACGATGCGCTTCTCCCATTTTCGCGTGCTGCTGATGAACGCGCGGCGGATCCACAGCAGCTCGTCGCGGTCGCGCACCGGATCGAGCTCCTTCAGCGCGATGTCCGGTACGCCTGCGTGCACGAAGAAGTGCTCGTCGGTCTCGTGCCAGAGCTTCAGCTCTTCGAGGAACTTCAGGTGGGCGCTCGGGATGACCCACTCGCCGTGGTCGTCGGCGAAGTCGGCGAGCGTGCTCGAGCCGCCGTTGAGGATGAACCGAGCGACGCGCTGTGGGTTCGACCCGTCGAGGAACTCGCGAAGCATCTCCTCGTGGTTGCCGGAGAGCGTCACGATGTCATGCTTCTGCTTCCACTCGATGAGCGTCTCGATGACGCGCCGCGAGTAGGGGCCACGGTCGATGTAGTCACCGAGCATGACGACCGTCGAGTTGTCGGTCAGGGGGAGCATCGCGAGCAGCTCTTCGAGCTCGTCGGCGCAGCCGTGGACGTCGCCGATCGCGAAAATCGCCATCGGAGGGAGAATAGCGGAACTCCGCCCTCGGCCATGCCCCGGATCTGCGCTCCGGGCGCAGAATCCGTGTGGCGATGTCGGACGACGCTATTTAGCTGCTCGCGTGCATTGCGTCTTGGCTGCGAGCGAGCGCTCAGGCCGCTTGGATCGGCATGTCGACGGCCTCGAGCGCGCCGTCCTTGACGTCGTAAAGGCGAATCGGGGCTGGGGCATCGTCCCGTCCCTCGCAGGTCGCGGGCGCTCCGAAGAGACGCGTCGGCGCGTTCGGGGCGTCCGCTTTCGGCCGGAGCACGGGCTGTTCCGTCCGCGGTCCGTCCAGGGACCACGCTTGTTCCGTCCGCGGTCCGCCCAGCGGCCACGCTTGTTCCGTCCGTGGCAGCGGCCAGGCTTGTGCCAGCGCCGCGCCGACGACCGTGGTCGCGAGGATATGGTTGAAGATGCGGTGCAGGTGCCCGTGCAGCAGCTGCAGGCGAGAATGGCGCGCGAGGAGCTCGAGGACGTCGGCGGCTCCGCGTAGGCCGTCGATCCACTTGAGCGCCCTGACCGGATGAAACGGCGGGTGATGGACGACGAGCACCATCGCCTTGTCGCGAAAGGCAGGATCGCGCAGCCTCCGATCCACCGCCGCGGCCGCGTCCTTCGTGAACACGCCGCCGGACCGTGCGATCGTCTGGAACCGCGTCGTGTCGATCGGCAGGAACGCGACGGCGCCTCGATCGACGATCTTTCCGGCCATGGCCGCGCTCGCGGCGGCAAAGCGGGCGAGGGGACCGCGCAAGGCTCGCGTCCAGCCGTCGATCGTCGTGTACGCGTCGTGATTGCCCGGGACGAGCGTGACCGACCCATCGGGGAGACCGGCGTCGTGCAGGACTTCGGCGATCTCTTCGAACTCCGCGTCCTCTCCGACCTCGGTGAGGTCGCCGGAGATCACGAAGTGATCGGCGCCGCTCGCCTTCGCCGCCGCGAGGGCGCGTGCGAGCCGTTTTCGTCGCTGCTGGGGGTCGACCGCACGCTGGCCGAGCGTGACGAGCTTCGTCGCGAAGCGATACCTCGCTTGCCGGCCCGCCCGTGAGTCGAGGATGTGGACGTCCGAGAGATGAGCGATGCGTCGCACGGTGGGCCCTCCGTCGAGGTCAAGCGGTCGGTGCGAAGGTTTTTTCGCGGCTATCTAAACCATGAGCCGGACAGACCGTTCTCGCCATCGATTTCTGCGAAAAAGTTTTCGCACCGGCCCCTGGGCCCCGTTCCCGCGCGCGCCGGATGCCGCGTCCCGCCCGGTCGCACGAAGCGCCGTCAGCCCGTCTTCGGCGCGCCGCGCTGCGAAGGAACGACGCGCGCGAGCTCCAACGTCAGCGCATCGTGGATGGCGCCGTTCGTCGCGATCACGTGCCCCTGTTCCATGCAGGCGCTGCCGCCGTCGAAGTCGGTGACGCGTCCGCCCGCTGCACGGACCAGCGCGATCCCCGCGGCGATGTCCCAGGGACGGAGCTTCCGTTCCCAGTAGCCCTCGTAGGTGCCGTCGGCGACGAGGCACAGGTCGAGCGCCGCCGAGCCGCAGCGCCGAACCGCCTGGCAGCGTTTCTTGATCGTGACGAACGCATCGAAGTTGTTGTCCGGGCTCGTGCGCCGATCGTACGGAAACCCCGTTGCGAGCAGCGCGTCCTCGAGCGAAGCCGTGCTGCTCACCGAGCAGGGCTGCTCGACGATGCGGAGCTCGCCCGGCGCCTTTGCCGTGATCGCGTTCTCGGCCGATCGTCGCATCGCGAGGCGCTCACCGTCTCGCGCCACCCATCCGTACCACTCGATGCCGAGCGGCGGTGAGATGACGACGCCGAGCACAGGCTGGCCCGACACCGCGAGACCGATCGAGACGCACCAGAACGGGTGACCGTGGACGAAGTTCGTCGTTCCGTCGATCGGGTCGACGTAGAACGCGATGGGCTCGGCGGCGCCTCCTTGCTCCTCTCCGACGATCGCGAACGGGAGCGCTTCGGCAAGGCGACGCCTGAGGAGAACCTCGCTGTCGCGATCGAAGCTCGTGACGAGATCGACGGCGCCTTTGTGCTCGACCTCGGGAGCGCTCCGGAACCCGTCGAGCACGAGCTGCGCGGCCTCTCGCGCCGCGCGTCGGGCGACGTCGAGGATGACGTCGAGACCCTCGCGGGTGTGCGGATCGGGAGCGGAGGATCCGAGGCTCACGACCGCCTGCCGAGCGCGTCGAGCAGGCGCGCATGGATCCCGCCGAACGCGCCGTTCGAGAGGAGCGCGACGACGTCGCCGGGACGAGCCTCCCGCGCGATCGTCTCGATGATGCCGTCGACGCTCGGGGCCGCCCAGGCGGTCTCGCCGATCGCGCGCGCGACCTCGCCGACGTCGAGACGCTCGGCTTCGGGGATGTTCGTACGACCGAGCGGCGCGAACAGCACGCGATCGGCGACGCGGAACGCGGTCGCGTACTCGCGCTGGTGGATGTTCCGGCAGGCGGTCGCGCTCCGCGGCTCGAACACCGCCCAGAGCTTTCCATCCGGGTGACGGGATCGGAGCGCCCGCAACGTCTCGTCGACGGCCGTCGGATGATGCGCGAAGTCATCGTAGACGGCGATGCCGTTGGGACGGCCGAGGAGATCCTGTCGCCTTCGCACGCCCTCGAACGTGGCGAGCGCCTGACGAGCCTTCTCGATGTCGACGCCGAAGCCCTCGGCACATGCCGCGAGCGCGCCGATCGCGTTCCGGACGTTGTGCGCGCCGGGCACCTTCAGGGCGAAGCGCCCGCCGTACGATCCTCCGAGATACAAGTCGAACGGCTGCGCGCCGCTCTCCGGATCGGCCGGCGCCATCGCGCCGAGCCACGTCGGCGTGACGTCGCCCGTGTCGTCGCCCTCGAGCGCGTAGAACGCGGTCCGGGCGCGTGCGTGCTTCGACACGATCTCGCGTGCGCGAACGTCGCGCGCATCGCAGGCGACGAGGCCGCTCTCCGGCACCATCGCAGCGAGCTCGGCGAACTGCTGCTCATAGACCTCCGCCGACGGATAGATGTCGATGTGATCGTGCTCGACGCTCGTGATGATCGCCACGTCGTCGCTCGAGCCGGGGGCACCGACGTAGTCGAAGAACTTCGGCTTCTTGTGCCAGTAGACCGCGTCGTATTCGTCGCCCTCGACGACGAACGGCGCCGGCTTCGCGGACGCGCCGACGATCTTGCGGCGCTCGCTCGCGGCGCGCGCGCCGGCGGAGAAGTTCTTCGGAAGCCCACCGATGAAGAACCCCGGCTCGAGGCCGGCGGTCTCGAGGATCCAGGCGCACATCGCGGAGGTCGTCGTCTTGCCGTGCGTGCCGGCGACGACGAGCGGCCGCTTGCCGGCGAGGAACCGCTCGCGGAGGGCGCCCGACATGCTCGTCCGCGATAGCCCGAGCTCGATGGTCCGCAAGGCCTCGACGTTGTCCTTCCGGATGGCGTTGCCGATCACGACGAGCTCGATGTCGCTCGTGATGTTCTCGGCACGCCAGCCGGGCATGCAGCGGATGCCCGCCGCCTCGAGCGCTGGACCCATTGGAGGATCGAACGAGACGTCAGAGCCGCTGACGTCGTGTCCTGCGTCGCGAAGCAGCTTGGCGAGCTGTCCCATACCGGTCCCAGCCACGCCCACGAGATGAACGCGCATGTTCGTCAATCACCGACCTTCGTGGAGGAGTATTCAGCTTCGCATCGCCGACGGCGAGCGTGAGCGTGCCGTCCGCGGTCGTGCAGCCGCCGCTGCGCCCGAGCCGCTGACGGTCGAGGTTACCGGAGCGCCGCTCGCGGCGTTCGAGATCTCGACCGTGCCATTCGGCTGCGTCCGCGTGCTCTGCCACACACCATCGAGCTCGTCCGCGGATGCGCCGGGCGCCTCACGCCTCGGAGCCGTCCGGTGAAACCAGGAAGCAGCGCTCGCTCCGCGCACCTCGAGAGAGCTCATCGGCGGCACCCTAGCATCGTCGGCTGCGTCGGGACGAGGCTCGCGCGCTCCGCATCGAGGTCGGACTTCTTCTTGCTCGACCGGGCGTCACGGCATCGTGCGCGACGCGCCACGCGCGACTCTCGCCCCGCGGATCGGCGCACGGCCGGAGAGGGAGGTGTCTCGTGCACACCTCGGTGTCCCGCATTTCGTCGGGCCTGCGCCGTCGTGGCTGCGGCCCGTCGATGCGTCGTTTCGCGTGTGCGACGCTCCTCGTACTGGTCTCGATCGCCGGCTGCACGAAGAGCGGGGATCTCGATCCCGGGGCGCTCGGGCGCGACACCGCGTCGATGAGGTGCTTCGAGCCGAAGAGCAACGACAAGAAAGACGTCGTATGCAGCCGCTGGGCATGCGGGCACTCCGACCTCGTCGCCGCGAGATGGGATGGAGATGCGCTCCGATGCGCGCCCGGGACGATCGAGGAGCGCGCGCGAAAGAGCGCCCTTCGGCTCGTGAACGCGTACCGCTTCCTCGCCGGGGTGCCGGAGATCGATCCCGAGCCGCGCTGGGATGGCCCGGCGCAGGAGTGCGCGCTGCTTGCGCATGCGAACAACAAGCTGTCGCATGCTCCGCCGCGCGACTCGGCGTGCTGGTCCTACTATGGCGCGCGCGCGTCCGCCGTCAGCCTCGTCGCGAATCGGAGCGCACCGCTCGCGATCGATCCCTTCATCGAGGATCCCGGCAACGAGGACTCGATGGTGCATCGGCGCTGGCTGCTCAGCGAGAAGATCCATCGCCTCGGCCTCGGGTCGACGAGCCGCTTCGCCTGCGCGCTCGTCGACGGGCGCGAGTGGGATCCTCCACCCGCGCCGAGCGGCGAAGACGCCGGAGCCGAGCCGGCGCCATCCGCCCCGCCCGATCCGCCCGATGCGGGCGGGCCGACGTGGCCGTTCATCCCCTCCGACGTAGGATTGGGGGGAGAGCCCGATCTCCCGCCGCTCCCGGATCTCGATGCGCCGCGCGATGCTGGAGCGCAGGAAGATCCCGGGCCGGCGAGCGATCCTGAAACGCCGAGCGATCCTGGAACGTCGAGCGATCCCGACGCTCCGAAAGCGGAGGAGCCCGCCTCCGAAGAGGACGTCCCGGAATGGGTCGCATGGCCACCGCCCGGGCCCGTTCCGTTCGACGCGATCGAACGTACGCGGGTCGACCTCGTCGGATGGACGATTCAGAGCTCGAGCCTCGATCTCGACGGCGCCCATGTCGAAGTGAAGGTCGGCGGCGTCCGGCGAGCCATCAAGACCCATTCGCTCGAGCGCACGATGGGGAGCCTCACCGCGATCCGCTTCGTCCCGAGGGGATGGGCGACGAAGCCGGACGAGCGCTACGACGTGCACGTCGTCAAGGACGAGACGGTGATCGACTACACCGTCGAGCCGCTGAGGTGTCCCTGATCTGCGGGATCGATCACCCGATCGCGCTCGAGGGCCGATCTCACACCGCGGCGCCGCGCTCGAGGAGCTCGGCCACGTACCTCCGGACGGCTTGCGCCGCTTCCGTGGCCGGCTCGACGAATGCCACGCCGACCGCGTCGCGCGAGGCCCATCGCACCTCCGCATCGACGACGTGGTCGCCTTGCCCGGCAAGCGACAGCTTGAGCGTCATCTTGGCGCCGCCGTCGGCGTGCACGCCCGCGAGCGCCATCCCGCCGACGCTGATGTCGATGATCTCGAGCGACTCCTGCACGAGAGCATCGATCGAGCGGATGGCGCGCGCCGGAAGGGCTTGGGTTGGCTTCGTCCGGACGTGGCGGCGTCTCTCCTGCGTCATATCCGGTCGAATGTCGCACGGATCCCTTCGCCGACGAAGGGTGTTCGCGTCACGTCCACGTCCACGTCCACGTCACGTCACGTCACGTCGGCCAGCCAGCGACCTGCACGCGAGGCGAGCAACATCACAGCTCGATCGCGAAGCACTGCTGGATCCCTTCGATGTGCGCCTCACGGAACCTCGGGCCGTCGAGAGGCGCAGAGTCGATCGCGGTGACGCGCGCGCCCGCGTAATGCCGGCGGACCTCTTCCTCGCTCACGGCGAACGGGGGCGGCTCGACCTTCGACTGGTCGTAGTCGAACGTCACGAGGAGCCCCTTCGATCCCGGCGCGAGCAGAGCGCGGAGATGGGCGACGTATCTTGGCCTGACGTCGGCGGGGAGCGCGACGAGCGCTGCGCGATCGTAGAGCGCGTCGACGGGCCCGACGTGCTCGTGGTGACAATCGAAGACGCTGCCCGCGAGGAGGGTGACGCGACCGGACGCGTACGCGCGTACGCCGTGGTCGAGCTCGCGGACGGACGGCTCGAGCCCGTGCTCATCGAAGAACGCCTTCACGGCGTCTTCGACGACCTCGACCCCGACCACCTCGTGTCCTCGTGAAGCGAGGAACGCCATGTCTTCGGTCTTCCCGCAGAGAGGGACGAGTACCCGCTTCGGCGCGGGCCCAAGGCGGTCTACGTGCCTTTCGAGGAACGTGTTGGTGCGGCCCTCGTGGAAGCCGATGCGGCCTTCTTTCCAGCGTTGTGCCCAGAAGTCGATCTCCATGCGATCCCGGATGCTGCTACCGCGAGCGGCCGCTGTCGAGCCCCGCGGGATGGAGCTAAGGCCTCCTCATGTTCCGGCGATCGCACGTTCCGAGCGCCGAGGTCCACGCGACCCTCAGCCGTCATCTGCTCGTCGACGGGTACCCGCTCGTGGTCGACCTCGAGAGGAGCCGCGGCTCGATCGTCCGCGACGCGATGAGCGGGCATGAGCTCATCGACTTCTATTCCTTCTACGCGTCGAATCCGCTCGGATTCAATCACCCCGCGATGCTCGACGAGCGTACGCGCGAGCGCCTGCTCCGGAGCTCGGTCGTCAAGGTCGCGAACTCGGACAAGTACACGACGTACCTCGCGGAGTTCGTCGACACGCTCTCGCGCACTGCGGCGCCGCCGGAGCTGCCGAAGTACTTCTTCATCGAAGGTGGAGCGCTCGCGGTCGAGAACGCGCTCAAGACCGCGTTCGACTGGAAGGTGAGGAGGAACCTCGCGGCCGGTCGAGGCGAGCGCGGACACAAGGTGCTGCACCTCGAGCGCGCCTTCCATGGTCGGTCCGGCTACACGTTGAGCCTGACGAACACGGATCCGAACAAGACGGACTACTTCCCGAAGTTCGACTGGCCACGTATTCCGTCGCCGATGATCCGCTTCCCGCTCCGCGGCGCGAACATCGCCGAGGTCGAGGAGAGGGAGCGCGCGGCGATCGCCGCAGCGGAGGCCGCGTTCGAGCGGTGGCCGCACGACATCGCCGCGATCATCCTCGAGCCGATCCAGTGCGAGGGCGGCGACAACCACTTCCGTTCGAGCTTCTTCGTCGAGCTCCGGCGCCTCGCCGACGAGCACGAGGCGCTGCTCGTCTACGACGAAATCCAGACGGGGCTCGGCGGGACGGGCAAGTGGTGGGCATACCAGCACCACGGCATCGCTCCCGACATCGTCTGCTTCGCGAAGAAGATGCAGGTCGGCGGCATTCTCGTGAGCGAACGGATCGACGACGTGGAGGACAACGTCTTCCGCAAGCCGGGCCGCATCAACTCCACCTGGGGCGGCGGCCTCGTCGACATGGTTCGTGCGACGCGCATCCTCGAGATCATCGTCGACGAGAACCTGCTCGAGAACGCGCGCGCCCGCGGCGCCGAGCTCCGGGCGGGCCTCGAGGCCATCGAGGCGCGCAGGCCGACGGTCGAGAACGCACGCGGCCAGGGCCTCTTGTGCGCGCTCGACCTTCAGGACACGAAGACGCGCGACGCCGCGATCAAGCGCTGCTTCGCCGACGGCATGCTGGTGCTCGCCTGCGGGACGCGCTCGCTCCGGTTCCGTCCCGCGCTCAATGTCCCCGCCGAGCTCGTTGCGGAGGGCCTCCGGCGGCTCGAAGCGGCGATCGTCGCCGTCAGCTGAGCTCGTCGACCGCGGATCTGCCACGCAGAGCCGTCCGACCCGGAGTAGGTTGTCGGCGGTGCTCGCGCGCATCCGGATCGATCCCTATGTGCTCGCGCTCCTCGCCATGGTGGGGATCGCGTCGATTCTTCCGTGTCGAGGTCAGGCCGCAGTCGTGCTCGGCGGCGCGGCGAACGCGGGCGTCGCGCTCCTCTTCTTCCTCTACGGCGGACGTCTCCCGCGCGACGTGATCGTTGCAGGCATGACGCAGTGGCGCCTGCAGCTCGTCGTGTTCCTCGCGACGTTCGCGCTGTTCCCGCTGCTCGGTCTCGCTTCGCGCGCGCTCCTTCCCCGATCGCTCGTCCCCGAGCCGCTGCAAGCCGGCATCGTGTTTCTCGCCGTGCTTCCGTCGACGGTCCAGTCGTCGATCGCGTTCACGTCGATCGCGCGAGGCAACATCCCGGCGGCGATCTGCTGCGCGACCGTGTCGAATCTGGTCGGCGTCTTCATCACGCCGCTGCTCACGGCGCTCTTGCTCGGAGCAGGCGACGGCTCGGCGGGCTCGTTCGACGCCATCGGGAAGATCGTCCTCTTCCTCCTCGTGCCGTTCGTCGTCGGTCACGCGCTCCGGCCCGTGCTCCGCGCGTGGCTCGAGCGGAACAAGGCCTGGCTCGGGTACGTCGATCGCGGCTCGATCCTGCTCATCGTCTACACCGCCTTCAGTGAAGGCGTCGTGAACGGGATCTGGCACCAGCTGCCCGTCTTCAGCGTCGTCGTCCTCCTCGCCGTGAGCGCCGTCCTGCTCGCCGTGGTGATGGTGATCCTCACGGTCGTCTCACGAAGGCTCGGCTTCTCGAAGGAGGACGAGATCGCGATCGTCTTCTGTGGGTCGAAGAAGAGCCTCGCGAGCGGGCTGCCGATGGCGAAGCTGCTCTTCTCCGGCCCATCGGTCGGTCTCACGGTGCTGCCGCTGATGCTCTTCCACCAGCTTCAGCTCATGGTCTGCGCATGGCTCGCCCGCCGGTACGCGCAGCGTGAGGATATCGCCGCGTAATCAGGCCTCTGAAAACTCGACACGGGCGCCGCACACCGGGTTTGCCGTCGCGCTCTTCGTTGCGTAAGGTGCTGCCGAAATGCGGATGCGGTCGAGCTCAGCTTTCGGACGGAGCAAGCCTCCGACGCCGCGGCTCGTGCTCGCGCTCGTTCTCTCGGTCGCCGCCTTCTTCGCCGCTTCGCTACGTCCCGTCCCGCTGTCGGTCGTCACTGACTTGAACGTCATCGCGACCCCGGACGGCGACACGCCGGTCGCGCTCGAAGATGGTGAAGCGCAGTGTCGTGGCGCCGTCGTGCGCCCGCCCCGTGATGGGCGCGGTCACGGCGCACGCGCGCGCGACATCGCCCTCGTTCTCCCCGAGCTCTTCCGCCCGCGCTGGACCGGCCAGGTCTGCTCGGAGGGGCCGCTCGCGGTGGCGAGCGCCGGCGAGCAGGCCTCCGCCCGCCGCGTCCGCAGACACGCCGAGCTGATGGTCTTCTTGCTCTGAGAGCGTCGTCTTCGCCGGAGCTCGCGAGCGATCGCGCGGATCGCTCGCCGTCGCGCGCACCAGCGCCCCCTTCTCTCGATCCGCGAGACGCGAATGATTCGTCGGTTTGTCGTGTGGCTCGTCGATTTCGGCGGCCGGTATCCGTTCCTGGTCCTGGGCTTTGCCCTGGCGTGCATGACCGCGTCGTGGACGTACGCCTCGAGGCTCGAGCTCCGCTCCGACTTCCTCGAGCTCCTTCCGCGCGACAGCCCGGGCTTCAAGGCCTTCGAACATCAGCTCGGACGCGTCGGCGGCGGAGCGACGCTGATCGTCGTCGCCGAATCGCCGGAGCGTTCGGCGAACGAACGATTCATCGACCAGCTCTCCGACGTCCTCGAGAAGGAGACGGCGGACCGGAAGACGTGCGCGGACGCGTGCACAGACGACGCCTGCAAGCGGAAGTGCGGCCCCGAGCTCGTCGCGTACATCGAGCGAGGGACCAAGGACGTTCGGCAGTTCTTCCGGGACAACCGATGGCTGTATGCCGATCTCGAAGAGCTCGAGGACGCCGACCGTACGATCGACCGGCAGATCGCGATTCGCAGCGGTCTCGTCGAGGACCTCGAGGCCTCCGACACGCCGGCGCCCGCGCCGAGCGGGAGCGGCGCGGCCGACGCCGACGCAGGTGCGACGGAGAAGAAGTCGGCGCTCGGCCTCGACGAGCTCCGGACGAAGTGGGAAGCGCACGCGAACCGCCACGACGACTTCCCCACGGGGTACTTCGCGTCGCCGAAAGGGCACATGGTCGGCCTCCGGATCGTCTCGACGTCGAGCGGTACGGGAGATTCCGGCGGAGACAACCTCTTCGATCGGGTGAAGGCGCACGTCGCCGAGCTCAAGCCGGCGAGCTTCCATCCCGACATGCAGGTCGGCTACGCCGGCGACGTCCCGAACGCGATCGCCGAGAAGGAGTCGCTCCTCAGCGAAGCGGCGATGGCGACCGGCGTTGCGATGGTGCTCATCCTCGGCGGCATCGCGTGGTTCTACCGATCGATGTGGGCGATCCCGCTCGTCGGATTCGCGCCGCTGTTCGGCGTCGGATGCGCGTACGCGTTCGCGACGTATGCCTTCGGCTACGTGAACTCGTCGGGCGCGTTCCTCGGCGCCATCATCATTGGCAACGGCGTGAACTACCCGATCGTGCTCTACTCGCGATACCGCGAGTTCAGGGCGCGCAAGATGGAGCCGGACGTCGCGCGGCGCGAAGCCGTGTGGAACGCGTTCCGCGCCGAGCTCGTCGGCGCGAGCGTCGGCGCGATCGCGTACGGCTCACTGACGATCACAGACTTCCGCGGGTTCAGCCAGTTCGGCGTGATCGGGTTCGTCGGCATGCTCCTCGTGTGGATCGCGATGATCCCGTGCGTGCCTGCGATGATCGTCGTGCTCGAGAGGATCCAGGCGCGCCTGCCGGTCGGGTTCCGTCAGGCGCCGCCACAGCTCGACGATGACGGAAGTCGCGGCACGATCTCACGCATCGTCGGCGACATCACCGAGCGCCGGCCGTGGTTCTTCGTCCTCCTCGCGATCTCGATCACGTCCGTCGCGGTCTGGAAGCTCCCGACGTTCCTCAGCGATCCCTGGGAGTACAACTTCCACAACCTCGGTTCGCGCGGCTCGCAGCAGAAG
>JAEXCN010000034.1 GCA_023402175.1 Pseudomonadota bacterium | reverse complement strand
GCATGCCTCGACCGCGTTGCGCGCCACGTTCTCGAGCGCGCTCTCGAGCAGGGCGGAATCCGCCTCGATCTCGATCGCGCCCGCAGAAAGCGCGAGCCGATCGTCGGTGATGCCGTGCGCCCGCGCGACCGCACGAACGACGTCGTCGACACGCACGAGCGTCTTCCGCGGCTCGACGCGCGCCATCCGATCGTAACGGTCGACGATCGCGCCGATGCGCTTCGCCTGATCGGTGACGAGGCCGAGGAACTCCTTCCGCGTCCCCTCGTCGTCGGCTCCGTCGAGGACCTGCGCGGCTCCGAGCAACGCCGTGAGCGGGCCCTTGATGTCGTGCGCCATCTGCGCGGCGAAACGACCGAGCACGGCGAGACGCTGCGTCCGCGCGCGCGATTCAGCCATCGAGAGCGCGAGCTCGCGCGCCACCGCAAGAGCGAGCAGTGTCAGCAGACATGCCGCAAGGACCTGGGCCGGGAGACGATCCGCAAACGCCGAGAGCACGATGAGGTACGCGACGACGAACGCGACGATCATCCCGACGACGTAGACCGTCGTACGCGCGGACACGTTCCGCTCGAGCAGGCCGAGGCGCACGACGAGCGTCGTGAGGAGAGCGGCCGCGACGAACGTGCCGAGCGCGCCGAGGTACGGGACGGGCAATCCTGCGCTGCGCAGCGCGTCGCTCATCGAGAACGTGCCGCCGATGGCGAGCGCGAGGAGGACCATCCGTGCGCGAGATCCCTCTCGCGGCTCCGTCGTCCGCCGGAGATAGCGGCCGAGGACCACGACCTCGAACACGAACGCCGGCACGTAGCCGCCGAGGAAGACGACGAACCACGCGGTGCCGTCGGTCCAGCGCGCGAGCGTCGGCGAGAAGAACGCGCCGAAAGACGAGAGCGCGAGCCCGCCGAAGAGCGCCCACGCGAACATGCGCGCCGGCCGATGACGTCGGAGCTCGCCGACGAAGCGGAGGACCACCTCGAGGACGAGCGGCGGCGACAGCGCCGTGAACACCGCATCGAGCACTTCGTAGGGATCGTTCGCCCCTGCCACTCCGCCCGTCCGGAGCACGTGATGATGCGCGAGCGTCGAGAAGTTCCAGCCGAACAGCACGAAGCAGAGGGCCGCGATCGGCCTCGCGAGCGGGCTCCTCCGACCGCCGAACATCGCGAGCACCGCGAGGGAGAGGGTTCCGATCGCCGCGAGGAGGGACATCCAGTCCCGCATCCCCCTCATCCCATCGATCAGCGACGCTCCCAAGGTCGTGTCCGTCTCGGCGCCGGCCTCGATCGCGATGCCGATCGCGCGACGCTACCGAGCTCAGCCGCATGTTAGCGTTCTTTTCATGGTGCGTGTGCCCGAGGCCGTGCTCGTCGTCGAGGACGATTCCGCGATCGCGAAGGTCGTCTGCGCCCTCCTCCGCCAGCGTGGGCTCGATGTGGCGTGGGCGCCTTCGGGCGAGGACGCGCTGAAGGAGCTCGAGGCGCGCCCGTTCGATGCCGTCCTCTCCGACATCCGGATGCCCGGCATCGACGGGATGGTGCTGCTCGATCACGTCCGCGCGCGGCATCCGGACGTGCCCGTGGTGCTCGTGACCGCGCACGCATCCGTCGCGCTCGCCGTCGAGGCCATGAAGCGGGGCGCTGCCGACTTCGTCCAGAAGCCGTTCGACAAGGACGAGCTCTGGTTCGTGATGGACAAGGCGCTCGCGTCGTCGCGTGGCGTGCGGGCCGCCGTACCGCCGCCGCTGCTCGAAGACAGTGGCCTCGTCGGTGACTCGTCGGCGATGCGGGAGGTCTTCGCGACGATCCGCAAGGTCGCGCAGAGCACGACGACCGTCCTCGTCCGCGGAGAGACCGGAACGGGCAAGGAGCTCGTCGCCCGGGCGCTCCACGAGCACAGTCCGCGGAAAGAGCAGGCGTTCGTGAAGGTCCATTGTGGAGCGCTCCCCGAGACGCTGCTCGAGAGCGAGCTGTTCGGTTACGAGAAAGGCGCCTTCACCGGGGCGACGCAGCGGAAGCCCGGGCGCGTCGAGCTCGCGCACAAGGGAACGCTGTTCCTCGACGAGATCGGCGACATCTCGCCCGCGGTTCAGGTGAAGCTCCTTCGCGTGCTGCAAGAGCGTGAGCTCGAGCGCGTCGGCGGCACCGAGACGATCCGCGTCGACGTGCGCATCGTTGCAGCGACGCATCGCGACCTCGAAGCGATGATCGCAGAGGGTACGTTCCGCGAGGACCTCTTCTACCGGCTTTCGGTCGTCCCCGTCCTCGTCCCGCCTCTTCGCGAGAGGACCGGTGATGCAGCACGCCTCGTCCGACACTTCGTCGGCGCATTCGCGGCGACGAGCGGGCGAGCGAGCCTGCGCATCACGGACGATGCCGTCGACCTCCTGGCGGCGCAGCCCTGGCCCGGCAACGTGCGCCAGCTTCAGAACTTCGTCGAGCGTCTCGTGGTCCTGGCAGAGGGGACGACGATCGATCGCGCGGAGGTGGAACGCGAGCTCGGTCGCGGCGTACGGACAACCAGCGGCCTTGCATCGGCGCAGGTCGCGCCGAGCGCACCGCCGCCCGCGGAAGGCGCGTCGCCCAATGCATCGCTCGAAGCGCAGCGACGAGAAATGGAGAAGGAGGCCCTCCTCCGAGCGCTCGCGCAGGCCGGGAACAACCGCTCTCGCGCAGCGCGCCTCCTCGAAGTGAGTCGCCGCACGCTCTACAACAAGCTGCGCGAGCACAGAATCGACTGATCGGCGGCGCGGACGCCGAAGGCGGCGACTGGATGATCGCCCTCGTCAAGAAAACGCGCACGACGGATCTCATCCACCACCGCCGCAGCGAACCCAATCGCGCATGGACGCAGCGGGCTACGGTTTCGAGGAGGGGGGCGTTGCGAGTATGCTGCTCCGGCCGTGTCCGACCGCCCGTCACGCCCTTCCCGGCCCTCTTCGGGCCCGCCCCGTCCCTCGCGGATGAGCTCGGACGATCTGGGCGTTCCCAAGAACGTGCGCGTGAAAAAGAGCTCGGACGACCTCGCGTTCGCGGACACCGTCTACGAACCAGGCGAAGGCGCGGCGAAGACGACGGCGGCCAAGGCAACGGGCAGAGACAGCAGCAGCTCCGACGAGAAAGCGGCCGTCGACGACCGGCCCACGCTCATGGATCAGCTCCAGGGATCTCCGTCGACGCGTCGCCGGCGCGCGGTGCTTCGCGCCGTGAAGAAGTGGGCGATCCGCATCGCCGCGGCGGGAGCCCTGCTCTCGGTCATCGTCGTGATCACCGGGTGGCTCCTCGTGCGGCACTACGAGGAAGGCCTACCGAGCGTCGCCGAGCTCGAGCGTGGCTACCGTCCGTCGCAGGTGACGCGCGTGCTCGCTCGCGATGGCACCACGCTCGCCGAGCTCTTCACCGAACGGCGCACCATCGTCCGCGTCGAGGACCTCCCGCGGCACGTCACGCGCGCTTTCCTCGCCGCCGAGGACGCGAGCTTCTACGAGCACGAAGGCATCAACTACCTCGGCATCGCCCGCGCGTTCGTCGTCAACCTCCGCGCAGGTCGCACGCGGCAGGGCGGCTCCACGATCACGCAGCAGGTCGTGAAGAACATCCTGCTCGAGTCGAACGAGCGGACGTATCGCCGCAAGATGCGCGAGGCGCTCCTCGCGCGGCGGCTCGAGCAGGAGCTCTGTCCGACGTGCGGCAACGACCGTGAAGGTCGCGACAAGCGGAAGGACAAGATCCTCGAGCTCTATCTGAATCACATCTATCTCGGGCACGGCCGCTACGGGATCGAGGAGTCGGCGCAGGACAACTTCGGCAAGCCCGCCAGCAAGCTGACGATCGCCGAAGCCGCGATGCTCGCCGGCGTTCCCGCCGCGCCCGAGGCGTACAACCCGAAACGCGATCTCACGAAGGCGCTGAACCGGCGCGCGTTCGTGCTCGATCAGATGCGGGCCAAGCACTTCATCAACGATGCGGAGTACGAGGCCGCGAAGAACGAGCCCGTCCGGCTCACCGCGACGCGCGAGGTCGACAGCGATCTCGCGCCGGAGGCCGTGCAGATCGCGAAGAAGCTGCTGTTCGAGCTCGAGCCCGAGCGCGGTCCGCGCGGCGGCTTCACGATCACGACGACGATCGACCCTGCCCTCCAGCAGGCGGCGCGCAAGGCGCTCCGCGACAACCTCGCCGCGTACGACAAGCGGCACGCGCTCCTCGCGCCGATCAAGGCCCCTGCGGTCGCGCAGAAGGGCAAGGCGAAGCCCTCGAAGGATGCGCAGCCGTTCGAGGGCACGCCGAAGTTCGAGTCGCACAAGATCCTCACCGGTGTCGTCACCGCGACGGACGACGTCGCAGGGACGGTCGACATTCGCGTCGGGACGGTGATCGGCTCGGTGAAGCTCGCCGACTACAAGCGATACAACCCGCAGAACCTGCCACCGAGTCAGTTCGCCGAGATCGGCGCGCGCGTCCGCGTGAGCCTGCTCGCGCCGATCCCCAACGCCGTCGCGCAGGTCGCTCCACCGTCGGACAGCGCGCCCGTCGCGAAGGTGCCGCTCCGGCTCGAGCTCGGCCCGGAGTCGGCCGTCGTCGTGCTCGACGTGCGCACGCGACACGTCCTCGCGATGGCCGGCAACTACGAGGCGCAGAGCGGCGGGCTCGATCGCGCGACGCAATCGCATCGGCAGCCCGGCTCGACGTTCAAGCCGATCGTCTACTCGTACGCGCTCCACTCGCGCCGGTACACGCCGGCGACGCTCGTCGACGTGCAGCCGAAGGCGTACGCCGGAGGATACAAGCCGGCGAACTACGAAGGTTGGTCGAATCCCGATCCGCTCCGCCTCCGCGAAGCGCTCGCGAACTCGGTGAACATCGCCGCGGTCAACGTCCTCGAGGACGTCGGGCCGGCGAACGTGGTCGACTGGGCAAAGGCGCTCGGCATCGATTCGACGCTCAAGCCCGATCTCTCGCTTGCGCTCGGCTCGTACGAGGTCCGACCGATCGAGCTCGTCGGCGCATACGCGACGTTCGCGGCCGGCGGCATGTACGAAGAGCCGCGGATCGTCACGCGCATCGTCGGGCCCGACGGAAAGGACGTCGAGCTCAAGCCGCCGCCTCCGCCGCGACGCGTGCTCGAGCCCGCAGAGGCGTTCGTGATCACGAGCATGCTCGAGAGCGTCGTCGACCGTGGCACCGCGCAGAGGGCGAAGACGCTCGGGCGGCGCGTCGCGGGCAAGACCGGGACGAGCAACGAGGCGAAGGACACTTGGTTCGCCGGCTTCTCTCCCGAGATCGCCGCGGTCGTCTGGGTGGGTTACGACGACAACAAGCCGCTCGGATCCGGCGAGGCCGGCGGCGCGACCGCACTGCCGGCATGGATCTCGGTCATGGATGCGGCGCACAAGGGGAAGCCGCGTGCAGAGTTCGCGCGCCCGCCCGGCGTGGTGACCATCGCGATCGATCCGAAGAGCGGAAAGCTGAAGCCCGAAGGCGCCGAGGGCGACACGATCGACGAGGTGTTCCTCACGGGCACCGAGCCGACGGAGACCGCCGAGGTGAAGCCTCCCGTCGACAGCAACGCGGCTGAAGGAACGAACACGGCGCCCGCGGCAGAGGCAGGGGCAGAGCCTTGAGGCGCGCGCGGGCCCTCGCCGTCTCGCTGACGACGATGGGCGTGCTCGCGCCTTTCGGGCTCGCGCTCGCGCAGCAACCACCGCCGAAGGCGCCTGCAAAGCCTGCCGCATCTGCAGCAGCACCTTCGGCAGCCGCACCGGCGGCGCCTGCACCCGGTCACCACAGCGCGATCCTCCACGTCGCGATCGAGATCGCGCAAGGCCTCGGTCAGATCCCTCCCGGCGCGCTCGTCGCGGTCTCTCCGCTCACGTCCGACGTGCCGGCACCGAAAGGCGACGAGCTCGCGGCGCGTGTCGCGGCGCAGATCGCAGGACGGCTCGGGGTCGCGCACGCGCACCCGCAGCCGGTATCGCTCGCGGTCGCTCGCGGCGTGTCGGGACGCGCTGCGTCGCTCGTCTACGTGCAGCTCGAGATCGCAAAAGGCGAGCTCCGCGCGACGGCCGATCTCTATCCCGTCGTCTCGAACGCTTGGGAGCGGCTCCGCAATCCCGCGCCCGGTCCGCGCGCGCACGCCTTCACGGGCGCGCCGCTCGACGCGGAGGTCCGCACGTTCCTCCAGCCGATCGTCCTCGAGCAAGCCAGCGTCCACAAGGCGACGCACGACGAGACCGACGTGCTCGCGATCGGATGCGGTGACGTCGATGCCGACGGCGGCAACGAGCTGATCCTCGCCACGCGCAGCCGCGTCGTGCTCGGAAAGATTCGCGGGGGAAAGCTCGCCGTCATGCGCGCGACGCCGTGGACGCAGCTTGCGTCGCGTGCGCCCGTCCCCATGCGCGAGCCGATCGCCAGCGTGGTCGTTCCGCGCGGCCATCGCGGCGAGCTCCTCGTCGGAATGACCGACCGCGGCGCCGTCGCCGTCGACGCTGCGCTCCTCACGAGGCGTCAGCTGACGGGGCTACCGATCCCGGGCGCCGACGGCGAGGCGTGCGCATCCGCGAGCCCGGAGCTCGGTGCGTTCGAAGGAAGCGGGATCGCGTGCATTCCTCCATCGAAGGGCGATCCCGCGCCGGTGCTCCCGACGCCTGCAGCTCGCTTCGATGCGATCGCGTCGCTCGATCTCGTCGCGAAGGACGGGACCGTGACGCAGGTCGTCGCCGCACGTGAGCCGACGGGGAAGCTCCGGCTTCGACGGAGTGACGCGAGCGGCAAGTCTTTCGAGCTGCCCATCGACGGCGCCGGCGCGCAGATCGCGCTCGCCGATCTCGATCTCGACGGCACTCCCGAGATCGCCTTCAGCGGCGATGCTCCGAACGAGACGGACGTCCTCGCGATCTGGAGCTGGCGAGCGAACGGCCTCGTCCAGCGTCTCCGTTTGCCCGCGAAGGAAGGCGTACGCGCCGTCGCCGCCTGCCCTCCCGAAGAGAAAGGCCTGCCCGCCCTCGTGGCCGTCGTCGGCAGCGAGGTGTGGCTCGTTCGCTGATGAAGCGCCGCGCGTTCCTCGCCGGTTTGGTCGCTACGTCGTTCGCATCCCATGCCGCCGCGCGTGGTCGCACGCCCGTTGGTGGTCGCGTCTCGCTCCGCCTTCCTTGGCCGATCGGATCGATCGATCCCCACCGCATCGACGATCCGCTCGCGGCGATCTTCGGAGAAGCTCTCTTCGACACACTCTACGCTCAGAACGCCGAGGGGCAGCTCGTTCCTTCCCTTGCCGAAGTGGAGCCCGAACCCGACGGCGCGAACTTGCGCGTGAAGCTCCGCGCCGGACTTCGCACCGCGAAGGACAGGCCGTTCGGCACGAAGGACGCCGCTTCGGCGATCGCGCGCGCGCGTGCGTCCGGCGCACGCGGGTGGCTCGCCGACATTCCTCCGCCACGTGACGACGGCCGCGCGCTCGTGTTCCCGACGAAGGACGCCGCGCGGCTCACACGCGCGCTCGCATCGCCGATCGTCGCGATGGTGCCGAGCGGGTTCAACCCGGAGAGCCCCGATGGGACGGGGCCGTTCCGCCACGCGATCCGAGACGGCGCCCTGCTCCTCACGCGCAACCGGCTGGCAGCGCGTGGGCCCGCGTTCCTCGACGAGATCACCGTCCGCGCCGCGCCGAACGTGTCGACCTCGCTGCTCGCGTTCGAAGGCGGAAGCGACGACATCGGATGGTTCGAGCGCGGACTGCACTCGGTGCGCGCCGGCTCGAGCCGCTTCGACTTCGGCGCCGTCGGTTGGGCAGTGCTGTTCACGGGTCGCGACGCGACGGGCTGGGACGGTCCCGGGATCGCGCAGAGCATCGCCGACGGCATCCCCTACTCGCGCGTCGCGAACCTCCATCTCGGCGCCGCGTGGACCGAGATGCCGATCCAGGGATGGGGCGGACCGCCGGTGACGCTCATCGTCCGCGACGACGCTCCGTGGCTGATCGACGTCGCGAACGCGATCGCGGCGACGATCACCCGACCATCGCACGAGGTCACCGTGCGACCGGTCCCCGCGGCCGAGCTCGCAAGCCGCCGCGCTTCGCGGATGTTCGGTCTCGCGCTCGACGTCGTCCGCAACATCGCGCCCGGCAGCGTCTCGGCGATGGTCGCGCTCGCGAGCGCCGACAACCCGACGCGCGCGCAAGAGATCGTGCACCACCCGCCGAAGCTCGGCGATGTCGCGGCGCGCACGCTCACGCGCACGCTCCGCGCGGGCGTCATCGGCGAGGTGCGCGTCGTCGGCGGCCGCGTGAACGACCTCGTCCTCGTTCCTTCCGGTACGGGGTTCGGCTTCGATCTCGGAGCGTCGTTCCGCGCGAAGAAGGCTTGAGACGGCGCCGAGGGATGACGCGGCGGCCAGTTTTGGTACGACATCGGCATGGGATCGAACGCGCCCACGCTGGTCCGCGAGTACATGACCCCGTCGGTCGTCTCCGTGACTCCCGAGGCGTCACTGGTCGAGGTCCTGCGCACGATCAACCAGTACAACGTCTCGTGCGTGCTCGTACGTGAGCAGGACGAGACGCCCGTCGGCGTGATCTCGATCACCGACCTCCTGCGTGTCGCGAAGCAGCGCGAGGACGACGACGCGCTCGGGAAGAAGGCGCTGAAGCCGCTCCCGCTCATGCCTGCCGGGCTCGTCGCGCGCGACGTCGTGCAGAAAGACCTCATCACGATCCCTGCGAGCGCGTCGGTCGGTCAGGCAGCCCAGACGATGCTGCAGTACTACTTCCATCGCTTGTTCGTGACCGAGGGAGATCGGGTCGTCGGCGTGTTCAGCACGCGCGATGCGCTTCGCGTCGTCCTCCTCCGTCACATCGAGACGCCGCTCGCCGAGGTCATGACGAGCCCCGTCGCGACGGTGGGCATCGGCGAGACGATCGACGCTGCGCTCGAGAAGCTCGACGACGCGAACGTCCGCGGCCTCGCCGTCGTCGACATCAGGGTGCCCGTCGGCATCTTCACGCAGCTCGAGGCGATCCGCGCGCGCGCCCTGCCCGCGCGTTTGCGAGCGCGCCCGGTCGAAGAGGTGATGAGCTACGAGACGACGTACCTCGATGCCTCGACGCCGCTCTACCGCGCTGCGGGCCAGGGCATCGCCACCGAGGTGCGCCGCATCCTCGTCACCGAGCAGCGCGCGCTCGTCGGGATCGTGACCGGCTACGACCTGGCGAAGGTCCTCATCGAGTGATGAGGGACAAAACGAAACGGAGCCGATCGTCGATGAAGACGATACGGCTCCGTAGCTCGGTCGGTCGGATGCGCGACTAGCGCTTCGCGGTGGCGACGACCTTCGAGAACGCAGCGGGGTCGACGATGGCGAGCTCGCTGAGGATCTTGCGGTCGAGGCCGACGTTCGCGCCCTTGAGCGAGTGCATCAGGCGCGAGTACGACGTGCCGTTGGTGCGCGCAGCAGCGTTGATGCGCGTGATCCAGAGACGGCGGAAGTCACGCTTCTTGCGGCGGCGGTGGGCGTACGAGTACACCCACGCCTTCATCACCACTTCTTTCGCGTACGCGAAGAGGCGGGAGCGGGCGCTGTGATAGCCCGAGGCGTGCTTCAGGATGCGGTTCTTGCGGCGGCGAGCTTTAAATCCACGTTTTGCGCGGGGCATGGTCTGTTCCCTTTCGAATCAGTCTTCGTGAGCGGCGGCTTTGGAGCGGCGGCTCAGTCGTAGGGGAGAAGACGGCGGATCTTCCGCTGGAGCGCCTTCGGGACCATGTCGTTGTTGCGCAGACGGCGAAGGCGCTTGCGGCTCTTGTTGATGAGGCCGTGGTTACCGCCCGCCTTCGGACGGCGAACGCGACCCGACCCGCTCACCCTGAACCGCTTTGCCGCGGTCTTGTTTGTCTTCATCTTCGGCATGACGCGCCTCTTTCTACCGCTCCCCTGGGGCCGCTCGTCTTTCGTGGCTCGCGCCTTGGAAAGCCGGGCTGTTGTAAACGTTTCCGCCTGGGGGATGCGAAATGCGGAGGCGCGTTATGGCGAAACGCGCAGCGGTTGTCAAGCCGCGGCCCTGGGATCCCCGGGGAATCCCACTGGTTCAGGAGCTCGGCCAGGGGTCCGGCGTGCTCGCCGCCATGTGGATGGGCTCGGCGCGCGACGCCTCGTTCGCGCGACGGAATGCACCTTCCAGATACACCGCGCCGAGGCCTGCCGCCCAATAGAGCAGGTCGGTGCGGTTCGGCTGCGTCGTCTCGCGTGACGTCCGGACCACGGCCGTGCCGTCCTCGCGCTCGAACTCGAGGATCGCTTCCCAGAGCCCGTCGTCCGAGCGACGACGTCCGCGCGCACGCGCGACCCATCCCGTCCCGTCGGCGTCGATGAGGGAGGACGGATATTCGGCAAGAGTCTCGAAGCCCGACAGGTCCATGCGCGGGCACGGTGCAACCCATGTTCCGCGGCGGAATGCTCGCGCTCACGTGCGCCGCGCGGCAGCGGCTCCGACGTGAATGCCTGCCCCCCCGAGCTCGACGAGGTCGGCCAGCGAATCATTGCATTCTGCAAACAGTCACCGCGCGCGACAGCGATCGTCGTGCGAGTCCGCCCTCGCGGCAGAAATCCGAGACCACCGTTCAACGACGGAAAAATGGTGGATCGCCCACCCCTCGCTGCGTTCGAGCGGCAGCAACCGAGGCGTCGCAGTTCTGTCGGGGAGGCCATAGAATCTCAGTGGGGGTGGCTCGGTATGGCTCCTGCTCGCGCATCGTTGGTCCAGGGCGCCGCGCGCCCGATCGGGAGGAGTGGGATGCTCGGCCCGAGTGGCTCGTCGAACATGCGCCGTCTCTCGGCAATCCTCGCCGTCTCTTCGCTCGTGGCGATGTCGACCCCGGCGTCCGCTGCGGGTGACGAGGTCGACGAGCGTCGCATGCAGGCGCAGACGCTCTACGACCAGGGCCTGAGGCTCGAAGGCTCCGACCCGAAGGCAGCGCTCACCGCGCTTCGTTCGTCGTACGAGATCTACGCAAATTTCCGTGTACTCTACAACATCGCTCGCGTCTGCGTGAAGCTCGGCGACAAAGAGTGCGCGACGCGCTCGTTCGACCAGTACCTGAAGGACGGCGGCACCGAAGTCCCCGCGAAACGGCGGAAGGAAATCGAAGGCGAGCTCAAGGCGCTCTCCTCCTCGTCGCGCAGCACGACGAGCCTCACGATCAAGTCGAGCATCACCGGCGCGTTCGTGAAGGTCGACGGCAGCGTCGTCGGGCGCACCCCGCTCGCGCAGCCCGTTCCGGTGAGGCCCGGCGATCACAAGGTGGTGCTCGTCGCGGACGGCAACGTGATGGAGAAGAGCGTCCACGTGGCTGCGGGCGCGTCCGAGACCGTCGAGATCGAGGCGAAAAAAGAGGAACCCGCCCCCGCCGCCGTCGCGCCGGCGCCCGCCCCCGCAGCAACCCAGGCAAAACCCGCCGCAACCGAGGCCTATCCCGCGGCGACCGAGGCGAAGCCCGACGAGCCTCCTCCTCCGAAGGTCGCGGAGCCGGAGCCTCGCCCCGCTCGCCCGTCGTCCTCCTCGAGCAGCAGCTTCCCCGTCGTGCCGTGGGTCGTCGCCGGAACGTTTGCGGCGGCGACGGGCGTGAGCGCGTACCTGACGCTCTCGGCGAGCTCCGACTACGAGGCGCTGAAGGCGCAGTACCCGGTCACGCGCGAAGAGCTCGATGCCGCGCACGGCAAGGGACGCGATCTGCTGCTCGTCACCGGGGCGCTCGGCGCGGTGACCGTCGTGTCGCTCGGTGTCGCGAGCTACTTCACGTTCTTCCGGCGCTCGTCGGCGCCACAGGACAGGACGGTCGGCGTCGCGATCGGCCCGACCGGAATCAGCGTGAGCGGGAGGCTGCCGTGAAGATCCGCGCCTTCCTCGTGCTCGCGCTCGTGCCCGCCGGCATCACCGCGGGTGCATGTGCTCTTCTCGATGAGCCGCAGCAGTGCGCGAGCGACGGTGATTGCGCTCGCTTCGGAGCCGTCTGCGACTTGAACCAAGCCGTCTGCGTCCCGCGCGCGGAGAACGACGGGTCGACGTCGGCCGAGGCGTCGAGCACGCCGGGGACCGATGCGAGCTTCGACGCTCCGCCGCTCGATCCGGCGTGCAACGCCACCTCGAAGCCGGTCGGCAGCGTGACCGCGGGGCTCCCGCAAGGTCCCGACGGCGGCGCGCAGCTCGCGAACGCGCTCTCGCTCGGGTGCGAGAAGGACTGGACGCTCGAAGGGCATCTCATCGTCCCGTCGGGCACGACGCTGACGATCGCCGCGGGCACGACGATCCGAGCGAAGAAGGGCACCAACGCGGCGATCGTCGTCCTTCCTGGCGGACGCATCGTCGCGCAGGGGCAGCAGAACGCTCCGGTCGTCCTCACGAGCGACGATCCGGCACCCGGCCCGAGCGACTGGCGTGGCCTGTTCGTCCTCGGAAAGGGGCGGCGTAACGGCAATGCGCCCTATCTGGGCGATCCGCTCCTCGCCTACGGCGGCGACGTCGCCGACGACGACAGCGGCGTCCTCGGCTTCGTACGGATCGAATATTCGCAGAACGGTCTCGTGCTCGGCGGAGTCGGCAAGAAGACGAAGATCGACAGCGTCCAGGTCCGCTTCTCGAACGACAACTGCTTCGTCTTCAACGGCGGGTCCGTCGATGCGAAGCACCTCGTCTGCCAGTTCGCTGCCGACGAGCAGTTCGAGATCGGAGAGGGATACGCCGGACGCCTGCAGTTCCTCTTCGGTCAGAAGACCGCGACCGGCGATGGACACAATGGCTTCCTCTCCGACGGCGCGAACACGTTTCCAGTGCTCTACAACGCGACGTTGTGCGGAGAGGAGCAGGTGGAGAACGTCCTCGGCTACGGCATGCTGATCCGCAACAACACGAAGCTCGACGCGAACAACGTCGTGCTCACCGGCTGGTTCTCGGGGCTCGACACGACGGGCAATCTCGGAACGCCGCTCCTGCTCCGCTCGGCGATCTCGTTCGGCAACCTGGTGAACCCAGTCGTCGACGAGGACGGCGGCGCCGGCCCGAGCGCCGATGACGACAACGGCGTGAGCGAGCTCGACATCTTCCGCGACGGCGGCGGCAGTGAGACGAACCCGAACCTCGTCGCGCCGCACGACACGAAAGCGCCACAGCCGTGGCCCAACGCTCCGCTCACGACGGGAGCTCGCACGCCGCCGAACGACGGCTTCTTCGACACGGCGGCCAATTACATCGGCGCGTTCAAGGACGGCACCGATTCGTGGATGGCGGGCTGGACGCGGTTCGGCGAGAAGTAGCTCGCGCGTCGGTCGTGCTCGTGCTCGCGGCACCCGCGCACTACGGGATCATCGACAGCTCCCACCGACCGAGGTGCCGCCATGTCCGTCCAGCTGAACCACACGATCGTCCGCGCCCACGACAAGCGGTCCTCGGCGGTGTTCTTCGCCGAGATCCTCGGCCTTGCCGAGCCGAAGCCGTTCGGCCCGTTCATGACGATCCACGCCGACAACGACGTCACGCTCGACTTCATCGACAGCGAAGGCCACATCCCGTCGGCGCACTACGCGTTCCTCGTCGGTGACGAGACGTTCGACGAGATCTTCGGCAGGCTTCGACAGCGCGGGATGCGCTACTGGGCCGATCCGCATCACCACCAGCCGGACGAGATCAACACGCGCGACGGAGGCCGCGGCCTCTACTTCGAGGATCCCGACGGCCACAACCTCGAAATCCTGACGCGACCGTATGGAAGCGGCGGCTGACGCTCCTCGCTCTCTGGAACGCACGGCTGAGCTCTCGTAACATCGAGATGGATGCGTGGTCGCGTTCCGGTGTCGCTCGGACGAGCGGGGGTCGGTGCTGGGCTTGCCAGCGCGATGGCGCTCGCTCAGGCCTGTACGAGCTTCGACGCCAGCCCCGCCGAGGACACGCTTCCCGATGCCGCCCCATCCGGCGTGGACGGCGCAGTGGACGACGCTGGCGACAGCACCCCGCCCGCTTGCGGAAAGCCGACCATCTCCGTCCGTGAGACGTTCGAGAGCACGACGTTCCCCCCGCTCCTCTGGCAAAAGGGCGCCAACACGGGCGGTACGGTCGCACGCGTCACCGACGTCGCGCACTCCCCACCTGCATCGTTCCAGGCGGAAGGCACGGCCGACGCGAAAGGGATCGAAGCGCAGATCGAGCACAGCGTCGACGTCGAGCCGGCCAGCATCGACCTCCGCTACGCGGTGAGCCTGATCATCGCGCCCGGGGCCTACGCGGAGGTCGGGTGCACGATCAGGTTGTCTCGCGTCCCCTATGGCGGCGACGTCACCCGCATTGCCCTCGCGGTAGAGCAAGACGGCAGGCTCGTGGCGCGGCCGCGTGGCGTGCTCGGCCCAACCGAGTTCGGCGATCGCCGTTTCATCTTCTCGTCCGTGGAGCCCGGCTGGTACGACGTCCACGAGGTCGCGACCGTGACGTCCAGCGGCGTGGACGTGACCATGACCGTCGTCGCACCGAGCGGCGTGAGCAACGTCGTCAAATACACGACGAAGAAACCGTCCGCACTGAATTGGGTCGGGGTCCATTGCGGGATCGATACCGCCGTCGTCGCGGCCGATGCGGCCAGTGTTCCCGTCACCGCCCACGTCGACGACATCGCGCTCGACATCTGCCCGCGCTGAGCACGGTTCGACGTTGCCGCTTCGACGCCTGCATCGCGGGCGCGGCCATCTCGCTGCGTGGCTGCCGTTCGCGCTCGTCAGGTCGCGATCGCGACGAACGCGTCGGCGAGCTTCTTCATGGTCTCCGCCGCGCGAGCTTCGGCGGCGGCGAGCGGCTCTGCGCCTCGGATGGGCTCGCGAACGTCGAAGTAGAACTTCGCCTTCGGCTCGGTGCCGCTCGGGCGCGCGATGACACGGCTTCCGGATGCGAGCTCGAACGCGAGGACGTCGCTCTTCGGCAGATCGAGCGGACGCTTCGTTCCGTCCGCGGTCGTCGTCTCCTGCTGGAGGTAGTCCCGCACGCTCGCGACCGCGTGATCGCCGATCGTCCACGGCGGCTTCTCGCGCAGGCGCTGCATGATGGCGCGCAGCTCGGCGAGACCGGCGGCTCCCTTGCGCGTCAGGTTCACCTGCGAGCTCACGAAGAGGCCATACCGTCGATACAGCTCTTCGAGGTGCGCGAGCACGGTCGTGCCGCTCGCGCGCAGCACCGCCGTCAGCTCCGCGAAGACGACCGCTGCGCTGATGCCGTCCTTGTCGCGGACGAGCTCGCCGACGGTGTATCCGAGCGCCTCTTCGAAGCCGAAGACGAAGTGATCGCCGCTCTTCCTCTTCCGCTCCATCGCGCGGTTGGCGATCCACTTGAAGCCGGTGAGGACCTCGTCGTACTGCGCGTTGAGCGCGTGCGCGACGACGCCGAGCATCGGCGAGCTGACGATCGACGCGATGACGAGCGGCTCGCCGACCTTCGGCTTCGCCGCGTGCTCGAGCGTCTCGAGCCCGCCGGTGAGCAAGTAATGACCGAGGAGCACGCCGACCTGATTGCCGGTGAGCTGGACGAAGCCGGTCGGCGACGTGCTGCTCGGAAGGGCAACGGCGAGGCGATCGGCGTCGGGATCGTTCGCGACGACGAGGTCCGCATTCCGCGCGCGCGCGAGGGCGAACGCGAGGTCCATCGCGCCCTTCTCCTCCGGGTTCGGGAACTCGACGGTCGGAAACGCGCCGTCGGGCCGCTGCTGCTCCGGGACGGAGACGACGTTCGTGAAGCTCGCCTGATCGAACGCGAGCCGGGCGAGCTTGTCGCCAACGCCGTGCATCGGCGTGTACACGATCGAGATCGACCGATCGCCGTCGTCGCGCGCGCCGAGCTTCCTCACCTCTGCGAGGTAAAGCTGCTCGAGATCCTCGCCGAGCGACGTGACGAGCCCTTTGGCTCGCGCTTCTTCGATCGCGAGTCGCGGGACGTCCTTTGCCGGAGGCGCCTTCTCGATCGCGGCGGCGATCCCGACGTCGATCGGCGTGATGATCTGCGCGCCGTTCGACCAGTACGCCTTGTACCCGTTGTACTCGGGCGGGTTGTGGCTCGCGGTCACCATGACGCCGGCCGCGCATCCGAGGCGGGAGACAGCGAACGCGAGGAGCGGCGTCGGCACGACGTCGTCGAAGAGCTGCGCCTTGATCCCTGCCGCCG
>JAEXCN010000545.1 GCA_023402175.1 Pseudomonadota bacterium | reverse complement strand
GGTCAGCGACCGTCGACGTTGACGGGGTGGCAGGGGCGCGGAGCCACCGAGGGGGCGCGGAGCTCAGGCGGGTTGCGGGGTGGTGGTAGCGAGATGGCGGAATTCGCTCAGGGCGCCTGCGACGAGGAGTGCGCCCGAGAGCATGACCTGGACACCCAGGATCCACGGGAGTGCCACGTTGCCCGGGCCGGGCCATGCGAGGAGCACGATGCCGAAGCCGACGGCAGCAACGCCCGAGAGCGTGAGCAGGTCGCTGACGTTGTGACGGCGTGACCAACGTGCATCGCACACGCCCGTGACGACGGCTCGAACGCCGCCGATGTAGCGGAGCGGAAGGACGGCCGGGAAGATCGCCGCAAGCACCGCAGTGACGGCATCGACGAGACCGACGACCGCAAGCGGGTACGCACGCCCTCGCGACACGCGGATTCGTTTCGCGGCGTAGAGCGCGAGGACACAATCGACGATCAGGTAGACGACGAAACCGACGTCGGTCTGTTCGACATGTGGCCATGTCGATGAGATCGCGGCGAGACCGAAGATCGCGCCCGCGATTCCGCGACCGAGGAGCGCAAGCGAGAGCCTGACGTCGTGGACATCGTAGAGTCGGCCGTGCATCGCGAAGGCGCCGCTGCATCGGCCATGCCCCCGCTCGCGGTCTGCGGCGGTTCGAGCGTGTCCGCCCGCGTGCGCGCCCCAGCGTCCAGCGTCCAGCGCCCAGTCCCCAGCGCCCAGCGCCCAGTGCCCAGTGACGCCGACGCAGTGACGCCGACGCAGTGACGCCGCTCAGCGCCCGCGCTCAATGGCGCTCGAACGCGGCGACGATCTCGAGGAGGATCAGGATGACGACCGTGAGCTCGAGCAGCTGTGTCCGCGAGACCTCGACCTCGCCCTTCAAGAGCTCGTACGTCCGGCTGACGAGCCCGAGCTTCGTCTCGACGCTCTCGCGCCACTCGGGGACGCGGGAGCGCTTGATCGCGGCGAGGTACACGCGCGCGAGATAGAAGTCGCCGACGGACTTGATCGCATTGTCGACCCGCTCGGTGAACTCGGTGAGCTCCATGAACCGGCGGAGGACCTCGCGCGTCAGGGCGCGGAACGGGCTCTTGAAGATGCGCGGCGCCTTCTCGACGTAGTCGTAGACGCGCGCGAGCTCTCGATCGAGGAGGCCATCGTAGTAGCGAAACTCGAGGAGCTGACAGGTGGCGAGCTCGAGGACGTGAGGCACGACGCGCGAGCCGCTCGGCTCGACGACGAGGCCGCTGTTCCAGTCGATGAGGATGAGATCGTCCGCCAGATACGAGAACGCATTGCGGAGGACGTCCTGCCGCGTCGCGACGCTGAGCGGCTTCGCGCTCGGCTCGCCGAGGAGCAGCTTCGCGACGAGCTCGGACTCCGCGAGCGCCGAGGGCGCCACGCCGGAGAGCTCCTGCACGAACACGATCGTGTAGCTCTCCGCTTCTTCCCAGGTGTGTGGCTTCGCGATGCTCGAGCCGAGCATCTTCATCACCTCTTCGCGATGGCGGGCACCACGCGCGTCGAGGACGGGCGACTCGTAGATTGCGGCGCACACCGGCACGAGCGCCGAGAGCGGTGTGCCGGGCTCGATCGGGATCTCGTAGAGGATCGAGACCGCGCCGAAGTCGAAGATCCGCGCCGAGACCCGGGCATGGAGCGGACGATCGACGCCGGGGATCACGAGCTCGCAGTCCGAGAGCGTGACCTCGAGCGGGCGGACCGCGATCACGAGACCTTCGACGAGCGGTCCGCCGAGGAGGAGCCGCTTCGCCGTGGGAACGAGCTTCTCCGCGACGTCGAGCGCGATCGTGTCCCCCGCGTCGAACACGCGATAGGCGAGGAGCGATCCTCGAGCGACTTTCGGAATGTCCGTCACCGACCTCGAAGTATCGCTTCTTTCGGCCAATCACGTCACGCGGACGGCTCTCCGACGTCGAGCGCACCCTTCAACTCGACCTATCGCGTCGGCCGATCACCTCACGGCGACAAGTCGCGGACGTCGAGCGCACCCTTCGACCTCGGAGTATCGCGTCAGCCGATCACGTCACGCGGACGACTCTCCGACGTCGAGCGCACCTTCGACTCGACGTATCGCGTCGGCCGATCACGTCACACGGACGACTCTCCGACGTCGAGCGCACCTTCGACCTCGAAGTGTCGCTTCTTTCAGCCGAACACGTCACGGCGACAAGTCGCGGACGTCGATCGCTCCCTTCGTCGTGACGATGCGTCGCACGAGCGTTGCGCCGATCGCGTCGTCCGGGGCGAACGCGCGGAGATCGTCGAGCGCTCGAGAGAGGAGATCACGTTCGCCGGTCGCGGCCAAGCCGACGGCGCGTGCACGAAGAAGCGCGGCCGTTGCTGCCGCGAGCTCTGCGTCTTTCTTCGCCACCGTGATGCGAACGAGTCGCTCCTTCGAGGCGAGGAATGCATCGAGAGCCTTCTTCCGGTCGCTCGCGCCGCGCGGCTCGGTCTCGAAGCGCGACGTGAGACCGGCCGGGACGAGGTGGCGCGACAGTGTGCGATCCCATTTCGGATCGAAGGTGCCGAGGAGCGGCCGCTGCGCGCTGAGCTGAGCCAGCGAGAGCTCCTCCGGCGGGATGCCGAGCGCCATGTCGCGATAGAGCCGCGCGAGCCTCGGCTCCGTCAGGAGTGCCCGCTGACCCGCGCGTCCCTGAACGTCGTATGCGGGGACGACGACGAGATCGCCGCGCATCTCTCCGGCGGCGCGCGCGCTCGCGACCCGGCGCATGGTCCCGCGGTCGGCGACGAGGACCACCGATGCCGGAGGCGCCGCGCCCCACGCGATGTCGTTCCAGAT
>JAEXCN010000535.1 GCA_023402175.1 Pseudomonadota bacterium | reverse complement strand
ACGCGTGTCGGCGTCGACGCGCCGGAGCAGCCGATAGCTCGCGATCATGTCCTCGCGCTTCTTGCCATCGAGGCGCTGCTGCATCGTCTCGACGAACACGTCGTCGTCGTCGTCGTAGCGGACCGGGCGCCCGAGGCCCTTGCTCCAGACCGCGGCGCTCTCGGCGCCCGAGAGCGAGACCGGTCCGACGACGGGATAGGCGCCGGCGGGAAACGCGGGATCGAGCAAGGTGCGCGCTGCAGCATCGCCGAGGTCGCGAACGTCGACGCGATTCACGCGCCGGAGCGGCAGCCGGTACGAGCCGGCCTCGATCAGGTCGAGGACGAGCTCGTCGTTCTGGTAGAAGTTCGACGGCATCAGGATCACGGGATCGGCCTTCGATTGCCGTACGTGCTCCGAGACCCGGAACTTCGGGCGATAGTGTCCGAACATGACCCCGTAGGCGGTTCGCTTGAGCAGGCGTGCGAACCGGTTCGCGCCGTCGAGGTGCACGCCGACGTAGACGATGCGGACGCCGCGACGCTCGCACGCTTCGACGAAGGACCGGGCGAGCTCCTCTTCGTCACGTTCGTGGGGCGAGACGTAGAACGCCGCCTTCACGCCTTCGAGCACGCGCGGAGCCGTCGCGGCGTCGCGGAGGTCTCCCTCGACGACATGGACGTCCGGCGGCAGCTCACCGCTTCCGGCGAGGCGCTTCCGGTCACGCACGAGCGCCCGGATCGTCACCGCATCTCCGCTCGTTCGCCGCGCAACGAGCGCGCGCAGGACTTCGCGGCCGACCGTACCCGTCACGCCGGTGACGAGCACCGCGCGATCTGACGCCTTGTTCTTCATCGAGCGTTTCACCTCCGAGGGGAACGAGATCGAGCGCCCTTTTTGCCCTCTGCCGGTGATGTGGTGCGGCCGGTGCGGGGCGTTACAGAAATCCTCCGGCGCCAGTGCAGGCATGGGATCGAGCCCGGGACCCTCTGCTCATGGCGACCGGGACCGAGGCGCGTGCTAGGCTCGAGACAGCCATGGGGGTCACTGCCTCGAAGCTCCAGGCATCCGGCACGGCGGAAGCGCACGTCGAGCTCGCCGCGCGTGCTGCCACGGGAGATCGTGACGCCGAGCGCGAGCTGTGTCGTCGTCTCTTTCCGGCAATCCGAGCGTTCGCGCGCCGGCGCCTCCGCGGAACGCAGGCCGAGGACTTTGCGCAGGACGCGCTGTTCGCGTTCGTCCAGGCGCTTCGTTCGGGGCGGATCGACGATCCTGCCCGAGCCGCAGGGTTCGCGCTCGGGATCTGTCGCCACATGGCCTCCGATCACGTGCGCACGCAGGCGCGGAGGCGTGAGCTCCTCGAGCGTTTCGGCCCGTCCGAGCTGCCTTCGGACGTCGTTGAAACGTCGGCGTGGGACCAGCCGACGTCGTTCGGCGCCGACCACCTCGAGGATTGCCTCTCGCACCTGACGAGGCGCGCGCGCGACGTCATCAAGGCGACGTTCTACGAGGAGGAGAACGACGGCGCGATCGCGGCGACGATGAGCCTCACGGAAGCGAACGTGCGCGTCATCCGGCATCGCACGATCGCTGCTCTCCGCGATTGTCTGCAGCGGCCTGTCTCATGGACGGTTCGATGAAATCGACGACTTCCGATTTCGATGAGTCGATCGCGCTCCTCGACGGCTACCTGCGCGGGCACGGCACGGAAGCGGAGGCGGCCTCGCTCGAAGAAGACGTCTTCGAGCGCGCGTTCGCGGATGCCGCGCCGGAGCTCGTCTTCGTCGACGAGCTCGTGACCAAGGCGCGCCAGAGTGGCGAGCGCGGGACCCTCGACCTCTACATCCGAGCGGCGGACGTCGCGCGCGTCCGAGCGTCGAACCGGAAGGTGCAGATGATCGAGCTCGAGAACCGGGCCGACCTGCAGTCCTATGTCCTCGACCGCGACGCGGACGTGTTCATCGCGCGTGTGCCGATCGATCTCCGGGGCGTCGACGAGCTCGACATCGAGGTCTTCGTGAACGACTCGGCGCAGCCGCTGAAGGTGATGCGCGACGTCGCGTTCGACGAAGACGACGGCGCCATCTTCATGTGCTGCGAAGGGGATCTCGCGCGTGCCACCGCGAACATCCACACGAAGGCCCTCATGTATGGCCGCGATGCCGGCGGGCGACGACTCATCGCCGAAGTGAACACGTTCGGCACGGTCGGGGCCTGATCGAGATCACTGCAGCCTCACGACGAGGCTGTTCTTCACCTCGACGTCGTACGTCCCGACGCCGAACGGCGGGCGGCTGTCGTACCAGACCGTGGCGCTGACCCTCGCGGCGAGCAGCTTGGAGATCGTGAACGACACGAGCGTCTCCGAGAGGACCCGGACGTCGAGCGGGCGATCGAACCTGGGTTGAACGTAGGTGACCGCGCTCAAGTCGACGAGCGGCGCCGCGCGGAGGTTGATGCCGCCGTAGTTGCTCGAGCGGTGCCAGACGTCGTTGTAGCTCGCCGATCCGGTGATTGGCTCGAGGACCTCGTGCTCGAGGAGGTACGTCGTGCCCGCGAAGACCTCGACGTCGTCTTCGTTGATGATGTCGAAGCGGAGCCCGGCGCCGTAGAGATCGCGGACCGCGAGGCGCCGGAAGCGGTCGTGCTGGACCTGCGTCAGCGCTTCGAGCGCGACGGTGCTCGTAAGGCGATAATTGTACCGTGCATGCGCCATCCAGCGGGCGACCGTCGTGGCGCCGCGCGCCTGGCCGTAGTCGGCAGAGACGCGTGAGAAGAAGAGGTGTGGCTCGGACGTGAGCCCGCCGAACGCTGATGCGGCGAACGTCATCGTCTCCGTGTTCCCGGCGCGACCGACGAGAGCGCCTTCGAGCCAGAGGAAGCGAGGGTTCGTGCGGAGCGTGCTGCGGAGCGCCTCGGCATTGACCTGGGCGTTCGCGAACGACGAGAAGAACACGAGGGCGAACGCGAACGACGCAGCGAGGAGGGCTCGCGCGCGCGTGCGGGAGGGGCGACCTCTCATGGCCGGCGGCCACGCGACTTTCGTGCCTATCCGCGATGTGCGGCACGTCGGTTGCTCCAGCTGGCAACGATGCTCCCCGAACCCGTGAATCGCGCCCACCGGGCGAGCTATCTCGCCACGGCGGCGCGGACCGCGACAGCTGGCTCACGAGGGGGCGTGCTCATCCTCCTCGCCTTGCTGCTGCTGACGGGAGCCGTGATCATCGTGTTGCCCTTCGTCGCTCCCCTCGTGCTCGCCGCGTGGGCGGCGCATCTGTCGCGGCCGTTGTTCCGCCGCTTGCGGCATGCGCTCGGGGGCAGGGAGCGCGCTGCAGGACTGCTCACGGCGATCTTCGTCGTCGTCGCCCTTGCTCCGCTCGCC
>JAEXCN010000461.1 GCA_023402175.1 Pseudomonadota bacterium | reverse complement strand
ACGCACGAAAGCGCAGCGACGCCGACGCTAGACGCACGAAAGGGTAGCGACGCTGCCGCCGCTACCCTCTCTTCCAGTGTCCTTCGGTCGATCAGACGCCGATCAGAACGTCCACATCGGGGTCTTGTTGTTCTTCGCGCGGACGACGCCGGCTTCGCCCTTGTCGCCGCCCTGGATGGCCTTGACGAGGTTGTCGAGCTGGAAGCTCGCGCCGAGGTAGACGCGCGTGTCGGCGTACTTGTTCCAGAACGGGTTGGCGCGCGTGCTGTCGCCGTTGAGCGCGCTCGTCGCGTTCCAGAAGCCCACCTCGCCCGTGAGCCACGTGTTGAAGTTGTAGTCGAGCCACGCGCTGAAGTAGTGCGTCTGGCGAACGCTCGTCGGCTCGAAGCCCGCGGGACGGCCGACATTCGATCCGTCGACCGCGTAGGGGTTCTTCACGTCAGTCGGCGTGTACGCCCACTGGCTCGCGCCGAGGTAGTAGAGCGCCGGGTTCCACTTGCCCCACTCCATCGACACGAGGAGCGCGTACGAGAGCGAGTCCGACGTGTTCATCGTGCCGGAGAGCAGGTCGGAGCAGTTGTTGCCGCCGACACACGTGAAGGCGCCGGGCGCCCTCGGGTCGACGACCTCGGGGTTCCGCGAGCTGTAGATCGGATGCGTATAGGTCGCGCTGCCGAGCAGCATCATCTCGCCGCCGAGGATGTTCTCGAACCCGCGCACGAGCTGAAGCGTCGCGCCCGGAGAGAAGACCATCGTGCGCGCGCGAGAGAGCTTCGACGTCGGGAGGCCGACGTTCAACGCGGCGGCCGCCTGGATGTCGCCCGGGAGCTTCGGGAGCTTCCGGTAGAACAGGCTCAGCGTCGTGTCGCTGAGCTGCGGCTCGTGGTTGTACGTCGTCGAGTCGGCGTTCGTCTCTTCGTAGCTCACGATCACACGACCGCGGAGCTGGAACGCGTCGTTGATCGCGTAGCGCGGAAGGAGGAAGAGGCTGCTCTCGACCGTCGGGTTCCAGTCCTGCGTCTGACCTTTGAAGACCGTGCCGGTCGTCATGCTCTGCTGGAGGAACGCTGCGGATCCGGCGAAGGGTCGCGGCGCGGGCTTGCTCGCAGGTGTGGGAGCAGCCGTCGCAGGGACGTCCGCCGTCGGCGCCGTCGTGCCCGTGCCGATGCTGATGGCGGGCTGCGGCTGGGTGCTCGTCCCATCCGCGGGTGCCGGCGCGGTCGAACCGGTCGACGGCGTCCCGTCGCCGCCCTGCTGCGCGAAGGGCTCCGCCTGCGCGACCTGCTTGACCGGCTGCTTCTCGGTCCCTGTCGGCGGAGCCGCAAGGGCCGCGGTGGCCGTGGTCAGCGACAGGCCGCCAACCAACAACGCCGACAAACAAGACGAACGCTTCATTTTCGGGCTCCGCAAACGCGATGAGGAATCGAGAGGGTCGACCAGGGGTCGGGGACCCCGAGACGGATGCCGCTATGCAAGCAGCATGCTCAAGCTTCGACTGTCCAAGTACCGGAAATCAAGAGGAAGTTTCGGAGCCGGAAACGCCTCGTCAGCATGTTGACGGACGTGAGCGCACCATCCCGAACGGCGGAAGGACCAAGGGCGCGGCTCGAGCCGGCACCTCCCCTACGCACCCCCTCCCAGAGGGCAGGCCGCATCTACCGCTGCCGCCGGCTCAGCGCAAGGCGGAGGCCGCCCGTGTCCCGCCGGCCGATCCGCCCACGGTGAACGATCCCGCGTGAAGCGATCGCGCGGGCGCGCCATCCGAGCTCGGCCATGCCTCGCGCTCGAGCTCTCGCATCGGCGCGCGACCGAGCGCTCCGCGAAAATGGCCCCTCCTCATCATCTCTCGGCCAGCCCCCGGGCGCTCAGTCGGGCTCCTCCCACCACTCCTTGCGCTTGGTGGGCGGCTTCTCTTCTTTCTTCGGAGGAGGAGGAGGCGGCGGCGGCGGCGCCGGCTTCACCTCGGGCGGCTTTGCCTCGGGCTCCTCCTCCTCATCATCCTCGTCGGGAGGCGGCGGCGCCGGCTTCACCGGCTTCTTCACCTCCGGCCTCGAAGGCTTCTCTGGCGCGTCGTCCTCCGGCGGCGGCTTCTTCGCCGGCTTCTTCTCCTCGGGGTCGGGCTTCTTCTCGTCTTCCGGCTTCGGTCCCTCGTCCTTCTTCTCTTGGTCGGCCTTCTTCTCCGCACCTTCGGCCGGCTTCTTCTCTTCTTCTTCCTCCGCCGGTCCGACGTAACCCCGCTCGTACGGATTCCCGTAGTGGATCGGGCGCTCGGGACCGAAGAAGCTGTCGAGCGAGACGCTCACGCCGAGCGAGATGATGTGCGTGAAGCCCTTGTAGCTCCCCTCGTTCACGGCCGGCAGCAGCTCGCCGTCGGCGCCTACGGGCTTGCCTTGCTCGCGACCGTTCACCGGTCGAATGTTGCCCTGACCCGAGCCGACCGTCCGCGGGATGGATGCAACGGCCGCGTATCCGAGATCGAAGCCGAACGCGCCGACCTTGTAACCTACACCGAACGTCCCGGCGATCTTCGCGAGCGTGTCGAAGTCGAGGCGCGTGTTCGCGAAGTCCGTCGCCGAGGAATCGAAATACGCGCCGCCGCGCAGCGAGAGGAGCCCGTCGCCCGTGTCGATGTTGTACGCGCCGCCGGCGCGGATGCCGATCGTGTCCGAATATCCGTGCTGCACGACGGTCTGGATGTCCTTGAACACGCCGATATCGGGGATCGTGACGATGGGACCGAGCTGCTGCGCCGTCCCCCAGCCCTCGTAGGTGATGTCGAGCTCGAGATCGTAGAGCTCGAAGTCGGCATCCATACCGATGTAGCGGCCGCCGATACGAAGCGCCCAAGGCAGCTGCAGCGCGAGCGTCGCCGCGCCTTGTTGCAGGTCTTGTCCTTCCGGCAGCACACGCGGAGCCTGCGGCGTCACGATCCCGCTCGCCGTGATGTTCGTCGGCGTCCGGAACGACGCGCCAAACGCATACGAAGGTGACGGGCGCACCATGGCGCCGAGCGTCGCCGCGAAGGACGTGCCCGTCGCCTGCAGCGTGCTCCGCGAGTCGCAGCGGAAGTCCTCCTTCAACTTCTCGCCGTCCTGCTCGTTGTCCTTGCAGGCGTCGGGGCCGAGATCGGTGTACGAGACGGACGTCTGATCGAAGCTCGCGAGCACGAGGTGTCCCGAGACACCGAGATCGAGCCACTTCGTCACGCGGAAGCCCGCGGACACCGTGGGGTAGATGAGCGAGGAGCGCGACTGGACGAAGTCGTAACGCGATGCGGAGGGCTTTCCCTCGACGCCGAGCGGGAACGTTCGGTTGCCGACCGACGGCGGACCGAACACACCCGCGCCGAACGTGACGCGATCGAAGTAACCGAAGTCGCTCGTCGCGGCGAGGAAGGGCGCGAAGAACGGACCGGCGATGTTCTGGACCAGCGGATACTTCGCGTTGCCCCACGGCGTCTGCGGGTCCTGCGGATCGTCGGGGAACGCTCCGAGCCGCTGGAACTGGAACGAGTGGATGAAGAGGTTGCCGTTGAAGAGGACGTGCGTCCCGCGCTGACGCGCGAGGCCGGCGGGGTTGTGATAGATGGCCGAGCCGTCGCTCGCCTTCGCGACGAACGCAGCGCCGCGGCCCATCGCCTCCGCGCCGTTGTCGGGGATCTCGAAGCCTCCCGCGCGTGCGAGGCTCGGCACGAACGCGGTCGCGACGACGATCGCCGCCGAGAGCAGACCGCGTCGGGACGTCCTGGCTCCGGAGACGGGGCCGTGCACGGCTTTCGACTCTAACAAGCTCCGAGGCGCAGCGCAGTCAACCAACGGCGAGGAGTGAGATTCGGCGCCGGATCGTCACCACGAGCCGCTCATGGCGCGCCCGGACAGCCCGGGGCCCCCGTCGGCTGGCCGTTCCGCTCGCAGGGCGCGCACGTGAAGCCCTTCTCGCAGTTGCCGCGCGACGTACCGAGCTTCTCGAGGAAGCTCAGCTTGATGCAATCGCTGATGCAGACGCCCGAGTACTGGCCCTGGAGCAGATTGTCCGCGAAGCAGGGCGGCGCCTGGAAGCTCGGATCGAGGTTCTCGTTCGGCGCGCAGAGCTCGCTTCCAGGAGCGCAGTGCTTGTCGTTGTCATTGAGCTTGCTCTGACGCTCCGGGGGCACCATCGACTTGGGAACACACTTGCCGCGAGCAACGCCCTTGTCGATGCAGCAGTCAGTGAGCTTCTTCGCAGGCTCCTTCGGCGCGTCGCACGACACCGTCTTGCAGGCGCCCGTCTCCTTTCCGTCGATCGGGCTGAAGCACGGCGTGCACCGCTCGTTCGCGTCGCAGATGTCCTGGGGAAGCGACGCCTTCTGCTCGTCGACGTCGGGGATGTTCACGTTTAGGCACCGGCCCTCGGCGTTCGCGACCGACCTGCACGTCTTCGGCAGATACTGCCCGCCCGCCGCGATGGACTTCTCGGGCGCACACACGCCCGTGGGACACGTCTTCAGCTTCGACGCCGCGTCGGCGGGGACGAGGCTCGCCGGCACGCAGCGCGCGCCGTCACCGCAGCTCGGGAACGTCGTCACGTCGACGACCGCCGGTCCGGTGTACGGGCAAGTCACGGGCGCGTTTTCGGAGCCAGGGCTCGTCGGGCTCGGCTTGCTCGCACAGTCCACAGGCGGCGCCTTGCCGATCTCGCAGACGCCGGTCGGCTCGCCGTTCTTCAGCGGGTTGTTGCACGGAACGCAGCGCTCGTCCTCGGCACACACCTCGCCGTCGCCGCGATCGAGCAACGAGCCGTTCTTGGCGACCTCGGGCACGCAGAGGCTCATGCAGCGACCTTCGCCGAACGGCGACTGACACGAAGGCGGAGCAGCAC
>JAEXCN010000452.1 GCA_023402175.1 Pseudomonadota bacterium | reverse complement strand
GGTTGAGGGCGGCCTTGTTCACGAGATCGGCCGTGTCCCATTGGATGCCGGAGTCGACGACGGCGATCCTCACGTCCGGGCGACCAATCGTGTGCGTCCACGCGCGGTCGATGCTCATCCCCGCGGCGCCGAGCTTCAGATCGAACGCATCGATCGGGCGCGCCCCCGGTGCTCGCGGCGGGAAATACGAGATGTAGTTCCAGCTCGCGTCGAAGTCGTTCGGCCAGTTCGACCTGTCCCGCATGTCGGCGCCGGGCGGGGGAGGCCACGCCGCGTGGGCATGGACCGCGAACGTCACGACGAACGCGAGCCAGAGAAGTGACAGAGCCCGAACGAAGGACGACCACCCCATGAGGCGCGCGAGGCTACCAGCGATCCCGGCCTCGCGTTCTGACACCGCCCTGCACGGAGACGCGGATGATCCATTCCCGCATCCGCCGCCCGATGTCGCGGCGCCCCTGAGACGGCGCGGCCCGAACGCATGGCATTGGGATCGTGAAATGACGAAGAGCGAAGGCCGGCGCAGGCCTTCGCTCTCGTCCTGTGACGTCGGATTCGGTCAGTACTCGCCGAAGAGATCCTGGATGCGGGACTCGAGCGCCGTCGCGATCTTGTAGAGCGACGAGATCGACGCGCTCGATTCGGCGCGCTCGATCTGCGAGAGGAGCGACACGCTCAGGTTCGTGCGTCGCGACATCTGCTTGAGCGTGAGGTCCTTTTCCTTGCGCAGGTTGCGGATCGTGTCGCCGATCACCTTGTGCAGCTTCTCTTCGGGCGTGCGCGCGAGGCCCTTCTTGCGCATCACGCGATCGAGCACCTCGCGGAACTCGTCGACGTTGAACGGCTTCTTGATGTAGTCGACCGCGTCGAGCTTCATCGACGCGACCGCGGTCTCGAGGTTCGGATAACCGGTGAAGATCACGACGGCGACGTCGCTGTCGATCTTGCGGATCTTCTTCAGCGCCTCGATGCCATCGAGCTTCGGCATCATCAGGTCGAGGATGATGAGGTGATAGCCGCCGTTCTTCACCTCCTCTTCGATCGTCGTCGGATCGCTCATCGTCTTGACGGCGTATCCATCGCGCTCGAGCAGCGTCTGCATGTACTCGCAGATGGCGCGATCGTCGTCGACGATCAGGATCTTCACGGCAGGGAGCTGGAGCTCAGAAGGCTGTGCGGTCATCGCATCTCCATTGAGGCGTGTTCAGAGTTCACGGCGGACGGCTAGGCGAGCCTGCGAGGTGAGGAGGCGCAAAAGGCCGGTGGTGTGGGTGCGGTTCTGACCGAACCGGGTCGTAGTCGTTCCGTCGTCCATGGAATCCGGCTGCGCATCGGGCCGCCGTTACAGTGTAGCTTGACAGAGATCCGCTGGGAGTGAAGGGCGCAGGTCGTCCTCAGCTGGAAAAAGGTAGGAGTCCTGCGTGGTTGGACGATTTCATCCAAACTGGACGAGGATCTCGAAAAGAATTCCTTTGACTTAGGTGCCGCGCCCGCCCTATCTAGCTCCCCCCTCGACACCACTTCCAAGTGGCGCCGGGTCTCGGGGCGTAGCGCAGCCTGGTAGCGCACCTGGTTCGGGACCAGGGAGTCGGAGGTTCAAATCCTCTCGCCCCGACAGAAAAGGAGCCGCACCGCCGGATGGCGGGGCGGCTCTCGTCGTTTCAAGCGCCGTGCGCGGCGGTGTGGAGAGCATCAGGCTCGAGCGCGCTCGTTCGGCCGAGATCAATCGATCTCGAGCTCCGCCGAGGAGCAACGGCCGAGACGGGGCGATCGCGTTGCGCGCGATCCATGGCGCAGCTCGAACGGAGCCTTACGATGACGGCACCATGGATCCGGGCACCTTCCTGGGCCTCACCGTCGCCGCGTTCAGCGCGCTCGCCGTCGTGCTCGGCGGCCTCCGGCAAGTGAATCAGTGGGAGACGGCGCTGAAGTTCACGCTCGGCAAGTTCGCTGGTCGCGCGGGACCGGGCCTGAACTTCGTCTTCCCCGGGCTCCAGCGCATGCTCCGCATCGACATGCGCGTGCGGAACCGTGATCTGCCCCAGCAGGCGGTCATCACGTCCGACAACGTCACGGCCTGGATCGACGCGGTCATCTATTACAAGGTCGTCGACGCCGAGAAGGCGACGCTCAACGTCCAGGACTACGAGCACGCCGTCCGCGACCGGGCGAAGGTCGTGCTCCGCGACGTCGTCGGCGAGACGAAGCTCGACGAGCTCCTCGCGCATCGGGAAGAGGTCGCCGCGAAGGTCCGAGCCTCGGTCGAGCAGTTCGTCGCGCAGTGGGGCCTGCACGTCGAGCTCATCGCGCTGCAGGACATCCAGCTCCCGCAGCAGATGCAGGAGGTGATCGCCAAGAAGGCGATCGCCGAGCGCGACCGCCAGTACGTCGTCATCAAGAGCCAGGCGGATCTCGAGAGCGCGAAGAACTTCGCGGAGGCGGCGCGCATCCTCCACCAGTCGCCCGGCGCGATGGAGCTCCGCCGGCTCGAGGCTCTCCAGAACCTCTCGGGCGGGACGAGCAAGGTCATCTTCGACCTCGCGAAGCCCGCTGGCCCGAGCGAGACCCAGGCCGCCGCGGTGGCCGCCGCCCTCGGGGGGAGCGTCCGCGTGGCGGACGAGCACCCGCGCGAGGCCGAAGAGGTCGAAGCGCCTCCGCAGCCCCCGCCGCGGATGATGCGGCGCTGAGCGGGAAGCCTCGAGCGCGACTCGTTCCGAAGGCGCACCAGATCGACCGAGCCGGACGGGTGTTACGTTGGCGAAGCATGTTTTCGCATCGTCGCCTCTGGACGTTGCTCCCGACGAAACGGAGCGTGTCTCGCCCATGAGGCGCGGCGAGGACGACGGGCTTCGGCTCCTCGCGCTCGAGCGGCTCGGTCCGCTCTCGGCGCCGCTCGCGCGCGAAGCGCTCGAGTCCGGCGTCGTCGAGGTCGAGCCGGACGTGCTCGCCTGGAGTGGATCGTTCGGGATGGTGCACGGCCATCTCGTCGTGCTCTGGGTCGACCCGGACATGGCCGCCCGCGTGAACGACGCTCCGTCGGCTGTCGACGCGCTCACGGCAGCCGTTGCCTCGGCGGTCGCCAAGGTCTCGGGCAACGCGCTTGCCGAGCTGAAGATCCTCGGCCGGGCGCAGGCGCCGGCGCGGTCGACGCCGTATCGCGGTCGCTTCTAGACGCCACGAGAGCTCCGCCGCAGAGGAACGGCACAGCCCGCCGAGAGTGGACTAGAGTGTCGCGCGGCTGCAGGCAGTCAGGAGATTCGAAGCGATGCGGGTGACGGTGCTCGGGGCGGGGTACATGGGTAGCGCGATGGCCGAGGTCGCCGCGATGCGCGGCCACGACGTCCGGCTCTGGGGCACGTGGCTCGACGACGCGATGGTCGAAGCCATCGAGCAGGGCAAGGAGCATCCGCGCCTCCGGAAGAAGCTCGACGCACGCGTGAAGCCGATGCGCTCCCATGCGCTCGCGGAGGCGCTCGAGGGCGCCGAGCTCGTCATCCACGGCGTCAGCTCGGACGGCCTCGTTCCCGTGCTGACCAAGGCGGCGCCGCACCTGCCCGACGTGCCGATCCTCAGCGTGACGAAGGGCTTCCTTCCGGCCAAGAGCGGCTCGATGGATCGCGTCGACGTGATCGCGTCCGAGATCGTCGGTCGCCGTCTTCGCTATGTCCACGCGGCTGGTCCGGCGAAGGCGATCGAGGTCGCGCGCCGCGTGCTCACGTGGATGTTCTTCGCCTCGGCAGACATCGCGGATGCGCGTGCATGCAAAGAGGCCGTCGGCGGCGACTACCTTCGCGTCAGCGTCAGCGACGACATCGCCGGCGCCGAGATCTCCTCCGCGATGAAGAACGCCTACGCGACCGGCCTCGGGCTCTGGGACGGCCTGGTCGGTGCCGACTGTCACAACGCCCGCGCGGCGTGCTTCCAGCAGGCGGTCGTCGAGATGGCGAAGCTCGTCGCGGTGGGCGGAGGCCGTGTCGAGACGGCATATGCAGCGCCGGGCGTCGGCGACCTGCACGTCACGGCCGCCGCTGGGCGAAACCGCGCGTTCGGCGAGCGGGTGGGGAAGGGAAAGCCGGCGAAGACGGTGGCCGCGGAGATGCTCGCGACCGGCGAGCTCACCGAGGGCTATCCGGCGATCGCCTCCGCATGGCGCTGGGCCAAGGAGCGGGGCGTGACGGACCTTCCGCTGCTCGCGGCGCTCCACGCGATCGTGTGGGAAGGCGCCGAGGTCGCGCCGACGCTTGCGAAGCTCGAGCTGTCGCTCTGAGCGATCGCCGCTTTAGCCCCGATCCGCCGGTGGTCGCTTCTCGGCGGGTTGGGTGTTAGTAGTGGGAGCATGTTGCCCGCGCAGAAGCTCGCGTTCTACACGGTCGTCGCAGCAGCTCTGGGAATGCTCGGTTGCAAGGACAAGTCCGCGTCCCCGAGCGGCGCGGCGGGGCCGCTTCCGCCGGGCGCGGTGGCGGTGACGGCCGACGAGAATGGCTTCAAGCCGAGCTCGGTGACGTTCAAGAAGGGCGAGCACGCCAGCCTCGTGTTCACCCGGACGAGCGACGACACCTGCGCGACCGAGGTCGTGTTCCCCGAGCTGAACGTGAAGCAAGACCTTCCGAAGGGGAAGCCGGTCACGATCGACATCCCGACCGACAAGGAACAGAAGCTCACGTTCCAGTGCGGGATGGGGATGTACAAGAGCGCGGTCGTCGTCAGCGGCAGCTGAGGATCCCCAGCGGCAGCTGAGGATCGCCCCTGCACGATCCAGTAGCGTGTCACCGGAGCTTCCACGTTACGCTGCCGGCCTCATGTCCGACCCGCTCGTCCCGCTGGAGCCCTTCCGCGAAGAAACGCGGAGGTGGCTGCTCGCGAATGCGCCGCCATCGATCCGCATGCCGCTCGCTCCCGGCGAGGAGGCTTGCTGGGGAGGAAAGAAGGAGAAGCGATCGCCGGACGTCCAGCGATGGCTCGACGTGAACGTGGAGCGTGGCTGGACCGCACCCACGTGGCCGAAGGCCTACGGCGGCGGCGGCCTCTCGACGGCGGAGGCAAAGGTCCTCTCCGCGGAGATGAAGGCCCTCGGGCTGCGCCCGCCGCTGGTTGGCTTCGGCCTCTCGATGATCGGCCCGCTCCTCTTGCAGGAGGGCTCGGAGGAGCTTCGGAGGCAGCACCTGCCGCCGATCGTCCGCGGTGAGATCCGCTGGTGTCAGGGCTATTCGGAGCCCGGCGCGGGCAGCGACCTCGCGAGCCTGCAGACGAAGGCCGTCCGCGACGGTGACGTCTACATCCTCGACGGATCGAAGATCTGGACGTCGTACGCCGACAAATCCGACTGGATGTTCGTCCTGGTGCGGACGGATCCAACGGCGAAGAAGCAGCACGGGATCACGTTCCTGCTCATGGACATGAGCTCTCCCGGCGTGACTGTCCGTCCGATCCGTCTCATCAGCGGGGCGTCGCCGTTCTGCGAGACGTTCCTCTCCGGCGTGCGTGTTCCGGTGAAGAACGTGGTCGGGCAGGAGAACCACGGCTGGGCGATGGCGCGGGCGCTGCTCGCTCACGAGCGCACGATGATCGGCGACGTGTTCAAGGAGCGCGACGATGCCGACAAGCTCGTCGCCGCCGCGCGCGATCACCTCGGCGACGATGCCGGCCGGATCGCCGATCCGATCGTGCGCGACCGCATCGCGGCGCTCGAGATCGACCAGGCGTGTTTCGACTTGACCCTCCAGCGCGCGAAGGACAGCGCACGCACCGGTCAGAAGCCGGGGCATGAATCGTCGATCTTCAAGCTAGTCGGAACCGAGCTCAATCAGCGCCGGCGCGACCTCCATTGCGCGATCCTCGGCCCGCAGGCGCTCGGCTGGGAGGACGCGCCCTCCGGCGGCAGCCCAGGCTTCGAGCTCGGCGAGCTCAAGGCGACACGTGACTGGCTTCGCTCGCGCGGGAACACGATCGAGGGAGGCACGAGCGAGATCCAGCTCGACATCATCGCGAAGCGGGTGCTCGGCTTGCCCGACGCGAAGGACGCCGCGGGCGCGAGAAAGGACCAGGCCTGAGATGGACCTCGTGCTGAACGAAGAGCAGAAGCTCCTTCGGCAAGCGGCGAAGGACTTCGCGAACGCGCGCTCGCCGATCACGCGGGCGAGGAAGCTTCGCGGGACCGAAGAAGCGTACTCGCGCGAGGTGTGGAAGGAGATGGCGGAGCTCGGATGGCTCGGGCTCACGATCGACGAGGAGCACGGCGGCGCAGGGCTCGGTCATCGCTATCTGATGGTCGTTCTCGAGGAGCTCGGCGCGAAGCTCGCGCCCGAGCCGATGATCTCGACGGTCCTCCTCGGCGCGACGGCGATCGAGCGCGGTGGCTCGCTGGCGCTGCAGAAGGAGCACCTGCCGGCGATCGCGAAGGGCGAGCGGATCTTCGCGCTGGCGCATCACGAGGGTCACAGTCGGTTCAGTCTCGCGGCGATCGACACGGTCGCCGACGCGACGTCAGGCGCGACCTGGACGCTGAACGGGGAGAAGGTCCACGTCCAGGACGGGAGCATCGCGGACCACTTCATCGTCTCGGCGCGTGTGCCCGACGGGATCGCGCTCTTCGTCGTCCCCGCGAGCGCGAAGGGCGTGAGCGTGCAGCGTCAGTCGAGGATCGACGGACGGAGCTCGGCGATCGTGCGGCTCGAGGGCGTGGTCCTTCCGCGCGACGCGCGTCTGGGCGCGGCCGAGCGCGGTCTCCGCCTCCTCGAGCGCGTCATCGATGCCGGCACGGCGGGCCTCTGCGCGGAGATGCTCGGGTCGATGTCGGCGGCGTTCGCGATGACGCTCGACTATCTGAAGACCCGAGTGCAGTTCGGCGTGCCGATCGGCAGCTTCCAGGCGCTCCAGCACCGGGCCGCGCGGCTTTTCGTCGAGATCGAGCTCGCGCGCTCGGCCGTCATGTATGCGAACGGCGTGCTCGACGGGCAGGACGCGGGGGCGTCCTCGGCGCGGGCCGTGAGCGTGGCGAAGGCGAAGTGCTCCGACGCCTTCATGCTCATCGCGCACGAAGCGGTGCAGATGCACGGAGGCATCGGGATGACCGACGAGCACGACATCGGCCTCTTCCTGAAGCGTGCTCGCGTATGCGAGATGACGTTCGGCGACGCGGCGTATCACAAGGACCGCTTCGCGCGCCTCGGCGGGTTCTGATCCCGCGCGCGATCAGCGCTGGATGGACCGGATGCTCTCCTCGAGGATGCCGAGGAGGGCGTCGAGATCGGCTTCGCTCATGTTGAGCGGCGGCGTGACGTAGACGGTATCTCCGAGCGGGCGGAGGTAGGCCCCGCGCTTTCTCGCTTCTTCGTAGACGCGCCACCCGGAGCTCCCGAGGTAGCCGCCGTCACCGGAGGGCGCGAGATCGGCGGCGCCAATCATGCCGATCGAACGGACGCGCTCGACGCCGGGGATCGACGCGATCCGCTCGAACGCCTGCGTGATGCGTGGAGCCTTTGCCTGGACCTGCTCGACGATGGCTTCGTCGCGGTAGATGGCGAGCACCTCGCGCGCGAGCGATGCGCCGATGGGGTTCCCGCAGAACGTGTGCCCGTAATAGAAGGCGCGGTCCTTTGCTCCGCGGAACGCGTCGAAGATCTCGTCGGTCACGAGCGTGGCGCCCATCGGGATCATGGCCGAGAACGCCTTGCCGAGGCACATCACGTCGGGCGTGATGCCGGCGTGATCGCAGGCCCACATTCGGCCAGTGCGCCCGTATCCGGCGAAGACCTCGTCGGCGATGAGGAGGACGTCGTTCTTGCGCGTGAGCTCGCGCAGCTCCGAGAGGAAGCGCGGCTCGTGGATGCGCATCCCCGCCGTGCCCTGCACCATCGGCTCGATCACGACGCCGGCGAGGGTGTCCTTCTCGCGTTCGACGATCGCCGCGATCGCCGCGTACGCGCGCTCGTAGGCGTCCGGCGACGGGAATGGCGCATGGACACAGTCGAAGACGATGCCCGCGAACGGGCGGCGGAACAGCTCGACGCCGCCGAGGCTGGTCGGCGCGAGCGTGTCGCCGTGGAACGCGCCCTCGAGCGCGAGGAAGCGTGTCTTCTTCGGCGCGCCGCGCTGGCGCCACGCCTGGACGGCGACCTTCACCGCGACCTCGATCGAGGTCGACCCGTTGTCCGTGTAAAATACACGTGAGAGGCCGCGAGGCGCGACCGCGACGAGCTCTTCGGCGAGCAGCGCGGCCGGCTCGTGCGTGATGCCGGCGAGCGCCACGTGCGCGAGGCGTTCGGACTGCTCGCGAAGAACGCGAAGGAGGCGCGGGTGGCCGTGCCCGAGCACGGCCACGTACCAGGAAGAGTTTCCGTCGAGGTACTTCTTTCCGTCGACGTCCCAGAACGACGAGCCCTCGGCGCGCGCGACGACGATCGGATCGGTCTTCTCCCACGCGTCCGCGGACGTGTAGGGATGCCAGACGCGTGCGCGATCCAGCTCGACGATGCGCTTGCGGGAGAGCTCCGAGGTCACTTCGTGCCGCCGCCCATCGGGGGAAGGTTGCCCGTCATCGTCGGAGGCGGCGCCGGGATGGGCGCCGGGGCCTTCGCGCCAGCATCCTTCGCGGCTGCGCCTGCCGGCTTGGTCGAAGCGGCCTTCGGTGCGCCGGCGTCAGCGCCGTGATGATCGCCGTGGTCGCCATGCGCGGCCGGCACGTCGGCGGGCGCTTCGTGGTCGATCTTGATCGAGCGCGTCGTCGAGTTCCAGGGGCCCTCGATGAGCTTGTTCGACCCGTCGACGAGCTCGGTCTTCACGTCGTAGGTGCCGTTCTGGAGGTTGTCGAGATAGAGCGGCGCGCCGAACTTCTCGACCTTGGCCTCGAGCGCCTTGTCGATGTTCGGGCCGGTCACGGTGACGTTCACGTGTTCCTTGCCCTCGGCGAGCGTCACGTTCGCCACGTAGAAATCGATGAGGACGTGGTTCGCCATCTCGCCTTTGTAGTCGCCCTTCGGCCGGCTGTAGATCAGCATCGGCTTCTTGGTGAAGTCGTCCTTCGCATCACCTTTCTTGCCGACCCAGAAGGACGTGACCGCGAGCGCGCCCTTCGTCTTCACCGACTCGTGGTTCGCGCGGCTCGGGAACGAGACGAGCACGTGGCGACCCTCGGAGAGCGCCTCGCCGCCCGTGAGCTCGGACAGCTTCACCGGCTGCTTCGGATCGTAGATGGCCTTGTACGGCTTGTTGTCGAGGATGAGGTGGACGTGGCTCGAACCGGTCGCGGTCTGCCAGTTCTTCACGTCGAGCTTCACGGAGAAGTCGGCGACCTTGTCGCTCGGGA
>JAEXCN010000437.1 GCA_023402175.1 Pseudomonadota bacterium | reverse complement strand
CATCAGGGCCTCGCGAACCAGATCAACGGCGCGACGCTCAACCACGCCAAGGCGACTGCGGCGCCGGACGACGCCACGCGTGAGAGCATCATCACGTTCGAGACGGGGCTCGCCACCGCGCAGACCTGGCATGACGAGGCCGGTTCACTCCTCATAGCGGGCGCGAAGGGCGGACCCGACGCGCTCCTCCGGCAGCCGTTCAGCCTCGGGATGAACGACTCGAGCCAGCCCGGCTTCTCGAACAAGGTCTTCAATTTGTTCAATGCCTGGTCCAATGCGGACAAGGGCGCCGGTCGTTCGATCGCGAACGGCCAGCGCGTGTTCAACGAGAAGACTTTCGACATCGGCAACGGTCGGACCGGGACCTGCTCGGGCTGCCACAACACCCCGAACGTCGGGTCCGGCTCGACGTATCGCTTCTTCGACGTCGGCGTCAGCGACCCGTCTCGGCGCAGCGCGGAGGTGCCGCTCTACACGTTCGAGAACACCGCGACCGGCGAGAGGATCCAGACCACGGACCCCGGCCGAGCGCTCATCAGCGGCAAGTGGGCAGACATGAATCGCTTCAAGGCGCCCGGCCTCCGTGGGCTCGCCGGCCATGCGCCGTACTTCCACGACGGATCGGCGGCGACGGTCGCCGACGTCGTCGACCACTACCAGCAACACTTCCAGATCGCATTCAACGGCAGCGAGCGTGCCGACCTCGTGCGGTTCCTCGAGTCGCTCTGATTGCAGCGACCCGGCGAGGCGCAGCCTCCAGCCATTCATCGATACGAAGGAGTCCTGATTCATGCGTTTCGCTCGTATGTGTTTGATGCTTTCCGCGTTCGCGGCTCTCGCTGGGAGCACCTACGCATGTGGAAGCGATGAGGCGGGCACGTCCGATCCGAACCTCGAGGGCAAGGACCCGACGAAGGTCGACGGGGATGCGCCCGGCACGCGGAAGCTGGCGCCGCTACCGAGCCGCGGCTCGACGATCGCGATCTCGCCGGACGACACGCGCGTCGTCGCGGCGAATCGCGACGCGGGCACCGTCTCCGTCTTCGCCGTCGACTGGGCAGAGACGCCGCCGAGCATCGTGAAGATCGCGGAGGTGCCCGTCGGAGCGGAGGTCTCGCAGGTCGCCATCAATCCGAATGGCGACTTCGCGCTCGCGCTGTCGCGCAAGGACCAGAAGCTCGTCCGCATCGACGATCTCCGTGGCACCCCGAAGGCCGGTGCGAGCGTGAAGACCGGCTCCGAGCCGACCGGTCTCGCGCTCTCGCCGTTCGGCGACACCGCGTGGGTCGCGAACTGGGTCGACGGGACGGTGCTCGTCGTGAAGACGGCGACGATGGAGACGAAGACGACCGTCGACTTGAACGCGGCGCTCGCCGCCTCGGGCAAGCTCGGCAACGTCAACGGCCGTCCCGCGCTCGCGCACCCGCGCAGCGTCGCCATCACGAACAACGGCAACAACCTCGACGACGACGAGCAGGTCTACGTCACCGACTTCTACGCCCACCAGAAGGCCCCGCTCGAGGCGGACGGGTCGAATGCCGACGTCGCGAAGGTCGCGGTCGTCTACCAGATCTCGGTGAAGGACCCGACTCAGGTGAAGCTCATCGAGCTTCCTCCGATGGCGGACATGGGGTTCAAAGATCACACGGGCGGGCAGGCCGGCTGCTTTCCGAACCAGCTCTTGTCCATCGCGGTCCAGGGCTCGTTCGGCTACGTCACGTCGATCTGCGCGTCGCCGAAGGGGCCCGTCGGCCCGTTCACCGGTCCGGCGAACGCGACGTGCGACAGGGACAATCAATGCCCCGGCGGCGTCGCCGGCTCGTGCGTCGCGAACAAGTGCACGACGAACTGCACCGAGGACGCGCAATGCGGCGCGAACAGCGGCAAGTGTGTCGCCAACGTGTGCGCGGGCAACCTCGCCAACGTGAAGACCACTGTCGCTCCGGCGGTGAGCATCATCGACCTCGGCGCGGAGAAGACGATCGCGACCGTGAACCTCGCGCGTGAGTTCGAGACATTCTTCGACGCGCAGCAGATCCCCGACGACGCCAAGCGCGTGATGCCGCTCACGACGACCGATATCGGGTTCGTGCCGGGCACGGTCACGGCGTACGTCGTGTCGAAGGGCACCGACGCGCTCCATCGGGTCGACTTCAACGCCACCTACGAGGCGAGCACGATCGACTCGGTAGGGAGCCCGAAGGCGCCGTTCATCAATCTCGCTCCGGCCGGAATCGACGGCTCCCGCATGGGACGCCTCCCCACCGGCATCGCGATCTCGTACAAGCTCCACACGCAGGGCTCGACGCAGCGCTACGGCTTCGTGTACAGCGAGGCCACCCGCACGGTCTCGCTCGTCGATCTCGAGATGCAGGACCTCGCGGGACGCGCGGAGGGCACGCCGGTCGTCGTTTCCTCGAGCGAGCGACCGACCGATCCCGCAGCGGCGTCACGGATCGAAGGCGAGAGACTCTTTTCCACCGGCCTCGGGCGATGGTCGATGAAGGGACAGGGCTGGGCGGCGTGCGAGAGCTGCCACGTCGACGGTCTCTCCGACAACATCACGTGGTTCTTCCCGCGTGGCGCGCGCCAGCCGAACAGCCTCGACGGTCTGTTCAACTCGAAGGATCCCTCCGACATGCGGATCCAGAACTGGACCGCGATCCAGGACGAGCTCGCCGATCACGAGATGGGCGCGATCCGCGGAACGATGGGCGGCGTCGGCGCCATCGTGAAGGACGTCTCGTCGACGGCGGCCAGCCGCATCGCGATCGACAAGCTCGGGCACGCTGGCCTGACCGGCTCTTCCGCGGCCGCCGCCGATCCGGCGAACCCCGGCAAGATGACCGACGCGTGCGCGGTCGACGACTGGTCGCAGGTGGTCGAGTACGTGAAGGCGATCCGCTCGCCGCGTGCTCCGTCCAATCTCGACGCGGCGAAGGTCGCCGCCGGACGTGACCTCTTCCAGCAGGGCAACTGCCAAGGCTGCCACGGCGGCGGCAAGTGGACGACGTCCCGCGTGTTCTATACGCCGGACGCGACCAACGCAGTGAACAACGCGCTCAAGTCGAAGTCCTGGTCGGATGCGGTCAGCGCGGCGGGCTTCCCGGCGAGCCTCCTTCCCGCGGCGAGCGCGAAGAACATGCGCTACAACGGGGCGGCTGGGGGTGACTTCGATCAGCTCGTGTGCGCGCTTCGTCCCGTCGGGACCTTCGGCGCCGCCGAGAAGGACGTCGGCGTCGCCGAGCTCCGCAAGGACATGAAGACGGCGTCGCAGGGTGACGAGGCAGAAGGGAAGGGATTCAACGTCCCGTCGCTCCTCTCGTCGTCCGTCGGTGCTCCGTACCTCCACGCAGGTCAGGTGCGTACGCTCGAAGCGCTGTTCGACTCGCCGTTCGACACTCACCGTGAGGCGTTGAAGAGCGGCTTCCTTGCGAAGGACTCGCCGAACCGCGACGCGAACGTCGAAGCGCTCGTCCAGTTCCTCCTCTCGATCGACGAGGACACCGAGACGCTCGCCGAGCCGCCGCTCGGTCCGAACGGCGGCAGCTTCTGCGCGCAGTGATCTGACCGCGCGACGAGCGCCGATCCACACCTCGAAGCTCCCGGCACGGGCCCGCGACCAGCAGGGCCCGTGTCGGCGTTTTGTGTCGTCGCTCAGCCTCGGGCGCTGCGGAGCCCGCTTCTCGGATCGTGGCGGCTCGCGCCCTCGGGGATGCCGCCCGTGACTTCGTCGGTCGCGAGCGCGCCGCGCACCCAGAGCGTGCGCTCCACCATCGTCCGGAACACGTGCTCGAGCGCCTCCTGGACGTGCGCGCCTTCGAGGATGCCCATCGCACGTGCGATCGCCTCGATCGTCGCGAGCCCTGCGGGATGGGGCTCGGAGCGCAGCCGATAGATCGAGGGAGGCCCCGGCGGGAGCGTCACGCAGCGCACGTTGCGGAGGCCCGGCACGCGCGCGCGGACCTTCGATGCTTGCCTCCAGTTCCCGTCGGGAACGATGAGCGTCACCGGGCCGGGCATCGGTGCGAGCACCTCGGCTTCGCCTTCGTGCGGGAAGAGAAGGAGAGGGGTGCTGTCGCCCCACTCGATCGGCGGACTCGGGGCGCCTTCGCGACCGCGCACGTGCACCTCGCTGTTGACGAGGCACGCGGCGCCGAGGTGACCCGTGTTGGTCGGCTTTCGGATCTCGGTGTGGTGGATGACGAGGACGAGCCGCGTGCGCGTCTCGATCCGCGGGACGATCGGGCAGACGCACAGGCTCATGTGCATAAGGCAGAGCCCGCATCGGTTGGCGCGGTTGTCGCGACGGCTCACGCTACCCTCGCCGATCGTTCGCGATGTTCAGCGCGCGGAAGCCCGAGCTGCTCCAAGGCAGCGCCGAGATCGTCCGGAAGGGGCGCCTCGATCGCGATGCGCGCGCCCGTGACCGGATGATCGAACGCGAGCCGCGACGCATGCAGCGCGAGGCGGTGGAGGGCGTACGTCGCACGGTAATGACGATTGATGACGCCGGAGCCGTACGTCACGTCCCCGACGAGCGGGTGATTGATGTGCCGGAGGTGGCGGCGGATCTGGTGGAGGCGCCCGGTCTCGGGCATCGCTCGGACGAGTGAGCAGCGATCTACCGCCGAGCGCGCGACGAGCGCGAACCGCGTGAGCGCCGGGACGCGCGGGCCGTCCTCCGATTTCGGCACGGGATGATCGATGACGCCCGATTCCGGAGCATGCCCACGGACGAGCGCGAGGTATTCCTTGTCGACGCGGTGCCCCTCGAAGGCGGCGTGGAGCACGGCGGCGGTCTCCGGCGTCCGCGCGAAGAGGAGCGCGCCACTCGTCCCGCGGTCGAGGCGGTGGATGGGATGGACGTGCGCGCCGCCGAGCGCATCGCGCACGCGGAAGAGGGCAACGTCGTCGTCGTTGTCCCAGCCCCGGTGGACGAGGAGGCCAGACGGCTTGTTGGCGACGGCGATGTGGTCGTCGACGTAGAGGAGCTCGATGGATCGATCCGCGTCGGTCACAGGACGAGCGTCTCGGTGTGCTCGCCCCACACCGACCGGAGGACACTCGCGATCTCGCCGACCGTGGCCGAGGCCTTCACGGCGTCGAGGATGAACGGCAAGAGATTGTCCGTCCCCTTCGCCGCCGCCTCGACCTTGCGGAGCGCCTCGGCGTGCGCCTGCTCGTTGCGCTTGGCGCGGAACGCCCGAAGGCGTTCGACCTGCGCGCGTTCGATCTCGGGGTTGATCTTCATCACCGGGACGGGCGGCGCGTCCTGGACGAAGTCGTTCAGGCCGACGATGGTCCGCTGCTTCTTCTCGATCTCGAGCTGGTAGCTGTAGGCGCTGTTCTGGATCTCGCGCTGCGGGTAGCCCTGCTCGATCGCGTTCACCATGCCGCCGAGCTCGTCGATGCGTGCGATGTACTTCTTCGCCTCGTCCTCGAGGCGGTTCGTGAGCGACTCGACCGCGTACGCTCCGCCCAGCGCGTCGACGAAGTCGGCGACGCCGGACTCGTACGCAACGATCTGCTGCGTGCGGAGCGCGATCGTCGCGGCCTCGCTCGTCGGAAGTCCGAGCGCCTCGTCGTAGCTGTTCGTGTGGAGCGACTGGCACCCGCCGAGCACCGCGGCGAGCGCCTGGAGCGTCACGCGGGCGACGTTGTTGAGCGGCTGCTGCGCCGTCAGCGTCATCCCCGCCGTCTGGCAGTGGAAGCGGAGCGCGCGAGCGCGATCGGTCTTCGCGCCGAAGCGCTCCTTCATGATCCCGCTCCACAGCCGCCGCGCGGCGCGGAACTTGGCGATCTCCTCGATGACGTTGTTGTGGACGTTGAAGAAGAACGAGAGCTGCGCGCCGAAGGAGTCGACATCGAGCCCGGCGTCGATCGCCGCCTTCACGTAGGCCATGCCGTCGGCGAGGGTGAACGCGATCTCCTGCGCGGCGTCGCACCCGGCCTCGCGGATGTGATAGCCGCTGATGGAGATCGTGTTCCAGCGCGGCACTTCCTTACCGCAGAACGCGAAGATGTCCGTGATGAGGCGGAGCGAAGGACGCGGCGGATAGATGTACGTGCCGCGCGCCATGTACTCCTTCAGGATGTCGTTCTGGATCGTCCCGCGGAGCTTCTCGCGCGGCACGCCCTGCTCCTCGGCGACGGCGATGTAGAGGCAGAGGAGCGTCGATGCCGTCGCGTTGATCGTCATCGACGTGGAGATCTTGTCGAGCGGCAGCCCGCGGAGGAGCGTCCGCATGTCCTCGACCGAGTCGATCGCGACGCCGACGCGGCCGACCTCTCCGAGGCTCTGCGGGTCGTCCGAGTCCCGGCCCATCTGCGTCGGCAGATCGAACGCCACCGACAGGCCCGTCTGCCCTTGCTTCAGCAGGTAATGGTAGCGCTCGTTCGACTCCGCCGCCGTGCCGAAGCCGGCGTACTGACGCATCGTCCAGAGGCGGCCGCGGTACATGTTCGGCTGGACGCCGCGGGTGAACGGCGGCGCGCCGGGCACGCCGAGGTCTCGAACCGGGTCGAGATCGCCGATGTCCTCCGGCCCGTAGAGCGGCGCGACGTCGGCATGGCCGGCAAGGTTCGCCACGCGCTGTCGCGGCTTTTCCTTCGCCTCGAGGGGGGCGAGCTTGTCCTTCTCCCAGGCCCGGCGGAGCTCGGCGTACGTCATGGTGACGACGCTTTAGCACGAGATCGGCGAGATCCGGCCCCGGTGGAGGGGGAGGTCGCGTCACCCCTAGGGATGATGCCGCGAACGTGAGTCTCTGCTGGTCTGGATGCTGTTCGGGCGTCCGCACGTGAGAGCAGCGGCCTCACGTGCTCCGACGCCGCGGCGACATACCGGAGGTAGAGCATGCAGCGGCTTTCGACGTCTCTCGCGTTCATCGGGTTCGCGCTTCTTGCACGGCCGGCCGCCGCTCATGAGGAGGAGCGCGGGAGGAGCTCGTCGTGCGAAGAGGTGAGCTTCATGGTCTCGCTCGACGGCACGAGCGCTCCGACGTGGCGCGTGTCGGGGACGCTCTGCCGCCCGACGGGCAACCGCGAACGAACGCTGCAGATCCTGATTCACGGCTCGACCTACAACCGGAGCTACTGGGACTTCCCGTACATGGCGGAGCAGTACTCGTACGTTCGCGCCGCGAACGCCGCTGGGTTCGCGACGCTCGCGATCGACCGGCTCGGCTCCGGTGCGAGCGATCGGCCGCCGGGCGCGCTCGTCTCGGTCCACGCCACCGCCAACACGGTCCACCAGATCGTGTCCGCCATCCGAAGCGGCGCGGCGGGTTCAGGCCACGGTCATCGCACCGACTTCGACCGCATCGTCCTCGTCGGCCACTCCTTCGGCTCGAACGTCTCGTGGACGGAAGCAGGCACGTACGGCGATGTCGACGGCGTCATCCTCACGGCGATCTCGCACGACATGGATCCGCCTGGCGCCATCTTGACCCAGATTCATGCCTATCCGGCCGAGCTCGACCCGCTCTTCGCGAGCGTATCCCTCCCGCCGGGCTATCTCACGACGATCCCCGGAAAACGCGGCGACCTCTTCTACCACCTACCCGGCGTGCGGCCCTCCGTCATCGCCACCGACGAGACGACGAAGGACACGCTCCCGATCGGCGTGCTCTTCGATCAGTTCACCACGTACGGCCTCACACAGAACATCCACATCCCAGTGCTCAACGTCGTCGGCGACTACGACACCCTTGCGTGCCAGCTTCCGTCGTGCACCGGAAGCGGAAGCATCGCCAACGAGGCGAGCTTCTATCCAGCGGACGCTTGCTACACGCAGGTGATCGTGCCGAACGCCGGCCACTCGCTCAATCTCCACGACAATGCCCGATCCTGGTACACGCTCGCGCAGCACTGGGTCGGGGACCACGTCGGCCGAGACAGCGACCATCGTCGTAGCGGTTGCCGAAAACGCTGATCAGCTGGGCGGCGGGCGGATCGAGTGGCGAGCGATCGCTGCTTCGATCGCGGCGTCGAACTCGAGCCGCTTCGTCGTCGGCTTCAGCTTGTTCGCTGCGGTGAGGTTCGAGACGGCGATCCCCATGGCCACGATACGGGATCGGACCATGACTCGAACCTCGCCGAAGCGGGAGAGCTTCCGCACGCCCCATTCCGAGATCGCGCGACGATACGCCGTGTCGTAGCCGTCGAGGTCATCGAGATCGATGAACAGGTCTGGCCGCACATCCTTCGCCAGCACGCGATCGACAGCCTCTTCGATGAACGCCACTGCCGGGAGCGTCGCGTATCCCGAGTACGTGAAGACGATGACGCCCAGCACGGGCTGCGTGATGACGACGCGCCCGCGCTCCGACTCCCAAGTCTCGGCGTCGGCGAAGACACGCTCCGAGAACTGTCGCGACTCCATGCTCAACTATCTCCTTTCCGAGCTATTTCGAACTTCGTTCACGACCGCACAGGCAGACACACTCTGAACTTGCTGCCTCGCCCAACGTCGCTGTCGACGTCGATGCTTCCGCCGAGCGCGGTGACGAGCGTCTGGCAGATCGCCAGTCCGAGGCCCGTGCCCATCGGCTTCGTCGTGAAGAACGGCTCGAAGATGCGCGCGAGGTGCTCTCGCGGGATGCCCGGTCCGTTGTCGGCGACGGTGATGACGACGTCTGCCGGGCTCGAGCTCGCGATCCCGATGATGACCGTGTTCGCCGACTCGTCCGGCGTCTCGAACGCTTGGACCGCGTTGAAGAGCAGATTGAGCAGGACCTGTCCGAGGCGAGCGGGGTCGGTCCGGAGCGGCGGAACGGGAGCGAATTCACGAACGACGCGCGCGCGCCCGCGGATCTCGTGCATCGCGATGTTCAGCGCCGACTCGAGGATCTCCTCGACCATCACGGGCCAGCGGAGCTCGGAGCTCGGCGTCGAGAACGTGCGCAGGTCGCGGACGATCTTCGCGACCTGCGCGAGCCCGTCGCGAGCTGCCGCGAGCTCGGGCGCGACCGTTCCGTCCTTCGGCGTGGGAAGCTGGCGAGCGAGGTTCTCCACGTTCAGCGCGACGTAGGCGATCGGGTTGTTGATCTCGTGGGCGACGCCGGCCGCGAGCGTTCCGAGCGTCGCCATTCGGTCGGCGAACGCGAGCGTCGCCTGCATCAGCTTTCGCTCGGTCGTGTCCCGAGCAAACGAAAGCGTCGCGGCGGCGCCTTCGTACTCGATCGCCATGCTCGAGAGCTCGACGTTCACGACGTGGCCATTCGGCCGCACGACGCGAAACTCCCGCGCCGCTGGCTGCGCGCCCCCGCCGGCGAGCGCCTCCAGGTGCAGCGCTACGTCGGCGCGATCGTCGGGGTGGACGAAGCTCCCGAGCTCGCGATGCGCGAGCTCGTCGAGCGGCCGACCGAGCAGCGCTTCGTGCGCGGGGTTCACGTAGAGGAACCTCCCTCGTTGGTGGACGGCGATCGCGTCGGGGGCTGCTTCGATCAGCTGCCGGAAGCGTCTCTCCGACCGACGCAGCGCTTCTTCCGCCGTCCTCCGCTCGCGGATGTCGCGAATGAACATCGCGGTCGCCGGCTCGCCGAGCAATGACACCGCGGAGACCGAGATCTCCACGGGCACGAGCTCGCCATCCTGACGGCGCGCGAGCACCTCGATCGGGCTCGGGATCCCGGTTCCCAAGGAGGTGATGCGCCGCAGTTGCTCCCGGTCTTCCGGCGCGAACGCAAGCGTCGTCGCGCTCCCGACGAGCTCGTCGATGCGGTAGCCGAGGATCTCGGAGGCGGCATCGTTCGCGTAGATGTTGCGGGGAGTGGTCCCGTCGTCGAAGCTCACGAGCACGCCGATCCCCGCTACCGAGGCCCCTTCGAGGATTGCCTCGGCGATCGCATGGACCTCGTTGACCCCCATACGGTCATCTTACCCGAATATCGCCTATCCGACGGTTCGCGCGAGACGGTAGATCGCGCCGTGGCACGTCGACCGGAGCGCCTGGGTTTTTCCGGCTCCGGTCGCGAGGTTGCCCCGAGGCGCGGCCCCTTGCGCACTCTTCGCGCGAACCTGGTAAACGGAGAGCGATGCAGCGGCGCCTTCTCTTCACCATTCCGTCCTACGCGTACCTCGAGCCGTCGTTCCTCGCGGCGGGCGACTTCGAGCACGGCGAGATCGAGCGGAAGAACTTCCCTGACGGCGAACGCTACCTCCGGATCCTTCCCGATCTCTATGGTCGCGACGTGGTCCTTCTCGGCGGGACGCCCACCGACAGCGACTGGCTCGATGTCTTCGATCTCGCCTGTGGGATCGCGCGTGGCGGCGCCCGATCGCTCTCCATCGTGATGCCGTACTTCGGCTACTCGACGATGGAGCGTGCGGTGAAGCCGGGCGAGGTCGTCGTCGCGAAGACGCGCGCGCGCCTCCTCTCCGCCATCCCGGCGCCCGAGGGCGGGACGCATCTGTTCATGTTCGACCTCCACACCGACGGCATCGAGTTCTACCTCGACGACCGCATCCTCTCCCGACACGTGTATGGCGCACCGATCATCACGAAGCGGATCTCCGAGAAGATGGCAGGTAAACCGTTCGTCCTCGGCGCGTGCGATGCCGGTCGCGCGAAGTGGGTCCAGAGCCTCGCGCGCGACCTCAAGGTGGAGCCCGCCTTCGTCTACAAGAGCCGTGACGACTCCGGCACGGCCGTGACGGGCATCAACGCGGACGTGAAGGGAAGGGAAGTCGTCGTCTACGACGACATGATCCGGACCGGCTCTTCGCTCATCCAGGCCGGAAGAGCGTACCTCGCCGCCGGCGCGACGAAGGTGCACGCCATCGCGAGTCACCTCGTTCTTCCCGGCGATTCGTTCGAAAAGGTCCGGGCGAGCGGCGTCTTCGCGACGGTGATGGGCACGGACTCGCATCCGGGCTGCCAGAAGCTGCCGAAGGAAGACGTCATCGCGATCGCTCCGCGCATGATCGAGTGCCTCGACGCGGCTGCGGAGTGATCGCGAGAGAGCGCTACTCGAAGCGGCCGATGTCGATCGCTCCGAGGGAGCGTTCTTCCTGGTCGACCTCGCACGAAGACCGTAAGCGAGCTGACGGATGACTCCGTCAGTGCTTCTACGGCGCACGGCGAAACACGCACGGCGGCAAACCCGGTCCGCGACACCTTCATCACGACGCCCTCTGCCGCTAGATTGGCGCCGTGCGTACCTTGTTGATGTTCGTCGCCGCGTCGGGGCTCGTGTTCGGGTGTTCGCGGACACCGCCGCCGAGCGGCGAGCCGCAGGCCTCGGCAAAAGCGGGCGAAGCGGTCAGCGCCACGCCGGGCATCGCACCGGGCCGCGGTGCGGCTCCGCACGAGTCGGCGACGGCCACGCCACCCGGCGCTTCGGTGTGCACCGTGGCGGCAGGTCCGACGTGCTTCCGCTTCGCGACTCCGGAGGACGCGTTTCGATGGGTGCTCGCGAAGGAGCCGCACGTGCTCGCCGTCGGTGAGGCGCACGCGCAGCGCGGGACCGAGAGCATTGCGTCGTCGACGAAGCGCTTCACGGAAGCCTTCTTGCCGATCCTCGCTCCGACCTCGAGCGACGTCGTCGTCGAGCTCTGGGCGCCGGACCCGAAGTGCGCGAAGGAGGTGAAGCAGGTCGCGAGCGCGCAGAAGCCGGTCACGAGCGTTCAGGCGGAGACGAACCAGAACGAGTACGTCACGCTCGGTACGAAGGCGAAGGCGAGCGGGATGACGCCATGGCTTCTCCGGCCGACGTGCGACGACTTCTCGATGCTCGCGGATGCGGGCGCCGACAGCATCGGCGCGATGCTCGGTCTCGTGAAGCGCCTGACGCAGGCGAAGGTCGTGCAGCTCTACGCGCGCAACCGCGCCGGCGGGCTCGACGATGGAGGCGCCCGTCCGAAGACGGTCGTCGCGTACGGCGGCGCGCTGCACAACGATCTGTCGCCGCCCGAAGCAACGAAGGAGTACAGCTTCGGGCCCGAGCTCGATCGTTTGAGCGGCGGCCGCTACGTCGAGCTCGATCTCATCGTTCCGGAGTACGTGAAGAAGACGCCGACCTGGGAGAAGCTGCCGTGGTACGCGGCGTTCGAGGCGGACCGCGCAGCGGGGCCGCTCGACAAGACGACGCTCTACCTCGTCGGCGAGAGATCGTTCGTGCTCGTGTTTCCCGCATCGCCCTCGGCAGACGCGGGGAAGTAGCGATCGAACGCAGGGCCCCGTGTCTTCCCCGCGCCGCCTCGGTCGCGCTCGGGCGATCGATCGTGCACGAGGTGCGTCATGCGAGCGCTCGACGGCAGCGTTCGGCATCCCGCGATCCGAGAAAACCCTCGAGCTCGCGACGCGGCGGCTCGCTGCGCCGTAGTGTTTGGAAAAGGCAGGGGTTGAAAGAGCCGCTCGGATCACGGACGCTTGCAGGTCCCAATGACGATCCGTTCGCACAGGCCCGGAAGCGATGCCCCGCCGATGACCATTCCTGCAATCGACGCGCTGGAGCAGCGCCCGCTCGTCGAGGACGACCGCACGGGTATGGACGATGGTTCGCTCCGGCGCGCGTTCCTCGATCACCTCTCGTTCTCGCTCGGGAAGAGCGCCGGCAACTCGACGAAGCTCGATCGCTTCATCGCGATGGCGCTCACGGTGCGCGATCGACTGACGCATCGCTGGGCCCAGACGCAGGAGACCTATTCGCGCGTGGATGCAAAGCGCATCTACTACCTGTCCGCGGAGTTCCTCCTCGGGCGCGCGCTCTCGAATAACCTTCACGCGCTCGGTCTGTACGATCAGGCGAAGTCGCTGCTCGCCGATGCCGGCCTCGAGCTCGCCGACTTGCTCGAAGCCGAGCCCGAGCCGGGCCTCGGCAACGGCGGTCTCGGGCGCCTCGCGGCGTGTTTCCTCGACTCGATGGCGACGCTCGGATACGCCGGCTACGGCTACGGCATCCGCTACGAGTTCGGCATCTTCGAGCAGGAGCTGAAGAACGGCTGGCAGGTCGAGCACCCCGACGAGTGGCTGAAGTTCGGTAACCCCTGGGAGTTCATGCGCCCGGAGTACGCCGTCAGCGTAGGCTTCGGCGGGCGCGTCGAGGAAGGCATCGACGACAACGGCGAGCACTTCGCGAAGTGGGTGCCGGCGCAGCACGTCCTCGGCGTCCCGTTCGATACGCCGATCGCGGGCTTCCGCAACGACACCGTCAACACGCTGCGTCTCTGGCAGGCGAGATCCGGCACCGAGTTCGATCTGAAGGTCTTCAACGACGGCGACTACGTCCGCGCGGTCGAGGACAAGAACGCGAGCGAGGTCATCTCGAAGGTCCTCTACCCCAATGACCACAATCAGGCGGGGCGGGATCTCCGCTTGAAGCAGGAATACTTCTTCGTCGCGTGCGCGATCGCGGACATCGTTCGCCGCTACAAGAAGACGCACAAGGACTTCGACTCGTTCGCGGAGAAGAACGCGATTCAGCTGAACGACACGCATCCGGCGATTGCCGTGGCGGAGCTGATGCGCGTCCTCGTCGACGTCGAGCGCGTGCCGTGGGAGCGCGCGTGGGAGATCACCGTCGCGACGCTCGGCTACACGAACCACACGCTGCTCGCCGAGGCGCTCGAGAAGTGGCCGGTCGCGATGTTCGAGCGACTCCTGCCACGGCATCTCGGGATCATCTACGAGGTGAATCGTCGCTTCGTGCGGTCGGTGATGGCGCGCTTTTCGGGCGACGACGCTCGCGTGCGCCGGATGTCGATCATCGAGGAAGGCGCCGAGAAGAAGGTCTGCATGGCGCACCTCGCCGTGGTGGGCTCGCACGCCGTCAACGGCGTCGCGGCGCTCCACAGCGACCTGCTGAAGCGCGACGTGCTGCGTGACTTCGCCGAGATGACCCCCGCGAAGTTCTCCAACAAGACGAACGGCGTCACGCCTCGGCGATGGCTGCACCAGTGCAACCCGCGCCTTTCGGCCATCATCACCGAGGCGATCGGTCCGAGCTGGCTCACCAACCTCGAAGACCTGGACAAGCTCTCTGCACTCGCGACGGATGCTTCCTTCGTCGAGAAGGTCGCCGCGGTGAAGCGGGCGAACAAGGCCGATTTTGCGCAGTATTGCCTCGAGCACTATCGCCTCCGGTTCGATCCCGACTCGCTCTTCGACGTGCAGATCAAGCGACTGCACGAGTACAAGCGGCAGCTGCTCAATGCGCTGCACGTCATCCGCCTCTACCTCGACGCGAAGCGGAACCCTGACGCGCTGAAGACGCCGCGGACGGTGCTCTTCGGCGCAAAGGCGGCGCCCGGCTACCGCTCCGCGAAGCTCGTCATCAAGCTGATCAGCTCGATCGCCGACGTGGTGAACGGTGACATCGACCTCGGCGGGCGCCTGAAGGTGGCGTTCCTGCCGAACTACCGCGTGTCGCTCGCCGAGCGCATCATCCCGGCGGCCGATCTCTCCGAGCAGATCTCGACCGCCGGAAAAGAAGCGTCCGGAACGGGCAACATGAAGCTGTCGATGAACGGCGCGCTCACGATCGGGACGCTCGACGGTGCGAACATCGAGATCCGCGACGCGGTAGGACCGGAGAACTTCTTCCTCTTCGGCCTGACGACGGAGGAAGTGCAAGAGCTCCAGCACACGGGGTACCGCCCGCGCGCGATCTACGAGAAGAACGCGCGCCTGAGGGAAGTCATCGACCTCATCGCAGGCGGCTTCTTCAGCTCGGAAGATCCGGGCTTGTTCCGCCCGCTCACGGACTCGCTGCTCGATCACGACACGTACATGCTGTTCGCCGACTTCGACGCGTACGTCGCGTGCCAGCAGCGCGTGAGCGATGCGTTCCTCGACAAGACCACCTGGCACTCGATGGCGACGAAGAACATCGCGAAGGTCGGTCCGTTCTCGAGCGACCGCACCATCCGCGAGTACGCGAAGGAGATCTGGGGCGCTCAGCCGGTGAAGATCGAGCTTCGCACGTCGCAGAGCTGAATCAGTCCAGCTGTTCCGGCTGGTCTTTCGGCAAGAGATCGTCGAGCAGCTCGAACATCTTCATCTCCTCGTCGCCGACGCGTCCGTCGGCGGCGATCGCGCGTAGCACTACTTGGCGAACGACGTCGGCCAGGGCGGGCGGAACGCTCGTGGGATCGACGTCTTCGGGCACCGGCGGCGACGCGAGGAGACCCGCGACCTCGTCCAATGCATCCAGCACGTCGAGCTCCCGGGCGAGGTCGGAGAGGAACTGGCGCTCCGCTTCTGCGACCTCCATGTCCGCCCAGAGAAACGAGGCGGCGAAGCGGAGCACTTGTCGACGATCGGTGGATGAGAGCGCAGCTGTGACCATGACGTTCTGCCCCAGCAGCGCGCGTGCCACGGGCCCGGCGTCGTACTTCCCACCGCTTGGCGCGTTCTCGTGCTGGCCCGGGCCGGCCCAGGCCTGGCCCAGGCCACTCGGAGCGCTGGCCTCTCGATTGCTGAAGAGTGCTGAGGAGAGTGCAGACGACCTGACGAAAGGTCGAAGCCAGGAGCTCAGCTGATGTCGCTTCCGAAAATCATCCTCGTGCCGACCGACTTCGGCGAGCCTTCCGAGGTCGCGCTCGATACCGCGATCGAATATGCGAAGGTGTTCGGCTCCGAGATCGTCCTGATGCACGCGTACGAGATCCCGATCATCGGCTTCCCGGACGGAGCGGTGGTCGCGACGGCGGAGCTCACGTCGCGCCTGCTCGAGGGCGCGCAAGAGGGACTCGATCGTCAGATCCAGAGCCGGCAAGGGCACGGCGTCCGGATCCGTGGCGTCATCAAGCAAGGCGAACCTTACCGCATGGTCAACGAGACGGCCGAGGAGGTCGGTGCTGCGCTGATCGCGCTCGGAACGCATGGACGAAAGGGCCTGTCGCGTGCGCTCATCGGCAGTGTCGCCGAGAAGGTCGTGCGGACCGCGCACGTTCCGGTGCTCACCGTGCATCCCGGCGACATCGTGAAGGCGGAGCTGGGACGGCCCGAGGCGCAGCGCGCTCCGGAAGCGACGGCGCCGCAAGCGACCGCGCAGCAACCGTCGGCGCCTCGCGCCGCCGTTCCGCCTTCTGCCGCGCGTGCTCCGCAGGGCCCGCCGGCGTCGACCCGTAGCGTGCAGAGCGGGCGTGATCTGCCGCCGCCGCTGAGTCATCGCTGAGGACGTTCGCGATCACGCAGAGCCGCTCGGCACGAGCCCGCGGATCGGGGCCGTGACGGGCGCGAAGAACCTGCGGATCTCGTCGGCGCGGGCGCGCGCGTCGCGATATCCGAGCTCGATGAGGCGGCGCGCGAAGCCACCATCGAAGAGGAGATACGAGACGAAATCGGCCTCGACGTGCTCGCCGAGTGCTCCGGCGTGACGGAGGAACGTGCGCGCTGCGAACGCTTCCCGCCGCGTCGGCTGCTCGGACCGCATGTAGTCGCCCGCGAGCACACCGATGTCCTCCGACGGACGGAAGACGAGCGTCTGGATCTGCGCGTAGGGGAGCCCGCGCTCCTTCTCGAGCACCGCTTGGATGCGATCGAGAGCTGGCGGGGCCATCGTCTCCTCCATCACTTCGACGAGGCGGTTCAGCCGGTCGAGCACGTGAAGGTCGTACTCGATCGGATCGAGGAGGAGCGCATCGAGCACCTTGCCGAGCAGGAAGAACGGCTTCGGATATCGGCGCAGCATGGACTCCACCATCGAGCCAGGGGCCGAGCGCTTGCCGGCGCGGAGCGCGATCACGACGAGCCGCTCTGCACCTGCGCGGATCGCCGGTGCCATCGGCGTGTTGAACCGGAGCCCGCCGTCGCAGTAGAAGTCGGTGCCGATCCGCCGCGCAGGAAAGAGCAGCGGCAGAGCCGCGGAAGCAAGCACGTGGTCGGCCGAGATCGTCCCGGTGACCGCGTCGCGTCGAGGATCGTGGCTGAACACGAACTTCGTATCCGGCGCCAGCTCTGCGAACGTCGTCGTGCGCCCATCCGAGATCCGAAGCCCCGAGACGATCAGCGCGTGCACGAGCCCTTGTTCGATGTTCCGGTGGAGTCGCGCCCAAGGGATCTCGTGGCAGACCATCTCCTCGAAGGGAGTCGGATCGAGCAGACAGAGACCGTGACGCGTCGGGTGCAGTGGCGGCGGGCGCCGTCCGCCGTCGACCAGAGCCTTGCGCAGACCGCCGAGATGCGGCCTGAGATGCGTCCTCAGCCGGAGGCTCTCGTACCGCCTTACGAGCTCAGCGACCCCGAGATCGTTGCGATGCGCGCACGACGCGAAATGAGCCGCGTTGATGGCGCCGACGGACGTGCCCGTGAAGATCTGGAGCTTTGCGCGAAGGCCTCCAAGGATCTCGTTCAGGGCCGCGACGACGCCGACGGCATAAGCTCCGCGTGCGCCACCGCCGGAGAGGACGAGCGCGGTCGTGGGATGGTACGAGCCCTCGGCCGGGACCCTCGCCTCATCGGGAACCGTGACATCGCCGTTGCGCATCGCCGCTCGACCTGCTCGAGCTCGGAGCTCGCGCCGAGCCGAGCTCGACGAGGGCTGCGGCGCTTTTCATGAGCTCGTGGCCGCGACGCTGGTGCGGTCACGGGGCTTTCTGCGATGTCCTTACCTCGGAATTCGCAATCTGGGGCGCCACTCGCCGCGATTTCTTCGGCTGCGCTTCGCGCTTTCCCGACCGCAGTCACACCTCGCTCGACCACCATCCGAATCGCGGTCGTTCGTGCGAACCACGGCCGCGATCCGGATGGCAACCGAACAGCCGCGTATCAGAGCACGAGACGGAGCGTCATCAGCACCGAGCGTTCTCCGACCGTGTTCTGCCGACGCTGCCAGCGATACAGTCTTGTTCGAGGCGTCGCGAGGCGAGGAGATACGACGTCGCGCTGATGAGGAAGAAGCAGAGGCCGATCAGAATCGAGTAGCGGAGCGCCTCGGCGCCGTAGCGCGGCGCGAGCCTGTCGGAGAGCGCACCGAAGAAGACGGTGCCGATGCCGATTCCGATCAGGTTGTTGACGAAGAGGAAGAACGCCGACGCCGTCGTGCGCATGTTCGGCGCGACCAGGTGCTGGATCGACGTCAGGACGGGCCCGAGCCATACGAGCCCGAGGCTCTGCGGGATCAGGAACAGGAAGAACCCGAGCTTCAGCGACGGGACGAGGATCGCGAGCGCGTAGGCGGGCGCCGCGAGGAGCCCTGCACACGCCGGCAGGAGCGCGTAGTAGCGCGGGCTCTTCGTCCCGAGCTTGTCGGCGAGGTAGCCGCCGATCCACATGCCGAGCACGCCGCCGAGGAGCAGGATCCCGCCCATGAACAGCGAGACCTCCTTCAGCGACAGCCCATAGCTGCGGCCGAAGAACGACGGCAGCCAGAACATGAGGCCGTAGCCGAGGATCGATCCGGTCGCCGCGCCGAACGCCAGGCCCCAGAAGCTCGGTTTCACGAGCAGGATTCGGACGACCTCGGCGAGGGTCGCCTTTTCCGTATTCGTCGTGGGCGGATCGTATCGACCCCGCGGCGGATCGGCGACCGTCGGTCGGAAGACGAACGCCAGGACGAGCCCTGCGATGCCGACGACGACGAACGCCGCCCGCCAGCTCACCTCCGCGGCGATGAAGCCGCCGAAGAGCACGCCGAGGGCGCTGCCGATCGGGATGCCGAACGAATAGACGGCGAGCGCGCGTCCACGCTCGTTCCGCGGGAAGTAGTCGGCGATGAGCGAGTAGGCCGGCGCGACGCCGCCCGCTTCGCCGACGCCGACGCCCATGCGGCAGAGAAAGAGCTGCCAGAAGCCGCCGACGAGGCCGCAGAGCGACGTGAACGCGCTCCAGAGCGCGAGCGCGATCGTGATGATCCATACGCGGCTCCTGCGATCGGCGAGGTACGCGATGGGAATGCCGAGCCCGGCGTAGAACAGCGCGAAGGCGAGGCCTCCCATCAGTCCGAGCTGCGTGTCCGTCAGTTGGAGCTCGCGCTTGATCGGCGCGGCGAGGATCCCGATGATCTGCCGGTCGATGAAGTTGAACGTGTAGACCACGAGGAGGATGAACAAGACGTAGTGCTTGTTCGGCCCGGCCTTCGTCCGCGTCGTGCCGCTCTCGCCCGCGTCGAATTGCTCCGCCATGTTCAGCTCCGGGTACTCCGAGACGACCTGTCGTTACAGCTTCTGATCAGCGCCGCGTGCGGACGATGCGTGCGAATGCTTCACCGGCAGCGCGCGCGAGCTCCTCGAGGCGTCGTGTGCCGATCATCGTGTCACCGAGCTCGTCGGTCAGGATGATCACTGCAGTCTTGCCGCTCACGCGGATCGGAACGACCGCCACGTCGCGACTCGGATGGTGGAGCACCCGCAGGAGCGGCGCGTGCACCTCGTCGTGGCGAATCGGGCCGAGATACAGGTCTTCGCGAACGGCGCGATCGAAGATGCTGTTCGCGTCGAGCGGGATGAGCACGGACTGCAGCGCCGCGCGGTCGGCGAATTCGGGGGTGCCGACCCATCCGAGGTAGCCGCCCTTCTTCACGACGAAGAGCGCGACCTTCAGTGCGACCATGCGCGCGCCGGTGAGCACCAGCTCGAGCACCTCGTCGCGCGATCCGGCGTTCCGGAGCGCGGCGAGGATGCCGTGCATCTCGGGGAAGGGAAGCTGCGGAGCGAAAGCGGCGAAGCCGGTCGCACCCGGAAGCGGAGGCGGTCCCGGAATGAACGAGCCGATCGGCTGGCCCATCGAAGGGAGCGAGACGCCCGTCGCGCCGGCAGCTTCCGCCCGCTCGATGCGTGGTGCCGTCTTCTCGACGACGTCGCGGAGTCCGCTCGTGTCGAACGCGTAACCTTCGCCGAGGCTTGCGGATTCCGCGAATGCCGGAGGCCGATGCGTCCTGCCGGCGAGGATGCTCGGATAGGCCGTCCGTCGCGTGAGCGGAATCGGGATCTCGGAGCCATAACCAGCGCTGGGCGGGGGATCCGTCGGCACGCGACGAGGCGCGTTCTCGCGCAGCACGTGGACGGGCGTGCCCCACGGCGGAGTCCGTATGCGAGCAGCGGGCGGCGGCGGCGCGGAGTCCGCCTCGAGCACGAGGCTGCCATGCCGTGCGGGGAAGCTGTTCGAGAAGCCCTCGTATGGATCGGGCTGCGATCGCTCGGCAGCGCGCGCTGCTTGCTGGAAGCGATCCGGAGGCGGCATCGATGCGCGCTGGTCGCGCGACGACATCCGGAGGCGGCGGAGCGCCTCTTCGATCGCCGCGACCGGAGCGCGGACGGCGCGCACGGGGGCGCCGAGGTGAAAGCCGATCTCGCTTGCCGGATGAGGGTCCGCCGGATCGGCCATGACGACGTCGATCGTGCCGGTGATCGCGTCGCGTCGAACCGGGATCGCGAGCAGGCGCTCACAAAGCCCTCGTGGCAGACGCGCAACGAGCTCGGGAACGGGCACGACTTGCCGGAGGAAAGGCGCTTCGTTTCGCGCGAGATGGCGCGCGAGGATCTCCGGGGTCGCGGCTCCCGAGTCCACGAGCGCCTGCAAGAGAGGCACGCCACCGTTCACCGACGCGAACAGCGCCTCGGCGATCTTCCGCGGCGGGGCGATCTCCTCGACAAGAAGCGCCTTCGTCAGCTCGTCGGCGGCCACGTGGCCAATCTACCAGCGAAGCGCGCGAATGGGCGGCCAGTGATCGCGGCTCGCCCGCGCCGCATGGCGACGGATCACTTCTTCTCGAACTGGAAGACGACCTCGCTCTTACGGACGAGGCCGAGCTGCTCGCGTGCGATTCGCTCCACCGCGGCAGGGTTCTCACGGAGGTCCTTCACCTCGGTGCGAAGACGAGCGACGTCGCGACGCAGCTCCGCGTTCTCAGCCTCGACGCCCTTGAGCTCTTTCTCGAGCGCGTGCATCCGCGGCATGCCCTGAGGCTCGAGGACCAGCACGGGCACCGCAATGAGCGAGACCGTGAGCACTGCGAGCGGCAGGCCGCGGAGCCAGGCGTTTTCGGGCAACTGCGAGTCGGACACGATGGAACAGCCAGGGTAATCCGCCGCTCTCTGGATGGAAAAGTTCCGGGACAAACGCAACGCTCATTCGCTTCCGCATGAGCCCAGCGCGCGACGCCTGCTAGGCTACGCGCGTCATGACCGGAACGTGGGAGGCCGTCATCGGGCTCGAGGTGCACGCCCAGCTCCTCACCCGCACCAAGCTCTTCTGTGCATGCGCGACGTCGTTCGGAGCGCCACCGAACACGCACGTCTGCCCGACATGCCTCGGTCTGCCCGGGGCGCTGCCAGTGCTCAATGCCGAAGCGGTGCGCATGGCGGTGAAGACGGCGCTCTCGCTCGGGTGCACGATCAACGAGTCGAGCCGCTTCGCGCGGAAGAACTATTTCTACCCGGACCTGCCGAAGGGCTACCAGATCAGCCAGTACGACGAGCCGTTCTCGCAGGGCGGGTTCGTCGAGTTCGAGGTCGGCGGATCGAGCGAGGGGGCGCCCGCGAGCCAGCGCGACGGAGGCCAGGCCGCCGTCACCAAGCGCGCACGCCTGACGCGCATCCACATGGAGGAGGACGCAGGCAAGAACCTGCACGACTTCGGCGGCGGATCGGTCGTCGATCTGAACCGCGCGGGAACGCCGCTCGTCGAGATCGTCGGCGAGCCCGATCTGCGGACGCCCGCCGAGGCGGCCGGGTACCTGCGTGCGCTCCGCGACGTGCTCGTCTTCCTCGGCGTCAACGACGGCAACCTCGAAGAAGGCTCGTTCCGCTGCGATGCGAACGTGTCCATCCGCCCGGCCGGATCCGACAAGCTCGGTACGCGGGTCGAGCTGAAGAACATCAACTCGTTCCGCTTCGTCGAGAAGGCGCTCGCGGGGGAGATCGCGCGGCAGCAAGAGGTCCTCGAGTCCGGCGGGCGCGTCGTCCAGGAGACGCGCGGCTGGGACGAGAAGACGAGCTCGACGTTCTCGCTCCGAAGCAAGGAGACGGCGCAGGACTACCGCTATTTCCCCGAGCCCGATCTGCCGCCGCTTCGCCTCGACGAGGCCTTCGTCGCGACGCTGCGCGCGACGTTGCCCGAGACGCCGCGCGCCAAGCGCGAGCGGTTCGTCTCGGAGCTCGGGCTGACGCCGTACGCCGCGCAGGTGCTCACGCAGCATCCGCGCATCGCCGCCTTCTTCGAGGAGGCCGCCACGCTCGGCCGCGATGCGGTCACGGTCGCGAACTTCGTCCAGAGCGAGGTGCTCCGCGACGTCGCGACCCGCGGCGTCGAAGCCGACTTCCCGGTGACGCCGCGCCAGATCGTCGAGATCCTGAAGCTCGTCGCCGACGGCAAGATCAGCGGCAAGCAGGCGAAGGAGCTCTACGCGAAGACGAAGGGGACGAGCGCGTCGCCCACGGCGCTCGTCGCCGATCTCGGGATGTCGCAGGTGTCCGATCCCGCGGCGATCGAGGCGGCGTGTGCGAAAGTCATCGCGGACAATGCCAAACAAGCCGAGCAGTACCGCTCGGGCAAGACGGGCGTGTTCGGATTCTTCGTCGGACAGGTGATGAAGGCGACGAAAGGCAGCGCAAACCCGCAACTCGTGAACGAGACGTTGAAGCGTCTCCTGGGCGACCCTACGTAGGTCGCCCGTGGTGAGCTCGTCCCCTCCGCTTCCGGCAGCCCGAAGTACGACGCAGCGGCGTCGGGTCCTGATCGTCGACGACAATGCCGAGCTCGTCGACACCCTCAAGGCGGTCATCGCCTCGGGGATCCCTGGCATTGCGATCGACACCGCGGTGAGCGGCGCGGCCGCACTCGTCATGGCGCAGAGCGGGTTCGACGTCGCGATCGTCGACGTGAAGCTGCCCGACGTCAGCGGCGTCGATCTCATCTCGCCGCTCCGAACGTCGTCGCCGTTCTCCGAGGTGCTTCTCCTGACGGGCTTCGCCAGCGTCGACGCCGCGATCGGTGCGCTCCGCTCGGGCGCGTTTGCGTTCGTGCTGAAGTCGTTCCGACCGGAGGAGCTCATCTCGATCGTCGAGCAGGCGCTCACGAAGGTGGAGCTCAAACGCGAGCGCGAGGAGCTCGAACGCCGCTATCGCGATCTCGTCGAGGTGACCGACGTGCTCGTCGTCGCGCTCAGCGGCACGGACGAGGTCGCGCTCATGAACCGCAAGGCCGCGAGCCTCGCGAATACGACGAGCGATCAAGCGCTCGGGCGACCGATGCTCGATGCGTGGATCCCGGCCGAGGACCACAGCGCGATGCGCGCTGCGCTCGAAGTCACGCGCGGACAAAGCCGCGCCGCCGAGGTGGAGACCGCGTTCACGGAGAACCCCGCGATGCCGTCGAAGGCGAAGCGGATCCGCTGGCATCTCTCCCGCTCACGCGAGTCGGGGGATCTCGTCTACGGGATCGGAATCGACGTCACCGAGCGGCGCGCGCTCGAGAAGCGGGCCGCCGACGCGGAGGCGCTGTCCGCGATGGGCGAGCTCGCGATGAATCTCGCGCACGAGATCCGCAATCCGCTCAACGCGGCTGTCCTCCAGCTGCACCTGCTGACGCGCAACCTCGATCGGATCGAGGCCGACGAAACGACCCGCGGCGCGCTGAAGGATCGGACGCGGATCGTCGGTGACGAGATCGGACGGCTCAATCGCCTGCTCACCGAGTTCCTCGAGCTCGCGAGGCCGCGTGGCATCGCGCGCGAGCCGGTGCACGTGCCGCGTCTCGCCGACGAGGTGCTCGATCTCGAGGAGGAGAGCGCGAAGGGCAGGGGAGTCACGATCGTCCGCGATCTCCCGAAGGACGGCTGCGTCGCGATCGGTGATCGCGAAAAGCTGAAGCAGGTGATCATCAACCTCGTCGTGAACGCGCTCGAGGCGATGAAGCAGGGTGGAACCCTCACCGTGCGCGTCCGGCCGGAGGGCGAGCGCGTCATGCTGACGATCGAGGACACGGGCCCGGGCATCGCCCCGGAACTCCTGACGCAGGTGTTCGACCCGTTCTTCACGACGAAGGAGGCCGGAACGGGCCTCGGTCTGTCGATCGTGCGCAAGATCGTCGTCGATCAACACGGCGGCGACGTGGAGATCGACAGCGAGCGCGGCAAGGGCGCGAAGGTCATCGTCTCGATCCCCACGGGTCGCTGACGAGCGCGGCGGGCGCGCTCGGCCTAGCCCCGACGTGCGCCTAAGTTGGCCCACGCGGAACGCCGGTGCATCGTGTGCCCATGAGCATCAAACCGGCGATGGGTTGGCTCGCGCTGCTGCTCTTCACGACGACGGCGCAGGCCGAGGGCTCGCGCGATCTCCTGCGGAGCGCGCCCAAGTCGGCGAACGTGCCGGTGACGATGAAAGTGACGCGAAAGACGAAGGCGCCGCCTCCGGCACCCTCGAGTCCCGTCGCGCCGCGCGCGAGCCGATCGCGCGGCTCGCGCTGAGTCCGTGATGTGACGGCGCCGCTCGGGCGCCGCAGATCAGCGGCCCGGCGGCTTGAGCGGAAGAACCGACGACGAGAGCGGCGGCGGCGGGATCTTGCCGCTCGGACGCGCATCCGGCGTCACGCCGTCGCCGGCTTCGATCGACATGAGCGCCATGAAGATGCGGTCCATGCCGAGCTCGAGGGCCGCTTCCTTCTGGAACAGGCTGGCGATGCGGACGAGGCGGAGGGCCGTCGTCTTGCCGAGCTCCGCGGTCTCGCGCTCGAGGAAGGCCTCGAACGTGCCGAAGCCCTTCGCCTCGAACAGACGGCGCGCCTGGATGTCCTTGAGGACGAGGCCGACGTCGTAGAACCCCTTCGTGAGGTTCTTACGGAAGCCCTTGATCTGCTGCAGGGCGTTGTGGAGGTCGGCGATCTTGGCCTTGATCGCCTCCGCCGATGCGGGCGTGCGAATCGTCGCGCGCGCGCTACCGGGAAGCGGCGGCTCGGCCGCACGGGCACGCGCCTCGGCTGCGTGCTTTGCGGCGTGGCGCGCTGCCCAAGGAGCTGCGCCCCTGAGGCCAAGCTTTCGCTTGGGCTCCGCGCTCGCGGACTTCTGCGCTGCAGAAGCCTTCGCCCCGTTTTTACCAGCGCCCTTGGACTCGGGCTTCCCCTTTGCAGGCTTCTTCGTGGCTGCCATCTCTGTTGCGCTCTTGAGTGTCCGCAAGGTCCGCCACCTATCATTTGTCTGAGCGTTTCGTCCACGAATACTTGTAATGGTTCGGGTTAGGATGCCCGCGCGCTCACGTTCCGGCCCGCGACGTGGGCAGCGTGAATGGGCCCCGAGGACCACCCCGAATGGCGATCCTGACTATCCCTACCGACGAGGAGCTCGCGTCTTTCGTTGCGGCGTATCCGCTCGGATCTCTTCGAAAAGCAACGGGAATCGAGGGCGGGACGGTCAACACGAGCTACGCGCTCGAGCTCGACACCGGCGCCCGGTACTTCCTCCGGATCTACGAGGAACAGGACGCCGCCGGGGCGGGTCGGGAAGCGATCGTGCTCGCGCACCTCGCCCGGCACGGGGTGCCGACGCCCGCGCCCGTGGTCGCCCGCGACGGCACGTCGATGCGGAGCATCGCCGGAAAGCCCGCGGCCATGTTTCCGTGGGTCGACGGCCAGATGCTCTGCCAGCGCGCGGTGACGACCGAAGCGGCAGAGATGGTCGGCGCGGCGCTCGCACGCATCCACCTCGCGGGGCACGCGCCCGGCGCCAGGCTCGACGAAGGACGTTTCGATCCCGTGCACCTCGTCGCGCGCTGCGAGCGTGTGGCCTCGTCTCGCGATCCGGAGGCTCGCGCGCTCGCGGCGTCGCTTCGTGAAGCGGTGGCGGGCATCGGGGCTCGCCGCCGCCGCGATGTGCCGCGCGGGCTCGTTCACGGCGATCTGTTCCGAGACAACGTGCTCTGGGCCGACGACGGCTCCGGTCGTGGTAGTAGGATCGCCGCGCTGCTCGATTTCGAGAGCGCGCACGATGGCCCTTTTGCTTTTGATCTTGCCGTGACGATCCTCTCCTGGTCGTACGGGTCGCAGCTCGACACCGACGTGGCGCGCGCCATCGTTCGCGGGTATCGCAGCGTCCGCGAGCTCGAGGCGGGCGATCGTGAAGTGCTCTACGACGAGGCCATCCTCGCCGCGCTCCGGTTCACGATCACGCGCATCACCGACGACGCGATCCGTGTCGGCAAGCGCTGGCAGCGCTTCGTCGAGCGTCGTGAGGCGATCGAGCGGCTCGGACCGCGCGGCTTCCTGGAGGCGCTCGGGCTGTGAAACTCCGCGCGTTGATGGCCGGCGCTTCGCTCTTCGCTGCGCTCGCGGCGATGTGCGCGGACGCTAACGCCGCTCCGGAGACGGAGTCGTCCTCTCCTCCGGTGCCGGTCGTTCATCGCGCGCCGCAGCCGGACACGTCGCTCGACTACCATCGCGTCACTCCGTATCCGACGCTCGGCTGGGCGCTGTTCCAGCTCGTGCCGAGCCCCGAGCTCGCGATCGGGCGACAGCGCCGGATCGCGCCGACCGGTGAAGTCGACGAGAGTCCGACGACCGCGTTCGGCCTGCGGTGGCAGCTGACGCCGGTGCTCTGGTCCTTCGGCGTGCATCGCAAGCAGCCGCGATGGCGATACTTCGTCGTCGACCCGTTCGCGCGCGTGTCGGGCTCGCTCGAGCTTTCCACGTCGATCGAATACATCGGTGGGCACGTCGATCGCGTCCTCGTGAGGCCGGGGGTGCGCGCGTATCTGCCGCTCGCGCAGAAGGGCGAGTACCTCTCGATGTCGCTCGGGACGTCGGTCTACTCGTACGAGGGCCTTCGCGTCGCCTACGACGTCGGGGCCTACCTCCTCGCCGGTGTGCTCGGATTCCAAGTGACGGTTGCTCCGGCGCATGCGCCGCTCGCGGGCATCGCCACGATCAACCTTCGGTACTTCTGATGCGCGCCGCTCGTCTCTTGCTCGGGATATCGATCATCGTGGGGGCGCTCGCGTGCGACGAGCCTCGCGCGTCGATCGAGATCGCCGACGCGCGTGCGTTTCGCACGCCCGACCAGCGCGTCGGCGTCGATGTCGACGTCGTCGCGCACGAGGGGCTCGGGAAGAACATCGGGATGTACTGCACGCGCGTGACGTTTTCGGGGCAGGAGAACCCCGCCGAGGTGTGCGCGGCGGATCTCGAGGACGGAGACACGAAGACGATTCGCTTCGTCTCGGACAAGTGGATCGCGCCAGGAGCGGGCATCGCGATTCGCGTGCGGCTCGACCGCGTCGACGTTGGGAGGAGCCTTGCGGCGCCGGGTAGTTGAGCTCCTCGCCATCGCGTCGATCGCGGCGGCAGCTCCGGGCTGCTTCGTCGGCCGCGCGGCCGTGCGCGCGACGGGCGCCTTCTTCTCGAGCCCGCGCGAGGTGGAGAAGACGAAGGAGCCGGTCACGAAGGACGCGCGCCTTGCTGTGATCTGGATCGGCCATGCAACGGCGCTCATCCAGATCGACGACAAGGTCGTGCTCACGGATCCGGTCTTCACGAGCACCATCGCACAGGTCGGCAAGCGGCTCGTCGAGCCGGGGCTCGATCCGAAGGACCTCCCTCCCGTCGACGTCGCGCTGCTCTCGCACATGCACTTCGACCACCTCTCGCTCGGCAGCCTCGACATGATCGAGCGCAAGGTGCGGACGCTGCTCTTGCCGAGCGGCGGGACGACGTACATCCCCGACTCGTTCTCGTTCCCGTCGTACGAGCTCCGCACGTGGCAGTCGTGGGAGAAAGACGGGCTGCGTGTCACAGCGGTGCCCGTCGATCACGTCGGCTGGCGCTACGGGCTCGACGACGCGTGGATGAAGGAGTCCGTCACGGGCTACGTCATCGAGTACCACGACCTCAAGGTCTACTTCGGCGGTGACAGCGCCTACGACCAGAAGCTGTTCGTCGAGACGGCGCAGCGCTTCCCGAAGCTCGATCTCGCGCTCCTCCCGATCGGGCCGATCGAGCCGCGCAGCGTCATGCGCCGCTTCCACATGGATCCGCGCCAGGCGGTCCAGGCGTTCGTCGATCTCGATGCGGCGCGCATGGTGCCGATCCACTACGGCACGTTCATCAACTCGACGGACAACCCCGGCGACGCGCTGCGCGAGCTCGAGAACGCGCGGAAGAAGGTGAACCTCGGCCCGCGCATCGTCGCGCCGCTCGCGATCGGCGAGCGCCGCGTGTTCGTGAAGGTCGGCGAGTCGGCCGAGCTTCCGCAGCCGCGAACCTTCCCGCCGTTGGCGACGGAGACCGGCGCTCCGCCGCCACCGCCCGCGCCGACGTCGACGATCCCCGAAGACGACAGCTTCGAGTGACGCTGTCGTCTTCGGCTGTGTCTGCGCCGGGTCGAGGAACGCCGCCGGCGCTGCGCCCGTGATACGTCAGTGAACCGGATCGAGCGGGATCGACACGAGCTTCCGCTGCGCGAGGCCGCCCGGATACGCGTAGCTCGAGTACCAGTCCCAGCCCCAGATCGTCGCCGTGAAGGGGCCGTCGCTTCGCATCCGGTGGAGCCCCGACGAACAGACGCCAGCGTCGCTCGTCAGCCCCGGCTTGCCCTTTGTCCCCAGGTCGACGCGCGCGAACTCGTATTCGCCTCGCTTGCCCACGGGCTTGAAGTCCGAGACGGTGCCTGCACATCCGAGCGATACGTCGTGGAACGTGCCCCGTGCCTTCGACCGCACGACGACGAGGGACGTGTCGCTGTACGTCGGGTCTGCATAGAACGAATACGAGCTGAGGTATTGGCCCGCCGGGATGACGTTGACGAACTCGGGGTCGCCATTGCCGTTGAAGCTCGTGTCGCCGCCGGTCGGGCCGGCGAAGCCCTGCATGGCGCCGCTCATGTACATGCCGAGGTAGATCGGGTGATCCGCATCCTGCGTCCGGACCACGAACGCGTCGCCCGTGCCATTCGCGAAGAAGGCCACCTCACCGGCGGACATCGTGACGGGCGCGCCCGCGGGCGGTGCCGGGTCGTAGTCGAGCCGCGTGCCGTCGCGTGCCGCGACGATGCGGTAACCGACGAGCTCGTGCTCGTTGCCGATGCGCGGCCGGTAGCCGACGCCCACGTACTCCGAGCCCCAGTGCTCGTAGCCAGGGATCTGCTGATGGAGGGTGTCGCACGCGCCGCCGGTCGACGGAAGCTCCGCGCAGGAATGTGACCCGAAGATCGTGGTCGGCTTGTTCGAGGTCACGATGCTCCCCGAGAGCTCCTCGCTCTGGGCGAGCTGGAGGATCTGTCCGCGCGCAAGCGTGTACGTCACGGGCTGGCCCGCTACTGCACCCGCAAATCCGCTCCCGTCCTCGATGTCCTTCTTCGGAAGGAGCTTCACTTCGGTGCCGTCGTCCGAAGCGATGATATGAGCGCTCGGTAGCCCGCCCTTGGTGAGCTCCCAGCCGTTCACGAGCACGTGCTCCGTGGACCACGTCGGCACCGGAAGGAGGAGCGTGGCCGATGGCAGGTAGCTCGGCGCTCCGCCGAAGGGGTAGATCGACGTGACGGCAACTGGAACGTTCGTGCGCAAGCGGAACGCGGAGCCGAATCCGTTCCCGGTCGGCGTCCCGTCCGCGTACGAGGCCGGGACCGTGCCCTTCGGACACTTCACGGGAGCATTTTCGTACTTGGGCTGATCTGGACGGCCATCGGCGACGAACAGGATCGCGCTCTCGCCGGGCGGAAGCAGGCCGGTGTGCGGGATGAGCGTCGCGTCGCCGGGGTTGGTCCGGTAGAGCGATTTCGAGATGTCGAGCGCTTCACCCTCGAACTCGAGCCCGAGGTCCGCCGGCTGGCTCGACGTGTTGACGACGAACACGGCGTGGCACGACTGGCCGTAGCTGGTTTTTCGGTAGAAGCGTGGGCTCTGAAAGTAGAAGTCGCAGCCGTCCGAGCGCTGGTCCGCCGCTGCCGCCTTGCAGGGTTCCTGGCAGAGGGCTTCGCCGCACGCGAGCTCCGGCGAGCACGTCTCGACGACCTCGCCGGTGCACGTGTCGATCACGGCGCGGCCGTCGAGTGCGCACTGCCGCCGACACTCCTCGCCCGCGTCGAGCCCGCCGCCGTCGTCCACGGGCAAATCGGTGCGCGGTGGCGTGACGAATGCATCCCGGTCCGTCGAGCACGCGACCGCGAGCGTGATCGCGAGGACCAGGGGGGCTCCGATCCAGAGCGTCGTTGCCGTCTTCATGGCATCACCACTTCCTGCGGCGTCAGGCTCGCAGACTTGATCTTCCCGTTGCCGAGCTGTCCGTAGAAGTTGGCTCCCCAACAGAACACCTTCCCGTTGGTGAGTAGCGCGCAGCTCGCATCGGGCGTCGTCCTCACCTGCGCCGCCGGCGCAGGCAAGCCGACGACCTTCACCGCGTCGTACGCGTGGTTCATCGTCCCGTCGCCTGCTTGCCCGCTCTCGTTGTAGCCCCAGCAATAGACCGCGCCCGACGCGCCGCACGCACACCAGCGTTGCGGCTGCACGGTTTGGACTAGGCCGTCCTTGGAGAGGACCACCGCACGCGTCGTTGCGATCTGGACGAGAGGCTCCGGCGCCACCACCGGGGCCGGCAGCGCTCGCTCGAGACGTGGCGTCTTGATCGTGGGATCGATGACGCGAGGAAAGACGGCTCCCCAGCAGTAGCCGATGCCCCCCGTCGTCGTGCACGCGTTGTGGTCGGCGACGTCGATCGTGGTCACGTCGGAGAGGGCACTGGCGAACGGATACGGATCGGGGAAGAGCGGCGAAATCCGCGCGAGCGGCGGGTTTGCGCCCCAGGTCACGAACGTGCCGTCCTCACGGACCGCGAACGCAGCATCGCCGACGACGAGATCGCGGATGGGAGCACCCGGCGGCATCGTCCTCTCCGTCGGCGGCAAGACTGCCGACGATGGCTCCTCCTCGAACGGCGCGATCTGACCGTTGACGTTCGATCCCCAACAGAGAACGCGTCCGTCGGTCGTCAGTGCACATCCGGTCGCGACGCCGAGCGCGATCTTCTTCGCGGCGGGGATTGGGAGCTTGACCGCCAGGCGCTCGGTGGTCGTGGCGACCGTCGCGCTCCGGAGAAACGGGCCCCGGCCCCAGCAATAGGCGTTGCCGCTGCCGTCGAGGGCGCAGTTGTGATCGATCGAGACGATGCCGCTGAGTCCCGCCACGCGCTCGGCCTTCGCGCTGTCGCCGACGCCGCCGTTCGCGCCGCGGCCGAGCTGACCAGCGTTGTCGGCTCCCCAGCACGTGACGGTGCCGTCCTGGAGAAGCGCGCAGAACCCCTCGGCGCGATCGGCGAGGACCGCGCCGCGCGTCGTCACGAGCTGCGTCGCGCACGGGGAGCTCGTGCACGTGACGGCGAGCGGCCCTCCGTCGAATGGAGGGCGCACCGAATCGCGTACGACGATGTCCGGCTCACCCGCGTCGAGCGGCAGCTCCGCGACGTCCGAGCCGGCATCCTCCGTATCGATCGTTCCGAGGATCGAGTCGTCCGTGTCCGAGCAAGCAACAGCAGCGGTCGCTGCCGCTACGAGGGCGGCGAGGAACGTCGCCGAGGCGCGCCGATCAAGGAGTCGTCTTGTGTAGTGCATAACGTGCTCCGACCGCCCAGCGGTCGCTGTTGGAGGAACCTCGGATCCGATGCACGGTCATGTCGAGCCACGCTCCATTGAGCGAGATCGTCGAGAGCGTGAAGGCGCCGCCGTCCCAGACGCCGTCCCCGTGAGCGACGACATTCGTTCCTCCGAGCCAGAGCGGCTCGGTCGGCGTCGTCCAAAGCGAGACGACCGGCCGGCCGGAGACGTTCGGCGGTATCGAGAGCGTGGAGGCCGAATAGACGTCGCCGTTCACCGTGACACGCGAGAGAGAGTAACGTCCGTTGAGCGCGACGACGGAGCTCGGGGACTCGACCGCGATGTCCGTAAGCCAGCTCGTCTTCGCTACGACTGGCTCGATGAAAGCCGTCCCGGCTCTCGGCGCGCAAGGCGCCCTCGGCGGAGCCGGTGGGGGAGGATCCGCCACACCCACGGCGTCTGCGACGCGCCGGTAGCCGGCTGCCGTCTTGTGCACGACGATGGGGCACGTCCGCGTGTCGGTCGGACCTCCGGTCCTGCCGCCGGCGAACCACAGGTCGTCCGGGCCCGTGCCGGTCGCGGCGACGAAGAACAGGTGCTCGTCGGGCCGATCGATGTCGTCGGCGACGTACTCCACGCTCCACGTCGGGAGCCCGGCGTCGTTGCTCGAGAGCTTGTAGATCGCGTTGCCGAACCAAGCGTAGACGTCGTTCGCGCTCGTCCCGAATACGCCGAGCGCCGGATACTCCGCCACGATGAGACGGTGTACGGGGAGTCCTTTGTAGTGGTCCGGATATTGGGGCGTCGGTGCGTAGGCCGGGATACGGTTTTCGAGCTCCCAGTGCGTCCACGACCACGTCGCCGGCGTACCGCTGCGCCTCCCTCGGAAGACCGTACGCGGCGCGACAGTGAAGTAGAGCTCGTCGGCGTTCGGCGCCCACAGCTTGCCGACGAACTTGCCGTGGCCCGATTCGTTCTGGCTGTTGTCGTCGATGTACGTCCACGACGCGGCGGCGTCGGTCCATTCCAGGACTCTCACACCGACCGTCGGGCTCGTCGCGATCGCGAGCGCGCGACCGGGGAAGGGCCACACGTCCCGCAACGTGAGGTCCGACTGGGGGAGGTGAGTCGCGCACCAGCCCGCGGCGCTGCACATCGGGCCGGCATCGATCTGTGCATCGTCGGGCCCCGCCTCCGCGTCGTCGGCCGGCACGGCGGCGTCGCGATCTCCGAGGTCGTGCGTGCCAGAGTCCGGCTCCGGATCGACGACGCCGGGAGCATCCTCGGACGAGGCGCACGCTGCGGCTGCGGCGACGGCTGTGCCGATGCATGCAAGATACAGCTTACGCTTCACGGCCTTCCTCCGAGCGAGAGGACGACGCCCTGTCCGCCGACCCACACGTGGCCCGGCGACGGCATCCAGACAGCGGTGAGATCTGGCCTCCGTCCTCCGAGGCCCGCGATCTTCACGCGCGTCCAGCTCGTGCCGTCGTAGTGGAGGACGGTAGCGGCGTCGCCGACGGCCCAGATGTCCGAGGTCGACGTTCCCCACACGGCGCGGAGGTTCGCGGTCGTCGGCACGCCGGCGACGACTTCCCAGAGGAAGTCGTGCCCGCGATAACGGCGGATCGTGCCCTGTGCCCCGACCGTCCAAGCCTCGGTCGCGCTCGCTGCCCAGACGCCTTCGAGGCTGGTCCAGGTCTGCGTGTTGTAACGGCGGAACGTGGGAGCGTCGCCGTCCGCGCCGGTCACACGTATCGCGATTCCACTCGGGCCGACGGCCCAAAGATCGTCGGGCGACGAGCCGTGAACGGCCGTCATGTCTCCGCAACCGATGTCCGAGCAGAGCTTGTTCGACATGGCTTCACGGACCTCGAAGGTCCCGTCACCCTTCAAGCGGAGCCGCCACAACCCGCTCTTCGTCGCCGGCGGTGCGAAGAGACACCCGAAGCTGCCCGACACCGGCCCGGTGCAGATGCTCTCGACCGCACCCCAGAGATGCGAAGCGCCAGGAGCTGACCACGCCGAGTGCAACGTTCGATAGAGCAGCGTGAAGTCTTCCGATCGCGCCGGCGTCGGGCCAGGCGTCCACCCATCGGTCGAGACACTGCCCGCGTCGCCGGCATCGGGGAAGTCCATCCCACGTGCGAAGAGACGATCGAGAGCCACGAGGGACAGCTCACTCGAGTCGCGCAGCCAGAACCCGCGTATGGACTCCTTCGCGCCGATGTCCGAGCGTCTCCACGACGCCCCATCGAAATGGGCGAGCGCACCGAGCGCTCCACCAACCCAGACGTCCGTCTCGGAGCGGCCGCGGATGACCGTGACGCGGACGCGCGGGTCGAGGCCGTCGGCCGTCCCGAACGGGCCGTTGGGACAGAGGATGTCGCCCGTACACGTCTCGGGGAACCACTCGCAGTCGAGGCAAGGACCTGCATCCCCGGCGTCGTCGCCGTCACCCGCGGCGTCAGCCTCCGCATCCGGAGCCGGCACGGTCACGTTCGCATCCGGGCCGGAGAACACGGCCTCTTCGTTGGTCGCACATGCGACGAGCACGCCGACGACGGACGAGGCAAGCGCTCCCAGGAAGACGATCTTGCGCGCGCTCATTTCGCCACCGGCCCTGCGTCGATCTCGTCACACGGCTCCACGACGCAACGCCCACCGACGCAGGCCTGGCCCGCTACGGCATCGCAAACGATCCCGCACCCACCGCAGTTTCGGGGATCGCTGTTGGTGTTCGTCTCGCAGTCGTCGGCGCGGTTGCCGTTGCAGTCCGCGCGGCCAGCGACGCATTTCCGCGCGCACGTCCCGTGAACGCAAGTTGCTACGCTGACTTTCCCGCTTGCGCCGACGACGACCCCGTCAGAAAGGTCCTCGCACTGCGCTCCGCAGGTCCCGCAGTGCTGGATGTCGGTCGCGAGGTCGACACACTTGCGGCCGCAGACCGTGAGCCCCGGCGGGCACATGCAGACGTACCAGCCGAAATAGTCCCTCTCGCAGCTCTGCCCCGAGGGACAGGCGTTCCCGCAGCTTCCGCAGTTGTCGTTCGTCGTCAGCTGGCTTTCGCAGCCGTTGTCCTGTTTGCCGTCACAATCGCCATAGCTCGGGCTGCACTTGAGGTGTCCGCACTCGCTATCGACGCACCCGTAATACATGTGGTCCGGAGGCGTCCCCCCGTCACCGGCAGCATTGCAGGCCGTGTTGCAATCGCCGCAGTGGCTGTCTTCCGACTCCGTGTTGAAGCACGTCTTGATCGTGCCCGGTCCACATGCCGTGAAACCAGCTGGGCATCCGCAGCTGAATGCGTTGTTCCAGAGGAGGCAGGGACGGGTGGGATCGTTGCATTCAATCCCGCAGCCGCCGCAGTTCTTGGGGTCCGATGCCGGGGTCTCGCAGCCGTTGTCGACGACCCCGTCGCAGTCGCTGGCCGACAGGGGATTGCAGCTGAGCACGCACTTGCCGTCGACACACTCGAAGACGCTTGGACCGTCCGAAGGACACACCGACCCGCACGCACCGCAATTGGCGCGATCGGTCTTCAGGTTCACGTCGCACCGGAAGACCGAGTTCGGGCACGTCGTGTAGCCGTCGGGACACCGGTCCGACGGGCAGTACTCGACGAGCCGCGAGCGGTCGTCGCCCGCGTCCGGCTCGGGCGGGGGCACGAATGCGGGCCCTGTCGAGGCGTCGGCCGTGTCGTTGCCGAGGATGAACGGCGTCTTCTCCGCCACGGTGCACGACGCAGCGCCGAGCACGGTGGAGGCGCCGAGGCCGATCAGGACGATGACGTGCACTCGCCGCGAACGGCGGTGCGTTCGAGGGAACAAATTCTCATTCATGACGACGGTCGAACCTCGTCCGCGCTGCTCTGGTGTTGACGGTCAGTTCCTGGTGCGCTCGAGCGACGAGCGGACGCGGTCGGCGTAGGGGCTCTTCGGATTCGCCGCGAGGAACCGCTCGGCGAGCGTCTTCGAGCGTGCGCCCTGTCCGGAAGCGGCGAGCACCTCGATCCGAATCACCTCGATCTCCTGCGCGAAGATGCCCGAAGGAAAGCGGGCGTCGTAGCCGTCGAGGGCGCGCATGCACGCAGCAGTGTCGCCCGACTCGAGCGCGGCGCGCGCGGATGACACGAGCGCGAGCTCCTCGCGGAACGTCGCTCCCGCAGAGCTCGGATCGGAGTCTCGACCGCCGTGTGGAGCGACGACGGGGGCTTCCGCAGGGGAAGGGGTCGAGCGTGCGCCGGTGTTCCGGACGACGATGGGCTTCTTCGCCGGCTCGTTCGTTGCGGGGGCGTCCGCGAGATCGTCGACCGAGACTGTCTTCGCGGCCGGCTCGCCGGGATCCTGGATGGGAGCTGCCGTCGGAAGCACCGTCGTGACCACGGGCACCGGAGCCGCGACCTCGCGCGTGTTCGGTTCTCCACGCATCTCGTTGAAGCCCACGGCCGTCACGCCGACGACGGCGAGCCCGATCGCGACGCGCCGGCCGAGACCAATTCGGCCGAAGAGACTCCAGCGCGAAGCTGCGGCCGCATCGGTGGCGAGCGCGAGCGCTTTGTCGAGCTGCTCGCCCGACGGCTCCTCCGCGTCGCTCGCTGCCAAGAGGCGGGCGACGAGCGGGTCTTCGTGGATCAGACGGGTCGGTCCTTCGCTCATGTGCCGTCTCCGTGTGTGCGCGCCTGGTGGCGGGCGAGGCGTGCCTGGAAGTCCTCGCGCGCAGCTCGGAGCCGCGATGCGACGGTGCCGTTAGGGATCTCGAGGACGGAGGCGATCTCCTGCATCGTCATTCCTTCGAGCTCGTACATGACGAAGACGGGGCGTAAGCGCTCGCTGAGCTCGGAGAGCACGCGGTAGAGAAGCTGGCGCGCGCGTTCGTCGTCGAGGCGCTCGTCGGGTGTCGCGGCGAGCACGTCCACCTCGTCCTCCGTCGACATACGTTCGACCGGCACCTCGCGGGCACCCTTGCGCCTCAGGCGCCAGGCAATGCGGAGCGCAGCGCCGAAGAGGAACGCGCGTTCCCGCCCGGGGGTGATCGCGTCCATCCGCCGGAGCGCGACGAAGAAGAGGTCCTGCGCAGCGTCATCGGCGACGTGTCGGTCGAAGCCGAGGCGGCGAAGGAATCGCCAGACGGCCGCGAAGTGCTCTCGCACCAGGGCGCGGAGCTGCTCGGAACGGTCGAGCTTGTTCGCCGCTTCCGGGCACGGCTCGCCCCGGTCGCCGGAGGACACCCTTCGCTCCTCGGTGGTTGCGACCGCCACGGATGCGGCCGATGAGGTCATCACGCCGGGTAGTGCATCTTCCCGCCGGCGCTGATCGAAAAAAATGCCCTAGGGGGCGCCGGACCGTCAAAATTTGAGCCCGACGCCGAGGCCGCCGAGGACGCCGAGCGGTGGGACGCTGGCCACCGAGGTTCCGCTCGCGAGCGCGAACGGCTGCCGGAAGAGGGGCGTCGTGACGAGCGCGGTCGCGCTGAGGAAGACGCTTTCCGAGACGGCGGCGGCCGCCCACACGGAGCCGCCGACGTCGAGCCAGAAGGTCGACGTCCCGCGGGCCTCGGCAAAGCCGCGCCCTTGTGCATGGAGGGCGCCGATGTTCGCCTCGGCGCACGGCGAAATCTCCGCGACGGCCTCGAAGGCGACGCGGAACGGACAGAGGCGCACGTGGCCCGCGGTCCAGGACAGCTCGACGCTCCCGCCGCGCAACTTCCGCTGGTCGGGGAAGCTCCGGCGGACGCCGACGGCGAGGCTCGGATGGGAGAGGTGGACGCCTCGCCGCTTCGCCGTCGCTCCCGGATCGAGCCGGATCGACGCGCCGATGCCGGGGAGCGCGTCCCCGAGCACCGCCGAGGTGACCTCCCCGCGAAGATCGAGCGCGAAATGGAGACCGTCACGGGGCGGGGAGGGGCGGAACCGCCTCGGCGGCGGCTCCGGACGCGTCGGCGGCGGCTCCGGACGCGTCTGGCCTGGAGCGGCCTCGGGCGGCGTGCCGGTGGCGTGCGGGCGAGGGCCTTGATCTTTTGCTTCCGGCGGCTCGGCGCTCGGGGCGTCTGCCATCCCGACGCGCGGGTCGATCGCGACGGCGACCATCACCGCAAGCGCCTCGGTGACGTCCATGCAGCTCGGGCCCTTGATCTCGCGCATGGCGAGGGCGCCGTTCGGGCTCATCACCGTGAGCGTGCCCGACGCCTCCGACGGACCGGTGGACACGCTGACGTGAATCGCCCGGACCGACGGAGTGCCATCTGGCACGTGCGTCCAACGCGTCGTGTGGGAGCGCACGCTCGCGACGAAGTCGGCCTCGGTCGGGCAGGGGACGCTCGCCGTGTAACGAAGCGCGACCGACTCGACGTCCGCCCTCGCCTCTGCGGTCAGGAGGGAGACCGCGACGACCACCAGGGCGCCGAGGTCGTACCTCGATGACGAGCCGAGCTCGCTCCGCCTCCGGCGCACCATGGATGCCCTCCGACGCTAGCGCACCGCGCGGTCGGCGACGCGACAGAATGCATCGCGCCACGGGTCGAGAGGCGTCGCCAGGGTTCGGCCGTTCGACGTCTCCGACTTTCGTTCGGCTGACCACGACCGCTTCGATGACGCTGTCGTGTTCCGCTCTGCCTCGCCGGCGAAGACCGCCAGCGCCGAGCTTGCATCCCGATGGCTCATCCGTCCCGGAGCGCGCAGCGCGTTGCGCACTCGAGACTCGAGAGAGCGCCGCGGGGCGCGTCTACTCGCCATGGGTTGCAGAGGAGCTGACGCCGGACCTCCGGCACGATCATCCCGATCGAGTGGCATCCGATCTGCACGGCTTTTTCCGGGTGCGATGAGCAAGAAGAGCAAGAAGAGTCGCGCGAACGCACGGAAGGCACAGGTACGGCGCGAGTCGGGCACCGTCCTTCGCGCCGTCACTCCGCCGAGCGTGGAGGGCAAGGTCGTCGAACTGAAGGCGGCTCAGGCGAAAGCATCGCCAATCATTTCAGCGCCTTCTGTTCCTGATGTCGGAGTGGACGAGCCTTCTGCCGAGCGCGTCGCCCCGCGGAACGCGATCGTTCCCGCGAAGCTCGCCGACGATGCGGAATCGTCGAGCAAGCAGAGCGCGGCGGCGCGTGGCGCGGGCGAAGCCGGTGCACGGACGACCGAGGCGCCCCTGCCCGAGGAGCACCGGGCGTCACGGCGTGTCTCGCTCGCGGTCGACATCCACCTGTCGAGCGAGTCGCATTTCTTCTCGGGCCTCTCGGGCGACATCTCGGAAGGCGGCCTCTTCCTCTCGACGTACCGCGCGCTGACCGTCGGAACGCAGGTCGACGTGGAGTTCTCGCTGCCGGGAAGCGAGCATCCGGTCCAGGCGCGCGGGGAGGTTCGCTGGATCCGAGAGCACTCCGCCGAGCAGCCGCGCGGCGTGGGGATCGCGTTCGAGGATCTCTCGGACGACGACCGCGAAGAGATCCACGCGTTCTGCAGCTCGCGTCCGCCGCTGTATTACGAAGACGTCGGCTGACGCCCCGCGCGCGTTCGCGTGCGGGTCATTTCTCGAGCGCGACGTCGACCGGCGTGGCCTTGGACACGCGAACGAGCTCCTTCGGATCGACCGCGACGAGGAACCCGCGACGGCCCCCGTTGATGTAGATGCGATCGAGATCGAGGACCGTGCGCTCGACGTAGATCGGCATCGGCTTGCGCAAGCCGAACGGGCTCGTGCCCCCGACCTGGTAGCCGGAGTGCCGCTGCGCGACGTCGGGCGAGCACGGCTCGACGCGCTTCTTGCCGATCTGGCGGGCGAGGTTCTTCGTCGAGACCTCGCGATCGCCGTGCATCAGCATCACGAGCGGCTTCTTCTCGTCGTCCTCCATCACGAGCGTCTTGATGACGGCGTGCTCCGGAACACCGAGCTTCTCGGACGACACGCGCGTACCGCCGCGCTCCTCGTATTCGTACGGATGCTCGGTGAACGCGACGCCGCTCTTCTTCAAGAACGAGGTCGCAGGCGTCTCGGAAACGTGGCTCGCCTTCGACATTCCGGTATGCACTCTTCGAGACGACGCGGAGCGCTCAGTCCGTCGCCGCGAGCTCGGTCTGGCTGTCGGCGATGCGGACCTTGTCCTTCGGCGACCAGATCTGCGCGCGGAGATCGCTCACGCGCTTGCGCGCCTTCTCGAGCCGTTCGTCCTGCGCGTCGACCTCGGCCTTCGCCTTGGCCTCGTCGTGATCCGCCTTCGCGCGTGCGTCGCGCGAGGCGTTGAGGACCTCGAGCACCTCGCGATAGAGCTCCTCGCCGGCCGTGACGACCCACGCATCGAGCTTCTTCGCGAAGTCCTCGATCATCTCGTCGATCTTCGGTCCGACCTGCTTCGCCGCCTGACGCAGGACGTCGGGCGCCTGCTCGGCCGCGCGCTTTTTGTACTCGGCGTCGATGCGGTCGCGGAGGACGAGCGCCATGATCGGCGCCGCGATCGTCAGCAGGCCGCCGACCATCACGTTGACGAACATCATCCCGAGGCCGAGCACGAGCACGGCCGCGATGCCGGCGTCGTAACGGAACGTGTCGATCTGGATGTCGAGCTTCTTCACGTCGCCGCCGAGCGCTTCGCCGACGCGCTTCGTCGCGTCGTGGGCGTCTTCCTTGATGAGGGCGATCGTCTTCTCCGCGAGCTCCTCGAGCTTGTGCGCGATCTCCTTCGACTCCGCCTCCGCCCACTGGCGGAACGTGTCCTCGAGGAACGCCGGCAGGAACTTGCGGAGGTCGTCCTGCTTGGCCGACTCGATGACGTTCGGGAGCTGGCGGATCGTGTCCTCGACGAACCGCTCGAGGTCCTTCTGCGCGCCGACCTTGATGCCGCTGATCTCCTCGCGGATCTTCATGCGGCGCTGCTCGATCGTGCCGGCCGTTCCCTTGAGATCCTCCTCGAGGGTCTTGATCCGGCGCTCGAGCTCTTCGGTCTTCATGCTGAGCGAGCGGCGGCGCGCATCGACGCCCTTCGAGAGGAGGTTGCCGACGTTGACGCCTTCACCGAGCGCGTTGTCGAGCAGGATGCGCCCGCGCTCCTCGGCGAGGAACGTCGTCAGGTGCGCAAGGAGCTCCGGCATGCCCGAGCCCGCCGTGTTCCCTTGGAGCGCCGTTTCGGCGCTGATCGGGAAGACGACCGGATCTTTGACGAGGTTCGCGAGCTGCGTCCGCGCGTAGGCCAGCGCTTCCTTCTTCTCGTCCTCGTTGAGGATGTCCCACTTCGTGATGACGAAGACGATCTTGTCGCGCGACGCCTTGAGGAGCTTGTCGTTGAGGAACTGCCGCTCGCTCTCCTTCAGGATCTGCCCTGCGTCGAGGAGGAAGAGCACTGCGTCCGCGCGCGGGATGTAGCTGTACGTGATGTCCGCGCGCTGGAGCGACAGGTCGTTCACGCCTGGCGTGTCGACGAGGAGGATGCGCTCTTTCAGGAGCGCCGCGGGGTAGCCGACCTCGAGGTAATCGACCTCGTCGGCGCTCTGCCCGCCGCCGACCGCGAACCTCCGCGTGTCTTCGAACGGGATCCCGTCGCGTTTGCCGGACTGGTACACGACCGTCGCCTCGGGGCGGTCCGCATACTTGAGATGGTGGATCGCTGCGGTCGTGGGCGTGACGCCGACGGGGAGCACGGTCTCGCCGAGGAGGGCGTTCACGAAGGTCGACTTGCCGTGATTGAACTCGCCGACGACGACGAGGTGGAACCGATCTTCCTCGAGCTTCTTCACGAGCTCGCGGTCGAGGCGGTCCTTCAGGCTCTTCGCGCCGAGGCTCGTGGCGATCTCGCCGAGCTCCTGGAGGGCGACGGTCACGTCGTGCTTTCGTTCACGGAATCCTTCGAGCATGGGTCTTTCCTTTACGGACGTGACACGGGGGCGATCCCCGCAGAGAGCTTCGATGTCGTCGCAGACCGAACAGAGCGCGCGGATCAGGCCTCGCCCTTCAGCAGCGCCTTCACGCGGTCGTCGACCTCCGGCATCGTGAGGCCGTTCGCAGGCGAGACGTTCGCCGTCTTCTTGTAAAGCTCGCTCTGGGCGAAGACGCGCATCGCGAGGACACGCTTCGGGAGGTACGGATGGGTCGCGAGCGCCTCCATGTACCGGCCGATGGTCTCCTTGCCCTCCTCGTATTGCTCGAGGAACGCATCGAGATTGAACTCGTCATAGAGCTTGCGCGAGCCGAGGACGAGCTTCGTCAGCGCGCGCGCGGCGACGTGCTCGTTCTTCGAGCAGAGCATCCCGGCGCGGTCGCATGTGATCTCGGCGCGACGCGAGAGCTCGTTCAGCGGGATCATCGCCGGGTACACGATCCACGGGATGAACGCGGCCGCGATCGTCTTCAAGTAGTGGAGGGTCGTGAGGTAGACGACGTGCGAGTTGTGGATGTGACCGCACTCGTGACCGATGACGGTCCGGAGCTCCTCGTCGGAGTAGTGATCGACGAGGGCCGAGTGCACGAGGATGAACGACTCCTCGTCCGTGCCGAAGGTTCCCGCGTTCAGGTGCGGGCTGTTGACGATGTAGACCTGAGGCACGCCGATGCCGAGCTGCTCGCAGCACTCGCGCGTGATCCCGTGGATGCGCGGGAACTGCCGATCCGAGACCTTGACCGCGCTGCCGAGGAGCTGGCCGCGCCAGACCTGCTTCCAGAGGCGGACCGTGCTCGCGACCGCGAGCTGGATGGGGCGCGCCGACTCGACGGTCGCGCGCGACTGGCGATCGAGCACGAACGAGTAATCGTGCTCTCCCATGGCCGCGCCTCCTGCGCGCTCGGCCCTCTTCCGTGTCACGTACGCGTTGAAGTCGAGCGCCGGGGCGTCAGCCATCGTCTACCTCTCTTCCGGGACAGCCTAAGCGCGGCGGAGTGCCTGCGCAACGCCGGAGGGCGCGGAGAATGCTCGTCGGTAGTCCCACGATCGACCGGAAATACCGGGACAAAATAGAGATGGCTCCCCGCCGCATGATGCGTCGGGGAGCCGCCACAGCTTTCGCTTTCACATGGTCGGTGGTGGTTCGAGATCTGGCGTGGTTACCTCCTGAGGATCGAGACAGTCTGCGGAAGGAGAGCGGTACAGAGTTGGCGAAGGCGAGCTCTGCCGGGGGGGCTCGTGGGGTTCGAGGGCAGTCCCACGTGCTCGCGGGGAGATGAGCAGGCCCCACGACCTCCGAGGGGGTATCGGGGTCTCTACGAGAGACGAGAAGCCGGACCGGGGGATGCGGCGGGCCGCCTGCGTCGTCTCCGGCATCGCTGCCTTCGTCGTAGCTACACGTGGCCGGCCGTTTCTCTTCCCACGTTTGCTTCGCGCGTGTTTCGCAGGAGGAAGGCCGTCGCTGCGTTGGCGCCGACGCGGCGGGTCGGGCGCGCCGCTGTCGCCGTCACTCCTGTCGTGCGCCGCCGACGACGAAGCGAGGCTCGACGGGCCGCGCCTCGAACACACCCGTCGCGATGAGCGCCATCGACGTGGCCGTCGCTGCTCCGATGCCAACGAGCGTCCAGGTTGCCCACGACGGCCAGCCGGCGAGCCTTCGATGCCCCTGGGGTGGCCCGGAGGACGGCAGACGCTCGGTCCGCCACTCGAGGAGGGGGCCGCACGCGTCTCGCTCGCAACGTGCCACCAGGACACTGCCGCGTTTTTCTGCCGGCACGGCTGCGATCCACTGAGGGCAGGCGATGCCGGTCGCGTCGATCTGCCCGTCCTTCTGGAGCACGTGCGCGAGCCGGTCGCGTGCGCACGCGCCGGCCTCGGTGATCGCCACGCGTGCCGTCGGTTCCTGTCCTGCGATCGCGATCCAGGAGGCGAATACGACCCGGCCTTCGGAGATCGCGAGCAGATGGTGCTCCGCAGGAGCGATCTCGACGCGGTAGATGCTGCCGCGGGCGTCCGTGCCCGCGAGATCGAGGGGCATCCCGTCGAGTCGCAGGGAGAGACGCGGATCGGGGTCGCCCGTGACGACGATCGTGGTCTTCACCGGCGCGCGCTTCGGGAAGCTCGTCTCGCCGATGCCGGGCACGCGGCCGCCATCGAGCGCCTGCGCGTTCTCCCAAGCCGTGCGCGCTCGGGCCTCGTCGCGTGGCGCGACGCGCAGCCAGCGGGCCGACCACGTGCGCTCGACCTCGGCGCGGAGCCACGCGGCCTGCGGGAGCTCGGGGTGTTCGCGGAGGAGGCTCTCGACGCGCGCGAG
>JAEXCN010000387.1 GCA_023402175.1 Pseudomonadota bacterium | reverse complement strand
CGACGGCGGACGCGGCGCGATCGAACTGTCGAGGCCGAGCTCGCTGACGGGCGTTGGAGCGGCCAGCGCCTTCACGGATGGACCTTTCCCCGGCACGTCACACATTGATCTCGTGTTTGATCTCGAGTGCTTCCAGCTCGATGACATGTATCGCTGCGCTGCAGAGCTGCGGGCGCTCGGTCGTGGGGCGGCGAGCGCCGCCGACGCTATGAAGCGCGTCGTCTCGTATCTGTTCGAGCAGTTCCGTTCGACGGAGTCCGGTGCTCCAGCGTGCTCGCTCGTCCGGTTATTTCAGACGACCTCGTGGGGTGCGTTGTCCGACGAGGCACGAGCGGTGCTGCGGCCGAAGCTGGAGAGCGAGCCAACATCAGCCACGCCCTGCCTCGCTCTACGGGCGAGCCGGGGAGTCGTCGCAGAGTGGAACGATCCCGAGCAGTCTCGAAACCACCGATTCCTCCCGCTCTCGGCGGCAAGCGCTCCGATGGTGAGCGCGCTGATTGCGCAGCTCGGTCTCTCGACCGAGGCGCCGTTCATCCTCGGAACCGAAGACAAGCTCTGCAACGTGTTCTACGTCGACGAGGCCGCCGACAGCCCCTTCGTGCCGGCGCAGATCGAGTTCGTTCGGCCCTACCGCGTTCGCTCCGTTCTCGGCTTCGGAGGGCTGCTGCCCGAAAACGAAATTTTCGTCGTGATCCTCTTCTGCAACGTTCACGTCGCGCGCGAGACGGCGGAACTGTTTCGCCTCGTCGCTCCGAGCGTCGGTCTTGCGCTCGTCGGAGCGCGCCGCGACGCTCGCTCGCTCGAGTACCGCCTCACCGCAACCGAGGAGCTCCTGCGCCACCACGAACGAATCGCGCTCTTTCAGTATCGGCAACAGGAGGAGTTCATTTCCGTCGCCTCGCACGAGCTGAGGACGCCGCTCACGGTGCTTCAGCTCGCCGTTCAACTGCTGCTCTCAGCCAAGGTCGTTCCCGGTGAGTCGCACGGGCCACCGTCGCTGCAGACGATCGAGCGCGCAACGAGACGCTTGACGAATCTCGCCGAGGAGTTGCTCGACGTGACCACCGGCGGGATGTCGCGCGGCCACCTCAATCTCGAGGACGTCCAGCTTTCGGGGATCGTCGAAGAGGTCATTCAGGACATGCAGGGGTCGATCTCGAGATCGGGCAGCGATGTCATCGTGCATTCGTCAGGACCTGCCGCTGGGCACTGGGATCGGGAGCGGCTGAAGCGAGTCGTCTCGAATCTGCTGTCGAATGCGATCAAGTTCGGCTCCGGGAAGCCGATCGAGATCACGATCGACGATTCGGATGAAGAACGCGTGCGGATGAGTGTCCAGGATCACGGTATCGGCATTCCGCTGAGCGAACAGGCCCACGTCTTCGAACGCTTTCGACGGGCCGTCTCCGAGCGACACTACGGCGGGTTCGGACTTGGACTGTGGGTCGCTCGTGACATCGTCGAGGCACATGACGGAACGATCCGGCTGGCGAGCGAGCCTGGCGCCGGGAGTACGTTCACGATGGTGTTGCCGCGCTCGGGGCCGAGCCACTTGCCATCGAAGCCAATGCAGTGATTCTCACGGCGAGCCGCACGACTTTCCGCCGCGTGCTGCATGCTCCTGGCGGATGTAGGTGGAGGTGCTAGACCACGCCTCGCCATGGCCCTGGGTAATTTTCGATCCTGGCGCTCCGTCCTTCTCCTCGTCACTGGCGCATCGCTTCTCCTCGCCTGCTCGTTCGGCGACGCGCCGACGAAGAAAAAGAAGAAGCAATCGCCGTTCGATCCGGGCGACGACTTCTTCGACGAGGATCTTCCGACGATCGAGCAGCCGATCGAGCCCGACAAGGTGAACGAGAACTCGGGCGCGTTCGGCGCGAGTGAGCGACCGGCAAGCTCCGGGAACGACGGAGGGCGCGCCGATGCCGGTCCCGTGAACACGGGCGACGACGGCGGCACGCTCCAGAAGACGTATTGCAGTGGCCCGCTCGCCGCGGGCGACCTCGCGATCGTCGAGCTCATGATCACGTCGAAGTCCGGCTCCGGTGACTCCGGCGAATGGGTCGAGGTGCAGAGCACGCGCGACTGCTGGCTCAAGGTCCAGGGCGTCGCGATCGAATCACCGCGCGGCACGGCGGCTCCGAACGTCGCCACGATCACGGACGACTTCGAGCTCGCGCCGCACGGCACGTTCGTCGTCGCCGGCTCGGCCGATCCGGCGAAGAACCACGACATCCCCGGCAAAGTGATCGCCTGGGGGGCCACCGACGTCCTCAAGAACGACGGCGACACGGTCACCGTGAAGATCGGCAACGTCGTGCTCGACACGCTCACGTACCCGGCGTTCAGCAATCTGACGCCCGGCCGTGCGCTCTCCTTCCCCTCCGACTGCGCGTGGTCCGATCGCGCGAGCTGGTCGCGCTGGAGCCTCACGTTCGGCGAGTTCGCACCGGGCTTCAAAGGCACGCCGAATGCGGCCAACGCCGACGTCGCCTGCTTCTGAGCGGTGGGGCGCCTGTTTCTCGACCCGCTCGGACCTCGAGCGTTCCACCGCGCCAAGCTTCGCGTGATGGTCGAGATTTGCGCACGCCCGAAAAGAAGCTAGGTTTCGCGGCCTCGTGCCTTCGAAACGCATCCATTTCGTCAGCCTCGGCTGCCCCAAGAACCGCGTCGATACGGAGGTCATGGTCGGCGTCGCGCTCGGCGCCGAGGGGGAAAAGACGGGCTGGCAGCTGACGGACGAGGCGCACGAAGCCGAGGTCATCGTCGTCAACACCTGCGGCTTCATCGGCGAGGCGAAGAAGGAGTCGATCGAGACCATCTTCGAGATGGCCGAGCTCAAGAAGGTCGGCGCCTGCAAGAAGCTCATCGTCACGGGGTGCCTCTCGCAGCGCTACCCGCAGGAGCTCTCCTCGCAGATGCCCGAGGTCGATCACTTCCTCGGGACGAGCGACATGCTCGCGCTCGGCAGGCTCCTCGCCGACAAGAAGAACAAGGAGCCGCGGATGCTCGTCGGCAACCCGGCCGACTGGGTCATCAAGGCGAGCGATCCGCGCGTCGTCACCGGAAGCAGCGCGAGCGCGTACCTGAAGATCGCCGAGGGCTGCAATCGCAGCTGCGCCTTCTGCACGATCCCGCAGTTCCGTGGCAAGCAGCGCTCCCGCCCCGTCGACGACGTCGTCCGCGAGGCTGAGCGCCTCGCCTCGCAAGGCATCCTCGAGGTGAACCTCATCTCGCAGGACACGATCGCCTACGGGCGCGATCTCCCGAAGAACGAGCGCGGGTCGCTCGCGGAGCTCGTTCGCCGCGTCGCGGACGTGAAGGGCCTGCGCTGGGTGCGCGTCTTCTATCTCTATCCGGAGACGATCGACGAGGCGCTCCTCGATCTGTTCGCGAACCACCCGCGCGTCGTGCCGTACGTCGACATGCCGCTCCAGCACGCCTCCGACGCGATGCTCGCGCGGATGAAGCGCGGTCACGGCAAGGACCGGCAGAAGCGCGTCGTCGAGCGGATGCGCAAGGCGGTCCCCGATCTGTTCTTCCGCACCGCGTTCATCGTCGGCCATCCCGGAGAGACGGACGAGGACTTCGCCGAGCTCGTGAGCTTCGTCGAGTGGGCGCAGTTCAACCACGTCGGCGTGTTCAAGTACTCCGACGAAGAATCGGCGAAGAGCTTCGCGCAGGACGCGAAGGTCCGACCGCTCGACATCTCGAACCGTTGGCGGAAGCTGATGAGCGTCCAGCGCAAGATCGCGCGGAAGAAGAACAAGGCCCTCATCGGCCGCGAGCTCGATGTCCTCGTCGAAGGGCCGAGCGAAGAGCACGATCTCGTGATGGCCGGCCGTCACGAAGGACAGGCCCCCGAGATCGACGGGCAGGTGTACCTGTCCGGCGGCGAGGTCGAGCGCGGTCAGATCCGCCGCGTGCGCATCACGCAGGCCGCCGACTACGACCTCGTCGGCGACGTCATCGACGAGGCTCCCCCGAGTGCGCCGAAGAAGAAGCGCGTGTCGCTCACGGTCCTCGGCTCGCGGACCGACGGCCTCGCGCCGACGAGCTGACCTGACCGCTTCGCGTCGCGGCCTCGGGTTGGCTACGTCAGCGTGACGCTCGTCGCGGCCGCCTCGGCGCGGTGATGCCGCGTCGCGGCCGCTTCGGCCTGGCTACTTCAGCGTGACACTCGTCGCGGGCGAACGCGTCGTGCCGTCTTCCTGCGAGATGTCGATGACGTCGCCGATGTGCCCGACGACGTCGAGCTCCCACGACCCTTGCTCGTCCGCGATCGTGCCCTCGACGCGCTGATCGCGCGGCACCGACTCGTTCCGGTTCACGACGACGATGAGCGCGTTCGGCATCGCGCCGCGATCGCTCTTCAGGTGGAAGGTGTTCGGCTCGCTGCCGATCGAGATCGTCGGCTGCGCCGGTGGCGGCAGCGGCAGCGTGGGGCTCGTGCACGCGACGCCGAGCGCGAGGCCCAGCGCGAGCATTCCTCTCCGGAGCCACCGTGACGAGAGCATCAGCAACTCTGTAGCATGCCGCTGGCGTAGGCCGCCAGTTGGGTTTTGTCGCGATCTCATGAGCTTATCTGCCAACTGAGTTGCCACCTGCGTATCGAGCTCACATGCGAAGGCAACTTGGGAGAATCGCCCGATTGCCTCTACATTCCATCCAGCGTGCCCACCCGGTCGCTGGAGGAGAATGGCCGGGCAACGCGTTCGTCATCAGGCATCCCGTGAAGATCTGGCTAAGGCCGCTCCCTTTCGCTCTCGTCGCGGCCTATGGCCTGTCCCGTCTCGGACGCGCGCCCGTCGACGACGCCGCCCCGAGCCGGTCGGCGGCGCTGTGTAGCTCCCTCGCGCAGACGCACGGCGTCACGTGCGAAGCCGCCGACGTCGTCTGGATCGGCGGGCCGAGCGGCGTCCTCGGCGCGATGGCCGGTAAGGCCCGCGCGCTCGTCCGCGGAAAGGACCGGTCGCAGGCATCGGGCGACCAGGGCGTGAGCCCTGCGGACGCCGACACGCTCGATCTGCTCATCATCGACGCACGCCTCTCGCCCGAAGGGCAGCTGCTCGACGTCGGCGACGCATACAACCTGACCCGCTCCGCGGGCGCCGACGAAGGCCTGCCCGTCGTGCGCGGCTCGCTCGTCGCCTACCTCGTCGAGGTCGACGGCCGCCCGGAGGCGCTCCACGTCCTCGATCTCGCGGGACACGATCCGCACGCGTACGACGACCTCAGCAAGCTCGAACGCTGGCAGGTGAAGATCGGCGACCTCCAAGCGACCGGACAGCTGCGCGGCGTGAAGAAGACGGTCTTCACGCTCGTGCCTCCGCCGAAGAAGGCGTCGCTCGCCTTCCTCCCCGACGGGATGCTCGAGGTGAGGACGGTCCACGGAGCGAAGGACGACGACGTCCGGACGATCGTCATCGATCCGACGAAGAGCAGCGTCGCCGACGCGTCCGACGTGCGCGTCTCCGCGGAGGTGATCGCGAAACCGCCGACGTTCGCGCCGTGGATGAGCGATCGACTCCGCGCCGTGTCTTGGTTCGGCGACGAGAAGAACCAGGCGCTCAAAGCCGTCGTTTTCACGACGCTCGAGTGGATCAAGGGCAAGAAGGCCGCGCTCACCGGTGACACCGGCGAGGAGGCCGCGCAGGAGGACCTCGGCGCGCTCACCGCGAACGCCGGCCCGTCGAGCTTCACCGATCCCGAGATCGGCTGGCCGCCGAAGCCGCTCGAGCCGCTGATGAAGCCGCCCATCGCGGGCGAAGGTCACTGGATCCGCCTCGACGACGATCCGTTCATCACGCCGATCCCAGGCCTTCCCTCGCCCTTCGTGACCACGTTCGTGCGCAGCGATCCGACCGCACAGCACACGCGCGTGTACATCACGTTGTGGGATACGCGGCTCATCGCGCTCCACATGGAAGCGGGCACCGTCGAGCCGGTGAGCGCGACCGGTGAGGCCGGCCCGGGGCAAATCCCGCGCACGCCGGAGATCATCCGCCGCGTCGTCGGCGGCTTCAACGGCGGCTTCCAGGCGACGCACGGCGAGTTCGGCATGCAGGCGAACGGCGTGCTCTACCTGCCGCCGAAGCCGTACGCCGCCACGGTGCTCGAGATGCGCGACGGCTCGACGACGTTCGCGGCATGGCCGAAGGAACAGCCGGTCCCGGACGACGTCCTCTCGTTCCGCCAGAACATGACGTTCATGGTGCAGAACGACAAGTACAACCCGTGGGGCCGCGCGTGGTGGGGCGGCGTCCCGCCCGGCTGGCACGACGCGATTCACACGACGCGGAGCGGCCTGTGCCTCACGAAGGAAGGCTTCGTCGCGTATCTGTTCGGGCACGACATCGGTCCCGAGCCGCTCGGACGAGCGATGCTCGCGGCGCGCTGCCAGGTCGGCATGCACCTCGACATGAACCCGGGGCTCGCGGGCTTCGAGTTCTACAACATGCAATCTGCAAGCACCTTCGCGCCGCTCGGCCGTCCGCTCCAGAAAGACTGGGAGTACGAGGGCGCGGTGAAGGACATGCCGGAGTTCAAGTTCCGGTCGCGCCGCATGATCAAGAGCATGGGGCACATCCTCTTCCCGCGTTACATCCAGCGCGACGCGCGTGACTTCTTCTACCTGACCGCGCGCAACGTCCTGCCCGGTGCGGCGCTCGAGCCCGGCGCCGAGTGGCGCGTGAAGGGCCTCCCGCAGCACGGCTATCCGTATGCGAGCGCGATCACGTCGGTGAAGCTCCCGCTGCCCGGCGGTGAGCGCCGCGTTCGCGTGCTCCGTCTCGATCCGCGTGCCGTCACCGTCGACGACACGAACGGCAACGACGACAAGGTCCAGGTCGTCGCCACGTTCGGCCGTCCGCCGCGAGCGAAAGGCTCCTCGCGCGACGCCGGCGTCCCCGCCTCGATCAACGCCGACAAGAAGCTCTGGCTCGGGCAGCACGTCTTCACGATCGACAAGAGCCCGCCCCCGAACGCGGCGGCGATCGCAGACGTCGCCCCGCCTGGATCGAGCGGCGCCGCGCTCGCTCGGGGCGCGGTCGGAATCTCGGACGAAGACGGGATGCTGCAGTGGATCGAGCTCCTTCCCGAAGATGCACCGAGCGCGGAGACGAGCGAGGCGATGCTCGCCCTGCTCACGCGGATCGGCTGCTCGTCGCGCGGGCTGCTCGCCGGTGATCTCCGAGCATTCCTCGGCGGGACCCTCGACATCGGAGGAGAGCCCGCCGTGCCCGCGACGGCCGCCGTGCGCCTCGCGCGAACGGCTTCTCCGGCCGCGAAGCAGATCTTCGAGTCGACCCCGGTCGTGCCGCAGCCGGTCTGGCAGCCGCTCCAGGCGCAGCGCGTCAAGTGGCGGCCCACGCTGGCCCCTCCCGAGAAGCCGGCGGCCTCTTCGTCGGCGAGCGGCCCTGCGTCCGTGCCCCCACCGCCGAAGCCCGCCCCAGCACATTCGTCGAGATAGCGAAGATACGGAAAAGAGACGCGCGCCTCCGGCAGCGGCGAGCGCGTCCATCCGTCAGAGACGGCGTGCTTTTTCGCCGGATCCAAGCGGGCATTTCGGTGTGCGACTTCCGCATACCGTCGAAGCGGCGGCGCGAGCACGGTCCAACACCGGCGAACCTCGCGCCAAGCGTGCGGAAGTCGCTCGCCTTCAGCGCGCACGAGCGCTACAAGTCCGCGAGCAAGGATCTCTACGCTTTCGACGGAAAAATCGGGGTGGGTTTCGTGGAGGCGGAGATGCGGCGAGGGAACAGCCCCGGTTCGTTCGCCGAAGGCGTTGGGGACGACGCAAGACCCGAGATACGGCAGCACCTCAACCATGCCCTGACCACGCGCGAAGGTTCTCGGCATCGCTGAGCAAAAAGGAGCACGGGGCGTATCATGGAGCTTCAGGAGACGCGGATGTCAAACGAGAGCAATGGCGGTGGGTCTGACCTCGATATCTTCGAGGGCCTCGGGAAGAAGTCGTCCGAGCGTTCGCCTGCCGCGCCCCCGCCCCCGCCCGGATCGTCGTCGCACGTAGCCTCGCGCCCGGCGCCGCTGCCGCTCGACGCGAAGAAGACGCTGCTCGGGATCCCGGCACCGGCACCGTCCGCGCCGGCTTCGGCCCCGGCCTCTCAGCCCCCGCCGCTGCCGCCGTCGTCGGCGCGCCCGTCGGCCCCGGGCATGGCG
>JAEXCN010000344.1 GCA_023402175.1 Pseudomonadota bacterium | reverse complement strand
GCCTGAGAGGTAGTGCGAGGAGAGTCTGCGGGTGCCGCTGGCTGAGAGGTAGTGCGAGGAGCGTCTGCGGGTGTCGCTTCCTGAGAGGCCAGTGCGAGGAGAGTCTGCGGGTGCCGCTGCCTGAGAGGTGAGTCCGCGGAGAGTCCGCGGTGTCCGCTGTCTGAGAGGTGAGTCCGCGGAGAGTCTGCAGGGGGTCCTCTGCCTCAGAGGTGAGGCCGAGCAGAGTCTGTGGGTAACGCTGCCCGATCTGACTCTGCCCCCGACTCTGGCGCCGAGCTGAGCCGGGGCGCGGACGCGGGCCGGTCACCCTTCCATCGCGGCTCCGAGTTCCGCTAGCCTCGTGCGTCCGCCATGACGACCAACGACTCGGCCGCCCTCGCCCGCTTCCTCGACGTCTTTCCGGATTGGCTCCGCTCGCTCGGCGAGGACGCCGGCGCGCTTGGCGCCGTCGTCGAGAGCGAGTCGAACGAAGAAGCCCGGCGCTTTGTCGCATCAGGCTTGAACTACATCTTCAAGTCGCTGGATCTCATCCCCGACGGCATCGACGACCTCGGCTTCTGCGACGACGCCTTCGTCATCCGCGTAGCCGCGGCCCTCGCCTGCGAGGAAGGCGGCGCCGCGCGCGACGGCACCATCGGCCGTCTCGCGGACGACGCGAAGCACGTCGCCGAGTTCCTCGAAGAGGACTACGCCAACCTCGTCACGTACGTGAAGAACCTCCGCAAAGGCGCCGCGCGCGGCCGGACCGTCGAGGACATCATCACCGACCCCGCCGCCCGCACCGCCTTCGTCCACGAGGTCAACGCGTGGTCGAAGGAGTACCAGGTCCCCCCCTTCACGCGCGACGTGAAGACGCTCATCAAGCTGAAGGCCTTCCTCAACGCGAAGCTAGCCTGATCCCCCGCCCACGCGGCCCGCGCCCGCCGCGCCCGGAAACATCGCCGCGCCCGGAAACATAACGTCGGTACACTCGCGGCCCCGTCAAAGACAACGATCGGTCCGCTCGCAGCCGCCCCCATCGCACGAGGGAGCGAGGGCGCGGACGCGGGGTGGGACGCGGCGCGAACCATAGGGGCCGGCCGCGCGCGGGTGGGCGGGGCGGAACACGGGTGGGCGGGGCGGAACATAACGTCGGTAAGATCCGCGGGCGCCGGCGCCGGCCGCTTGGTGTCCGCGCGGTCGCCGAGGCGGCGGGGCGGGGCGGAACACAACGTCGGTAAGATCCGCGGCGGCGCCGGCCGCCTAACGTCGGTAAGATCCGCGGGCGCGCGCGACGAGCGGATTTGGCGCAACTGATGCCGCGCCGTGGCCGAGAGGGCGGTGATGACAGCGCCGCGCCGAATCATCGAGGGGGAGTTCTATCTGGTGACGCGGCGGACGATGCTGCGGACGTTCTTCTTACGGCCAAGTCCGGACGTGAACAGGATGTTCGACTATTGCCTGGCCGAGGCGGCGAAGAAGTTCGACATCGAGCTCATCGCGTGGTGCGCGATGAGCAATCACTACCACGCCGTGATCTTCGACCCGGGAGGGCGCGTGCCAGCCTTCATCGAGCGGTTCCACAAGATGCTCGCGAAGGTGCTCAGCGTTCACTACTCCCGCTTCGAGAGCATCTGGTCGAAGGACCAAACGTGCCTCACGCGTCTCGGTGGCGATGAGCGACGTCTTCGACAAGGTCGTGTACGTGCTGTCAAACCCGGCAGCCGCACACCTCGTCGAAGACATCGGGCAGTGGCCGGGCTCCTCCTCGTGGCATCGCATGGGACGTGACGCGAGGACCGTCGAGCGGCCGAACGTGTACTTCCGCGAGGACGGCCGCATGCCGGGGAAGATGGAGTTGCGTGCCGTCGCGCCGCGCGGTCTCGGTCGCGAGACCTATCAAAAATGGATCGCGCGGGTCCGCGACGGCGTGAAGCGGCGCCAGGCCAGCCTCGAAGCGGAGCGGCGCACGAACCGGCGCGGCGTGCTCGGACCGAAGCGTGTCTTGAAGATGGATCCGTTCGCGCAGCCGGCGACGGAAGCGCCGCGGCGCAAGCTTCGGCCTCATCTCGCATGCAAGGACAGGGAGCGAATGAAAGCGGAGCGGCGTGCGCTGAAAGAGTTCCGGGCGAAGTACAAAGACGTGCGAATGCGTCTGCGCGCGGGCGAGCGACGGCTGGAGTTCCCGGAAGGCACGTACCGCCTGCGGCTCCTCGGTCTCCCCTGCAAGGGCTGCTCCCCGAGAGACACAAAGCCGGGGGTTGCAGCGCCCAGAGCGAAGAGCGTGAAGCGCGCGAGCAGAGCGGCGTAGCGTTTCTCGGTCGCCGCTCGCGTCGTCGATCCCGTTCGACCTACTGCTCGACGCACGCACAACGGCAGTCTCGCCAACGCACATCTCGTCCAATCCCCTGCCGGTCCGAGCGGCCATGCGCGGCGTGAGCACCCCATGGACTCCGATGCCGCGATGCGCCTGCCCAGGATCCCGCGTCCGATCCGTGATGGCTCTGCCACGCTGCAGCCCGGCCGCGACCGAACCGAATGTCGGTACGTTGCCGGCCCTTGCCACCGAACATGACATCGGCATGTTCCGCGCGCGCCCACGCGCCCACGCGGCCACCCGGCCACCCGGCCACCAAACATAACGTCGGTATGTTCAGCAGCGCGCGCGGCCGCGGCCGGCGCCGGCGCGCGGCGCGGCCATCGCCTGCCCCGACATAACGTCGGAATGTTCAGCGGCCGGCGCCGGGGCCCTGCGCGGCCAGCCCCCTCGGCCAGCCCCCTGCCTGACATAACGTCGGTATGTTTCGCGACGCGCGGCTCGGTATGTTTCGCGCGCGCGGCTGCGGTTGCTTGTGGCCGGCGCGGTGTGGGACGCGGGGGCGGGTGGCGAACGTGATGCGTACGGTGTGGGGTCGGGCGGCTCGTCAGATGTTCGGACCGCGGCTTTCCGGGCCGATGTTGTTCTTCGGCTGGGAGTTGGTGCCTGCGTGGATGTTCGTCATCAGCTCCTGGAGCAGGTCGCGCGCTTCGGGCTTCTGCTTCAGGTGGTTGAGGAGCAAGGTGGTGACGTCGCTGAAGGCCTTCTCGAAATTGAGGCCTTCGCGCGTGCGTGAGGCGACCTTCTCGCGGCCGGCGGCGAGGTCTTCTTCGAGCGCCTCGGCGTAGCGCGCGAGCTGTGCGCGCAGCTCGTCGATCTGGCGGCGGAGGTCGCGCGCCTGCTGGTCCTTGATCTGGGCCTTCTGCTCGCGTTCGTGGAGCGTCTCGCGTCGGGCCTCGAGGAGGGCCGCGGCGGCGCCGGCGCGCTCGTAGATCGCGCGGAGCGTGTTCGGGGTGCCGCCCTGCTGCGCTGCCTGATCTGCCTGCGCCTTCGCGGTACCGGCGGCGCGCTCGGCGACCTGCACGAGCTCGCGAAGGCGGGCGGCTTCCTGCTGCTCGGCCGCCGCGTCGCGGAGGGCGCGTGACTCCTCGTGCGCGAGCTCTTCGACCTTTCGTCCAATCTCGGCGCGGAGCGCGCGGCCGCGACGCTCGAGAGATTCGAGCTTGCGCGTGTGGCTCGCGACCTCGCCTTCGAGGCGCGTTGCGCGCGAGGCGAGATCCCACGCATTCGCGAGGCCCGTGTGCACCTCCGGCGGGATGTTGCCGGTCGGATAGACGCGGCTCACCATGCGCGAGAAGAGCGCGGCGCGATTCGCCCACTCGATGACGCCCGGCGACTGCGGCGGCGGCGGGGGAGGCGGCGCGGCGTTCTGCGGGTCGGCCTGCACCTCCCACGGCGTCGACGGCAGCGAGCGCTGCAGCGCCTTCAGCTCCTCGTGGAGATGGTGCGCGTCCTGATAGCGCTTGCGACGCTCCTTCTCGAGCAGCTTGAGGACGATGGCCTCCGCCTGCGGAAGGACGTCGGGCTTGATCGCGCTCGGCTTCGGCGGCGGCGCGCTCCGCTGCATCTCGAGCAGCGTGTCGCGATCGTTCGAGCGGAACGGCAGCTGCCCCGTCAGCATCTCGTAGAAGAGGACGCCGAGCGCATAGAGGTCGCTCGGTGGGCCGGCCTCTTCGCCGCGCGCCTGCTCGGGCGACATGTACTCGGGCGTTCCGAACACCGCGCCCTTCGGCGCGAGGCGCGGGTCCATCGCGAGGTGCGCGAGGCCGAAGTCGAGGATCTTGACGAAGTCCTTTCGTCCGCCGCGCGTCGACAGAAGAATGTTGTCGCTCTTGAGGTCGCGATGCACGACGCCGAGGTCGTGCGCACGCGCGAGCGCCGCGCACATCTGCTCGAGGATGTCGACTGCGCGCGAGAGCGCCGTGGGGCCCTTCGCGAGCTCGCTCGAGAGCGAAGTGCCGACGAGGTACTCCATGACGAGGTAGAGCTCACCCTCTTCCGTCTCGCCGATGTCGTGGATGTCGATGATGTGCGCGTGATCGACGCGATTCGCTGCACGCGCCTCGCGGAGCATCCACGCACGGAGGTGCGTCTCGCCGCGCAGATCAGGCCTGATCAGCTTCAGCGCGACGACGCGATCGATGAGGACGTGGCGCGCTCGATAGACGACGCCCATTCCTCCTTCGCCAGCCCGCGCTTCGAGTCGATACCGCCCGGCGACGACGCGACCGAGCATGGGATCCTGCGGCTTCGTTGCGCTACGCGAGGTGGTGTTCATTCTTCCTTCGACGATCTCGGCACGCAGGCCGGAGAAGGGCGATCGCCGCCGAGAATTGTTCGAGGTTTGTCGGTGAGCGTACAGCGCTCCGCGGCGGAAAGGAACAGGCGCAATCAACCGCTACGGCGCCGAGGACAGCGTCGTTCCGACCGAACAAATCCGATGTGACCGCCCCTGGTCGCGTCGCCGTCGGGGCGCGCTTCAGAACGTGACGCGCACGACGGGGAAGCGAAGCTCGCTCCCTCGGTTCTCGACGCCCATGCGCGCGCGTTCGGCGCTGCCGAGGACGGGGCGGACCTCCGGGAGCGGGACGCCCATGTAGAAGCCGCCGCTCTTCAGGTTGAAGAGCGAAGACTGCGGGCCTTGCGGTGCCTGCGTTCCGCCACCACCGGCGCCCGGCGGCGGGGTCGTCGGAGCAGGTGACGGCGGGGTCGTCGGAGTCGTCGCGCTGCCGGGGCCCGGCGCAGCCGCGGGCGGTGTGCCCGGCTCGGCGCCGACGACGCTGCTGCCGCCCGGCTTACCCGGATCGGGCGGAGGCGCGGTGACGGGCTTGTCCTCGCGGGCTCCTTCCGTCGGCATGTAGCGGGTCGCGTCGAGCCCGACGACGATCGCCGGGATGAGAAGCGCGAGGCCGCCCGCAAGCATGTACGCAGGGATGCGGCCGTCTTCGACAGCCTGCTCGACGAAGTAGCCACCGACGCCGCCGGCCGCTGCGCCCGCGCCGGCGCCGATGAGGTAGGCCGCGGTCGAACGGACGCCGAAGAGCGCCTCTCCGAAAACGACGAGCTCGCCGCCGAGGAACGCTCCACCGACGATGCCTTTGGCCGTGGGCTTCACCTCCTCCGCCTTCGCAGACCCGGGAACAGCGAGGATCGCACTTGCGGCAAGGGCTGCGAGGACAGTGGCGCGGAGCTTTTTTCCGTCGTGCTTGGCCATGGGTCTCGTCCAGAAGGGGAAGACGTCCGAGAGGTTGGTGCCCGAAGCTAACACGACGTTCAACCGCGCCGAAAGGCTCGGTCGAGCTCACCCGGACCGCGGTCCCGGATGCGGCCGCGACGAGCAGGCGGCCCTCCGCCGCTCTCGCGTGTAAGTTCGGTACGTTGCTGCGGCCGATGCTCCATAGGACGTGCTCGGATGCGTGAGACGGCGAGGCTTCTCGCGCGCCTCCGGCGTGACCCGATCGCGCCGCCTGCGGCGATCTTCGCGGTTGCCGCGACGATGCTCATCCTCGGCGCAGCGCTCGTCGGTGCCCTCATCCGCCTGCTCCCGTGGATGCTCGATCCGACGATCGCGTGGAGCACGCTCGCGCCGTTCGCGAAGAGTCTCCTCGCCGTTGCAGTCGAAGCAGCGCTGCTCACGGGATGGCCGGTCGGCTGGGCGCTCGCGACGCAACGCCTCGTCGAGCGCGGAGAAGCACGTGTGCTCGCGTCGCTCGGCGAGTCACCGACGCGCACGATCGCGCGCCTGGTCCCGCAGGCGTGGCTCTTCGGATCGGTGCTCGTCCTCTCGTCGTTGGTCCTCGGCAGGGAAGCGGCTGCGCCGGGACGTGTCGTCAACGCGCTGCTCGATGAAGGACGCGCATCGTGTGTCGACGGCGCGACCCACGGCATTCCGTTCGTCTCGGTCACGTGGCTCTGTCCGACCGCAGACGGGGCGCAAGACAAGCCGCGGCTCGTCGGACGAGCGCCCATCGGCAACGTGGTCTTCACCGCGGACGACGCGAAGGTCAGCGACGACCTCCGCCGCATCGAGCTCGCCGGAGCCCGCCTCGCCCTGCCGACCGGATCGGACGCCTCGAACGTCCGCGTCCGCGTCCGCGTCGACGCGCTCGTCCTTCGCGGGCTCGCGCCGTGGGCGAGGGCCTCGTCGCTCCCTCCCGCCTTGCGTGCGGTCGTGGTCACCGGATCCGCCATTGCCGCGGGATGGGCGGCCGCGGCTGTGATCCTGCGACCCCGAAGGCGCCGCGTCGGTGGGGTCGCGGCAGCCGCCATCGGGGCTTCCGGCCCGCTCGCCGCGCTCGCGACACTCCGTGCGCTCGAGCTTCGTGTCCCGGAGACGTCGCCGGGAGGGTGGCTCCTACTCTTTGCGCTGGTGCCGCTCGCAGCGCTGATCGCCGTCATTACTGCGGCCGCGCTCGTGACGGCCTTGCCGGGGAGACGAGCGACTGATAGCAAATGAGGAGGCCGTGTGGTCACACGGCGCATCCTCTCGAAGCTCGAAGATAGAGGGACCGCGGAGAACTGTCATGCTGGGTGGACTCGGAGCACCGGAGCTCATCGTCATCGCGCTGATCGCGCTGTTGCTCTTCGGTGCCGGCCGCATCGCAGACATCGGCAAGGGCCTCGGTCAGGGCATCAAGAACTTCAAGCAAGGCTTGAAAGAGGCCAGTGACGAGGACAAGGACGAAGTCGTGACCAAGAAGGCCGACACGTCCGAGAAGTCGAAGAAGAAGGAAGAGGCCGCCGAAGAGGCGTGAAGCGCCTCCTCGGAAGAGCTCTCACTTCGTAGCGCCCGCACGAGGCGTCTGGCGCCTCGCGCGCCGTGCACTCCGGGTTCGACGCGAACGCTCTCTTTCGACGCGAACGCTCTCTTCTGAACGCGCGCGTGACGAGCTCGCGCCTGAACGCGCGCGCATACGGCGCGTCGCCTGAACGGGCTCGCCCAGGGCGCTCGAACGATCAAACGCCGTTCTTCTTGAACCAGGCGAGCATCTTCGCCCACGCGTCCTCCGCGGCGGCTTTCGAGTAGCTCGGACGGTAGTCCGCCAGGAACCCGTGAAAGGCGTCCGGGTAGACCTGGAGCTCCGAGCCGCTCTTGCCGTTCGCGAGCTCGCGGCGCATCAGCTCGATGTGCGTGAGCGGGATGCCTTCGTCGCGACCAGCGTAGAGGCCGAGCACCGGCGCCTTCACCTTCGCAGCGACGTCGAGCGCCGTCTTCGTCTGATTCGCGTTCACCGCGTTCGACAGGCGGCCGTACCACGCAGCGCCGGCCTTGATGTTCGCGCGCGCCGCGTAGAGCCACACGATGCGTCCGCCCCAGCAAAAGCCGGTGATCGCGACGCGGTTGCCGTCGACCTTGCCCGTCTTCTTCGCCCAGGCGGTGGTCGCGTCGAGGTCGCCCATGACCTGCTCGTCGGGGACCTTCGCGACGACCTTCAGCACGTCCTCGATGTTCTGCATCTTCGAGACGTCGCCCTGACGCGCGTACAGCTCCGGCGCCACGGCCATGTACCCTGCCTTCGCGAGGCGCCGGCAGACGTCCTTGATGTGCTCGTGCACGCCGAAGATCTCCTGCACGACGAGGACGAGCGGGAACGGGCCCTTGCCTTCCGGCATCGCGCGGTAGCCGGGCATGTCGCCGATCTTCACCTCGCCCGCGACGAGGCCGCCCGTGTCGGTCGTGATCGTCTCGGCGGAGACCGGCTTCACCGCGAGCGCGAAGCCCGTGGCGAGGGACGTGACGACGAAGGCCCGGCGCGAGAGGTCGTTGCTCATCGAGCTCAAGCGTTATCACACCGCCGGCGTTCGAGTGAGCTTCGCCGACGTCGCGCCGACGTTGCCGTCAGGACGCCTTCGGGTTGGCGACGCGCCCCGCGAAGAGCAAGCGTCCGTGCTTCGTGTCGTAGATGACGAAGAGGAACGGGTGGTCTGCCTTGAACTCGATGACCGGCCCCGTGATCACGCTCGTCGTGCGCATCGTCGCCCCGGTCGCGGCGGCGGCCTCCGTTCCGAGCTCGTCGACGGCGACGTAGGTCTGATGGAAGACCTGGTTGATGTAGAGGCGCTCACCGGCGGCCTGCGGATCGGCGATGCCGGTGAAGTCCGCTTTGTCCGTGAACGCGGTCTTCATCCCGAGATCCTGCAGCGTCGTGTTCATCACGCCGCCGGAGCGGAACGTGAAGCGCGGGAGGGTGATGTTCACGCGCGCGGTCGAGAGCGCGCTCGTCCACTTCTCGATCGTGTCGGGACCGACGCTCGCTTCGATCTTCGCGACTGCAGCTGGCGTCGCATCGTCCGGCAGCACGACGAGCATCGCGAGCTGGCTCTCGGCGTAGCGCATCTCGAGGAGCTTCATCCCGGGCTGCGTCGCCGCGCGGAACGAGTCGGTCAGGTGCATCATCGGCACGGTGACGGTCTTGGTGCCGTCCGTCTTGAACGGCTCGTCCTTCGTCGCCGATTTCGGGAACGGGAATTCCCAACGGCCCTTGAACCAGATCGCGTTCGTGACGACGAGCTTCGTCCTCTGATCGAGCGATCCCTGCGGGAGCAGCTCGGGGATCTTGTCTTTCGTCTTCTCGGCGACCCACGTGTTGATCGTCTTTCGCGCGTCCTCCGACTTCGCGTAGTCGATGCTCGCAGGCCCGGCGCCGAACGCGGTCTCGGCGGTCTTCACGAAGTCCGGCTGGATCGCGAAGTCGTTGTCGATCCACAGCCGGCTCGCGATGTTCAGCTCGGCGCTGCCCTTCGCGTCTTGCCATGCATCGAGCTCGGCTCGCGCGACGCGCGCCGCGATCATCGGATCGTTGTCGAGGAGGAGCGCCGTCGTCATCTCGCGCGCCGTCGTGCCGCGCGCACCGATGTATGTCGTCCCGAGTGCCTGGCGGAGGCTCGTGCCGGACACGAGCGCGTTCTCCGTCGACTTCTTCGTCTTCGCGAGGACCTTGAGGGTGAATCCGTTCGCGTTGCGAACGTCCGCCGAGAGCTCGGCGGCGGCCGGCGGCGTCGTGAGATCGATCGCCGTGGTCTTTGCGGGCGGCAGCTCTTCGGATTTCACGGGCGTGGTTGGATTCGCGGTCGCTGTCGTGACGGGCGGCGTCTCGCTCGTCTGCGTTCCCCCCGCCGACGACGTGCGTGCCGGCGTGCCGTCGCAGGCCGCAAGAGAGAGGACGGAGACCCAAGGAAGCACGCGCGACGTTTGCATCTCCTCTCAGCTATTGCCGTGCGCCGCCGAGCGTCAAGCTGCGCGGCCATTTCTATTCCCCGATGCCGCCGGCCCATGCGATCGCGTCGCGCAGCGTGCTCGTGTCATCTGCGGCATACGTGTGTCCGACATGTCCGAGATCGTAGAAGCGCGCGTCCATCCCTTCGTGCTGGAGGCGCTTCGTGTCCTCGACGAGAGGCGCATGGGCGGCGTCCGCGGAGCCGGCCGCGAGCGCGACCCGGACGACGCCGGCCGCGCGGAGCTTCTGCGCGCTCGGGTGCGCATCGGGCGCCGCGATGAGCACGAGCCCACGAAAGCGTCCTTGCCCTGTCTTCACGAGATCGAGCGTGACGTAGCCGCCTTGCGAGAAGCCGACGGCAACGCCCGGCTCGGCCGACGCTCCGTGCTCCTGCGCAGCGCGGAGCGCGCGAGACACCACCGCGCTCTGCTCGACGACGTTGCCGCCCCAGGACGCGGTGCCGTTCGCGTCGCGCACGGCACCTTCGGGGCAGACGAGCCATCCGAGCTCGCTCGCACCACCACGGAACCATGGGCAGCCGTTCTCCGCGCGCCCGTGCACGCCGTGGAGGTAGACGACCGTCAGCGGATGCGCCGAAGCGCTCGTCGAAGGCGGATACGCGAGGAGGTCCTTGCCCTCGAAGCGAAGCTTCATCGGCGTCGACGCGTAGTAGCCGCGCGTGTCGCCATCGAGCTTCGTGACGAAGCGCTCCATCGTGCGTGCGGATGGCTCCGTGGAGATCGTCGCCTCGGCGGCGGTGCCTGCCGCGGCGCGGGTGACGACGATGAGCGAGCTTGCGGCGACGAGACAGACGAGGGCACCGCGCGCGACGATGCGCGCGAACGAGATCGACATGGACGCTCCGAGGCAGATCGCAGGCGCAGCACGACGGACGCGCGGGATCGCCGAAGAGGCGACTCAGCGCGGAAGGTGGCGGTCGTCGGTTTGCAGCCCGAGCGCGCCGAAGCTCTTGGCGTAGCTGCAGCGCTCGTGCCGGCTCCGACGACCAGCCGGCCCGAACCGCGCGTCGCGGGCTTGCGTGGATCTCGTCCGGGGAGAGCGGAGTGTGACGTGGCGAATCGGACACGAACGCGTGTGTCCGGGCAGGGACGTCATCCGAACGGGTGACACGCCGGTGGTGCCATACTGGTCGCGTGACGAGCGACCCCCGGCAAGATCCGACGATCCTGCGCCTGACCTACGCGACTGTGGCCGGGAGCCTGCTCATGGCCGGCGCTCTCGTCGCCGTGTACGTCGTGTCCGGCAGTCTGCTCGCGCTCGCGCAGGCGGCGGACTCGGCCTCCGACATGTTCGGGGGCGCCGCGCTCGCGTGGGCCGTGAAAGAAGCCTCGCGACCTGCCGATGCCGAGCACCCTCTCGGACACGCACGTGCGGAGCCGCTCGCGGCGCTCGTCGTCGCGCTCCTCGCGGGCGTGCTCTCGGTCGAGGTGCTTCGCGGGGCGGTGGTGTCGCTCTTCACGCATGCACGACCGGTCCTCGACTGGCCCGTCGCCGCCGCGTTCGCTGCGAAGCTCGTCTTCAAGGGGATCGTGTTCGTGCTCACGGGCCGTGCGCTCGCGCGTCGCGACAATCCCGCGCTGTCCGCGCTACGCGTCGACGCTCGCAACGATTTGCTCGTCAGTGGTCTCGCGCTCTTCGGGTTCGTGCTCGCGCGCTGGCAGCTCCCCGAGATCGACTCGTGGCTCGCGATCGGGATCGCGATCTACATCGGCCTCTCGGGCGTGCGCCTCGGGAGAGAGAATCTGCGGTTCGTGATGAGCGAGGCCGCGCCGGGCGCACGCCACGAGGAGCTCATGAAGCTCGCCGCGAGCATCGAGGGTGTCCGTCGGGTGGACCTGCTGATCGCGACCTGGTCGGGCGCGCGACTCCATGTCTACGTCGAGATCGCGGTGGACGGATCCATGCCCGTGCACGCGGCGCACGACGTCGCGCATGCGGTCGAAGAGCGCCTCGCGCGTGAGGAAGACGTCGCACGCGTCGTCGTGCACGTGAACCCCGCCGACGCCGCGAGCGTCACGCGACCGAGCGCGCCATGACGAGCGACGCGATCGCGGAGCTGCCAAACGTGATGAGCGACGACGCGAGGAGCTGACGACGCGACGAAGCTGACGACGCGACGAGCTGACGACGCGACGAGGCGAGGCGAGGCGAGGCGAGGCGAGGCGAGAGGCAACGTGGCGAGTTGCAACACGGCGACGACGCGGCGACGCGACGAGATGACGACACGACGACGCGTGACGGAGCTGCGGCCGAGCGGTCATCCTCGCGCGAAGTGCACGGCAGGCCTCGCAACTTCAGGTCTTCCTGAGTAGGCTACGCCCCAAATGCCGAGCACGTTCGCCCGCCGCCTCGATGCCGTCCAACCCAGCGTGACCCTCGCCATGAATGCGAAGGCAGCCGAGATTCGCGCCAAGGGCGTCGACGTCTACGCGTTCGGCGTCGGCGAGCCGGATTTCGAGCCGCCGTCGTTCGTGCTCGATGCTGCGCGCTCGGCGATGGACAAGGGCGTCTCGAAGTACACGGCGGTGAGCGGCATCCCGGCGCTGAAGCAGGCCATCTGCGCACGCACGACGGAGGTCCGCGGCTGGTCGCCGAAGCCCTCGCAGGTGACGGTCTCGGTCGGTGCGAAGCATGCGCTCTTCAACCTCGCGCTCGCGCTCTTCGAGCCCGGCGACGAGGTCGTCATCCCCGCGCCGTACTGGGTCAGCTACCCCGAGCAGGTCAAGCTCTGCGGTGCGCTCCCGGTCTTCGTCGACACGACGGAAGCAGAAGGCTTCAAGATGTCGCCGCAGGCGTTCGAGAAGGCGCTCTCGCCGCGCACGAAGGCGGTCATCCTGTGCTCGCCGTCGAACCCGACGGGCTCCGCGTATTCGGCGGACGAGCTCCGCGCGATCGTCGACGTCTGGAAGAAGACCGACTCGTGGCTGATCGTCGACGAGATCTACGCGGACCTCGTCTACGACGGCTTCAAGCACGTCTCGGCGGCGAAGCTCGCGGGCGACGCGATCGATCGCGTCGTCGTCGTCGACGGCGTCTCGAAGACGTACGCGATGACGGGCTGGCGCATCGGCTGGAGCATCACGCCCGAGCGTCTCGCGAAGGCGCTCGACACGGTGCAGGGGCAGAGCACGACGAACGCGACGGCCATCGCGCAACATGCCGCGCTCGCGGCAATCACCGGCCCGCAAACCGAAGTCGAGAGGATGCGCGCGCAGTTCGAGAAGCGCCGCACCGTGATGGTCGACGGCCTGCGATCGATCCCGGGCGTGCACTGCCGCATGCCGGAGGGCGCGTTCTACGCGTTCGCCGATTGCCGCTCGCTCTACGGCATCCCGTTCAAGGGCAAGCCGATCGCGACTGACGAGGACGTCGCGTTCTTCATGCTCGAAGAAGCGCACGTCGCGGCGGTCCCGGGCGGAGCGTTCGGCGCGCCCGGTTACGTTCGTTTCAGCTACGCGACGAACGAAGAGCGCATCCGCGGCGGCATCGCGTCGATCAAGGCCGCTGTCGAGCGCGCGAAGAACGGCTGATCGAGCACGTACACATCCGTGATGGCGTGCGCGCATCCGTGATGAAGCGCGCTGTGGAGCTGCTGCTCGCGAGTTGCCGAGGAGTGCCCGCAACGCTTGATGGCGGAAGCCTGCACGCGTCCGCAGGTGCGTGACGGCCGGGTTCGATCACGCGTACGCGTCGCGTGAGAGCGCAGTCTTCCGCGTTCCGCTCACCCGAACGAGCGTTCGTCCACGATCGCGGAGAGACTTCCGAGCATCGCGGACGCTTGCCCGTCGCAGGCACTTCGCACTGCCATGACACGGGTGTCACGGGCGCGTTGTAGGCCTGTGGCCTGCGGGCCACAGCGTTCGATAAGTGTGCAATCGGACGCAGCGAAGCGGCGCCCCGTTTTCTGCAACGAGCTTCTTTCCGGCCTGCGTTTTCGTGTAGGCTCGCGAGCCGCGGCCCCGGATCTTGCTGTGGCTGTTTCGTTGGATGGAGGACCGAGTCGCACGATCGACGATCCGAGTTTGGATTCATCGACGAGCAACTTCGTCAATCGTCAGTCGGGGCGTCGTACGGGTCCTGCCCGTTGAGGACGTCCTCCGTTAGACAAGGAGAGCTTCGCATGTTGTCAAAACGCTTCTACGGCGCCGTCCTGATGGGCGCAGTCGTCCTTCCGTTTGCCGTCCAGGGCTGCAGCGATGACGGTAGCAACCCGCTTTGCTGCGACGAGTTCAAGGTTGGCGCCACGATCGAGGCAAACATCGGCGGCAGCGCGCAGAGCCTGGTCGCCGTGCAGGCGGTCGCGGATTTCGGCGGCATCGCGTCGGCCGCTGTCGACGACCTCACGACTGCGTGCAGGAGCATCGCGACCGACCTGGACGCGCCGCAGGCCGACCGCGATGCGGCCGAGCAGAAGACCGGCACGGACAGGATGAACGCCTACTGCGATCTCGCGGTGAAGGCGATCGGCACCGTGAAGGCGCAGGTCGGCGGTCAGCTGACGATCAAGGCCGATCCGCCGAAGTGCCAGGCGTCGGTCAGCGCGAAGGCGAACTGCCAGGCGCAGTGCTCGGGCAGCGCGAAGTGCGAAGCCAAGGCGGACTACGAGTGCAAGGGCGGCACGCTCGAGATCGCCTGCAACGGCAGCTGCTCCGCCGAGGGTAAGGCCTCGATCAAGTGCGAGGGCAAGTGCGAGGCTGACTGCCAGGGCTCCTGCACCGCGCAGGGCGGCGTCAAGTGCGAGGGCAAGTGCCAAGGCACCTGCAAGGGCTCGGCCCAGGGCGGCACCGGCGAGGGTATCCAGGCTGACGGCACCTGCAAGGGCACGTGCGAGGGTACCTGCGAGGTGACGGCGCCGGGCGTGAAGTGCGAGGGCTCCTGCAACGGCCAGTGCACCGGCACCTGCAAGGCCGAGGCGAACGTCGCGGTGAAGTGCGATGGCAAGTGCGACGTCAAGGCCGAGCCTCTCAAGTGCGACGGCGAGCTCAAGGGCGGCTGCGAGGTCGACGCGAAGTGCGATGCGAACTGCGACGCGAGCCTCCAGGCGAAGGCCGAGTGCACGCCGCCGGCGGTCGTGGTGACCTTCAGCGGCAACTTCAATGCACAGGCGGCGGGCAAGCTCGAGGCGACGCTCAAGGCGAACCTCGGCGTCATCCTCGCGTTCAAGTCCCGTCTCGAGGGCATGGGCAAGATCGCCGGCACGTTCAAGGCGAACGTGGGCGCGGTCACGGACATCAAGGCGGCGTGTATCCCCCCGGTCATCGCCGCGCTTGGCACGGCAGTCGACAAGGTGGCGGCGGCGGGCTCGGCCAGCGCGAAGATCGCCGGCTCCGTCGGCGGCTCCTGATCGTCTAGGACCGAATCGCTCGAACGGCGTGCGTCCCCTCACGGGGCCGCACGCCGTTTGGTTTTGTGGGAGCGGAGATGCGTAGCCCGCTGGCGCGCATCAGCACCGCCGTCCCATTCACAGCATCACTTGCAGTAGCTCGCGCACGCTTCGCTGACGCACCCGTCGCGCGCGTCCGACGCCTTCTTGCAGTCGTCTCCGGCGGTGTAGCAGCGCTCGATGCAGCCGCAGTCGTTCCGGTCACACCCGAAGACGCACGAGTCGACGGACTCGGCGCAGACCTTCTTCCGCGCTTCCTGCTGATCGATGCAGGCCGCTCCGTACGCCGCGAGCTCGCTGCAGTCGCAGCGCGGTGAGACGACCGCGGCCTCGCAGAGCGCGCAGTCGTGGTTCGAGCGGTTCCACGACGTACGGAGCTCGCACGCGAGCTTGACGTCGTCGACGCCGTTGCCGCTCTTCGGCCTGTCATCGTCGTCGGCCCCACATCCGAGGACGACGAGCCCGATGAACGATGCGAGCGTCAGGAGGCCTCTACTCCGGTCCGAGATCATGTTCTCTGTCGCTACACGCGATTCGATGCGGATGCGAGCGCTACGCGTATCTCCTCCGCATCGAGGACGACGCGATGCGGACGCGATGGGGATGCGTGCAACTCGCCGTGACCTCAGGCTCGGCCAAAAGGCATTCGTCGATCTTCCGGGCAAGGTGTTCCCTCGGGCTCGGCGAGGCTCGCATCGGGCCGTCGTCAGCCGTCGCGGGAAGTGACGTCTGCGACGATCGCCATGACCTCATCGCGCGAAAGCTTCGGCGCGCCTGCTTCGAGGCGGTCGAGCGTCGCTTCTGCGAGACAGACCGGCAGCTCACAGAACGCAACGACGCCGCGCGGCGCCCGTGCATCGACGAGCGTACGCACGTAACGCGTCGCGCGAGCGAGGTCGCTCCGCGCGAGCTCCACGATCGTGGAACGCGCCACATTCGGCGGAAGATACACGCGTCCTTCGCGAGCGTCCGACGGGGCATCCTTGAGGATGTTCACGAGCTGCAGCCCCTCGCCGAAGCTTCGCGCGTCCGCATCGAGTGCGACGCGCGCGGCAGCAACGCCCGCGTCGGCATGCGAGAACAAGTCCGTCAGCATCTCACCGACGATCCCGGCAACGACGTACGCGTAGCGTCGGAGATCGTCGACGTCGGAGAGCACGAGGCCGCCGTGCTCATCCTGTGTCGCGACGAACTCTGCCATTCCGCGCGCCGTGCGCCTGGTATGGGCAAGGATCGTCGTCGCGATCGGCTGTGGCAGTGAGCGAGTCGCTCCGAGGACGTCCCCGCCACGTGCGAGCAGCTCGAGGCATCCGGGATGGACGGTCGGCGGATCGTTCTCGACCAGCGACATCCACTCGGGTGAGTCGGACGGACCATCGATCCACTCTACGAACGACGCGAGTGCTCGTGCGCGTCGTTCGCGGCCCCAGCGCGGAGCGTCTTCGAGCTCGTCGGCGACGCGGAAGAGGAGATAAGCAAGACCGACCTGCGTCGCGAGCGGCTCCTCGAGGAGCGGAATTGCCAGAGCAAAGGTGCGGCTCGTCCGTTCGAGCAGTCGCGCGAGATCGTGCCGCGGGACGAGACCGATCGAGGGCATCGCCGGGTTCGTACTCATGCCTGCGACCTGCCACAAGCACTGAGCCTCCTTGCCAGCATCTTACGGCTCGCCGTCACGCGTCTGCGAAGGGGTCGATCGCGCTCGCGTCGTGAGCGATGCGAGCGTCTGCGTGGACGCGATGCCCTCCGAAGCCGCCGGACTCATCACACTGACCGGGCGATGATGCGATCGCGGAGACGACCGACCGTACGACGCGCAGCGCACGGTTGAGCCAATTCGGCCATAGCTACCCGCACGTCGGACCGTGGACAGTGGTTTACGTGGTACGCCTACTTCGTCCACACCTCTTGCGCCGTAACCGCGAAAGCCCATCTTCGGGGCGCTCGGCGGAACACCGGAGCGCGTCCGGTTTCGCTCGATGGCACTCGACGTGCTATCGCAAACGACGTCGAGCGAGCGTGCCGCGCGGCAATGCGAAGCGCGCTCGCTGGAAGGCCACGAGCCATGCGGAGGTATTGTCCATGCGCGGCCGCGTTCTGCTCGCTCCGATGATGACCGCCGTCCTCGCCGCGTCTGGTTGCGGCGACTTCGACGACGGCTATTACGGATACAGCGACAACGAGATCGTCTTCGGCATTCAGCAGCGGGTCGTCGACGCTGCGAGCGGGAAGACCGAAGTGACGGCCGGCTACGAGTACCTCGGCCTCGCTCACAAGGGCGGCTGGGTGACGAACGTCTTCCGGGACGGGGACGGCGACGGGACCTGCTACTTCGAGAACTACGGCCACCGCCTCGGTCAGCCGCACGTGGAAAGCGGCGCCGCGATCTGGACCGGAGGAAAGCTCCCGCAAGGAGGCCTGCAGGTGCTCGCGAACCAGCCCGAGCCGTCGAAGCTCGAAGGGGCCGCCTGGGAATCCAACGACATGCTCACGTTCGACGTGTCCGGGTTCGCGATGCCGCGGCTTCAGACCGTGACGATGAAGGCGCCTCCCACCGAGCTGACGGTCGACGCGATCACGCCTGCGCTCGCGGAGGGAGCGAACGAGCTCTCGATCAAGGCGACCGACGACGTCGGCGTGACCTGGACGCCCACTTCGCCCGAGCTCGCGACGCGCGTGATGGTGACGCTCGAGACGGAGAACGAGAGCGGCGAGCCTTCCGCCGGCGTCCGCTGCTTCGGAACGTCGCGTTCCGGCAGCGCGGTCATCCCGAGCAAGTGGGTCGCACGCCTCTTCTCGTCGGTCGGTGCGGAAAAGTCGATCAAGGGCCGCGTCGCGGTCTCGTCGCACCGCCAGGTCACGTACCAAGCGCGTGGAAGCTGGACGGCGTACATCGTCGCGACGACGCAGCATCGCGAGCAGCCGTTCAGCGGCGTTCGCTAGCCGCCGTCGACCGAGTCATCGTCTCCGGGTACGATCGGAGGAATGGGCGACCCTCCACCCAAGGCGAAACGGAGCGACGCCGAGCTCTGGGCCGAGCTCGAGGCGCTCCCGTCGAACCTGAAGGGAGAGATCATCGACGGCGAGCTGCACGTGATGCCGCGCCCGCGGCCGCGGCACATGCGTGTAGCCACCGTGCTGAGCCGGTACGTCGGTGGACCGTTCGACTTCGACGAAGGCGGCCCGGGCGGCTGGGTCATCCTCGTCGAGCCCGGGATCGAGCTCCCTTCCGCACCCGAGGTCGCACCAGACGTCGCCGGCTGGCGTCGTGAACGCTTCAAGTGGCCCGAGGAAGACGAGCCGCTGAGGATCGTCCCGGATTGGGTTTGCGAGGTGCTGTCGCCGTCGAACGCGGCATACGACCGGCGGATCAAGTTCCCATTTTACGCGCGCGGTGGCGTGTCATGGCTGTGGGGCGTCGACCCGCGCGATCGGACGATCGAGATCTGTCGCCTCGAGAACGGCCGCTGGAGCGTCGTCGCGACGTTCGCCGGCGACGAGCCGATGCGCGCAGAGCCGTTCGACGCGATCGAGATCCCGCTCTCGAGGCTCTGGGCGCCGCCCCCTTCGGAAGGCACGGAGCGCGGCTGATTTGACGGCACGGCGGAGGCGCCCTACGTGTGCCCTCCGATCATGTCCGAGAATACCGAGAGCACCGAGAGCACCAACGCCGCAAAGAGCCGAACCGCAGGGCCCGACGATCCCGTCCCGGGCGTCGCGCACGTCGTGCTCGTCATGAGCGGCAAGGGCGGCGTCGGAAAGAGCACGACCGCCACGAACCTCGCGCTCGCGTTGCAGCGGTCGGGGTACCGGACCGGTCTGCTCGATGCGGACATCTACGGTCCTTCGATCCCGACGATGCTCGGCGTCACCGGACGCCCGGTCTCGACCGACGGCAAGACGATCGAGCCGCTCGAGCGCTTCGGCCTCAAGCTGATGAGCATCGGCTTCCTCCTCGACGATCCGAAGGCCGCGGTCATCTGGCGTGGACCGATGCTCCACGGCGCGCTCCAGCAGTTCCTGAAGGACGTCGCGTGGGGTGACCTCGACTTCCTCGTGCTCGATCTTCCGCCGGGCACCGGCGACGTCGCGCTCTCGCTCTCGCAGCGCCTCGGCGTGAGCGGCGCGGTGATGGTGACGACCCCGCAGCCCGTCGCCACGGATGACGTCTACAAGGCCATCTCGATGTGCCGGAAGGTCAACATTCCGATCCTCGGCATCGTCGAGAACATGAGCTGGTTCGTCGATACGGCCGGCGTGAAGCACGAGCTCTTTGGCAAGGGCGGCGGTCAGGCCGTCGCCGACTTCGCCGAGGCGCCGCTGCTCGCGCAGATCCCGATCGATCAGAGCGTGCGCGAGTGGGGCGACAAGGGTACGCCCGTCGTGCAGGCCGCACCCGAGGGCGAGATCGGTCAGGCGTTCATGAAGCTCGCCGAGGAGGTCATCTCCGTCGTCAGCGCGAAGGCCGACGAAGGTGACGCAGGTCCGATCATCGATCGAAGCGGCGGCGGCGGCGGCGGACGCCGGCGTCTCCCCGTCACGAAGTGATCTCGCGACGACGCTGATCGTCGAGCGGCGCCTTACATCGCGCGCCATCGTCGAGCGCTGCCGAGAGTGAGCTCTCGCAGCGCTCGATCGCGCGTCGATGTCTCTCGCGTCGTCGCACGAGGTTGCGCTGCGAGCAGCATCGCTGCTCTTCGAGGCGGCGCGTTACATCGCGCGCGTAATCTTCGAGCACATCCGAGATGAGCTTGCAGAGTCGAGCGACGCGATCGGCTTCTTGGAGGTCGACGCGTCGTCGGCATCGCTCGCTCGGACGAATTGAAGCGCGAGCGATCAGCTCGATGAGATCCGTTCTCCATCGAACGATACCGCGCTGTCGAATGTCGTCACTGACGCGCGAGCGCGTCTCGAAAACATGATGCTTCACCGACGCGAGCGCGTCTCGAATGCATCGCGATGCTTCATCGACGCCCGCTCGATGCGAGTAGCGCCGTGTTTTCGACGCGCGTGAGAGCGCTTGGTTCAGCGCCTTTCGCGGGCTGTCACCATCAAACCCACCTGAGCTAATCGACGCTGGTGGATCGGATGCCGTCCATCTGACGTAGCGAAAAGCGTGTGCTTTACTCGTTGAGGCACCTGCGTTCTCTCAGCGCCGCGGTCGGTCGGGACGAGCAGGTGAGTTTCCTTCAACTAACTCGGTGGGACGATGATCCTCTCCTCGCGGAACCTGCTGCTCTCGATTCTCGCGTGTGGCTCTGTCGCTGCCATCGTCATCGCGTGTGGCTCCGACGAGAGCAAGTTCGGTGACGGCTCGATTGGCCCCGCGGTCTTCCCCGAGGCCGGCTTCGGTGAAGGCGGCGCGTCGCCGGACGACGATCTGTACAAGAACGATCCGCTGCCCAAGTGGTGCGGACCCGACGGCGGCGACACGCTCCCGCCGATCACCGGCACCGAGGACTGCCCGAGCGACAAGAACAAGCCTGGCTGCGGCTGCGAGAACGTCGGAGAGGAAGCGAACTGCTGGACGGGCTTCCGCAAGGATCGCAACCTCGGCATCTGCAAGGACGGCCGGACCAAGTGCGTGGCCAAGAACGAGAACTCGAACGTCTGGGGGCCGTGCGAAGGCCAGGTCCTCCCGAAGCCCGACGGCAAGGGCGCGGAGGCGTGCAGCTGCTTCTCTGTCGGTGAGTGGAAGATCGCGAACACCTCGCCCTGCCTTCGTCAGCAGGGCGCCGGGTACTACGCGTATTCGACCGTGCTCGACAGCGGCAAGGCGACGTATTGCGGACCGGACGGCCCGATCGCGCCGGAGGGCACTGCCCCGCCCGGCATCTGGTCGACGAACACGCTCACGGTCGACTGCGCCGGGCACTTCAAGCTGTGCTTCCGGATCCGCGCCGGAGACTACGACCACCCCAAGGCGGACGACTGCATCCTCGGTGAGGTCTGCACGGATGCAGACTACAAGGAAGCGAACGTCGAGCAGCAGCTGCCCGACCTCCCGACGTGGGCGGGCAAAGACAACGCCTGCGCAAAGAAGTGGGAGTCCGATACGCCCGAGAACGTCAGCCCGGGCTACGGCGAGATGGTCGTGAAGGGCGAGACGGTCCGCTGCGAAGCGATCAACGACGGCAACGGCAACGAGTTCGTCTTCCACCGCGTGCAGTACTGCGCGCGCTCCTGCCGCAACCCGGCGAACGCGAACAACCCCGAGTGCGTCCAGTGCCAGCTGGCGGGCAAGGGCAAGTTCTAATCAACAACCGCCAAGCCGCGAAGAGCCCGATCCTTGGTCTCATCGCGTCGCAGCTCGTCAGTCCGAGAGCAGCATCGGACGCGCGAAGGTCGCTCCGCGGAACATTTCTGGCGCGAAGGCGCAGTCGCAGCGATGACGCCCGTTCGAGAAGAAGATTAACAGGGAGACATAAGACAGGGAGCCGAGAGGGAGGGGCCTTGCTTCGGTTCCGACCTGGCCCCTCGTCGCCTCTCGCAAAACGCTTTCGCGTTTTGCTCGCAAATTTGAGCCTCCCTCTCATCCG
>JAEXCN010000206.1 GCA_023402175.1 Pseudomonadota bacterium | reverse complement strand
CACCGCAGTTCTCATTCGTCTTGACGACGGTCTCGCATCCGTTTTCCGCTTTGCCGTCACAATCGCCGCGATATTCCGTGCATTTGATGCCGCCGCACTCGCCCTTGATGCAACCGTAATAGGTATTCGGATAGGGCGGTAAGGATCCATCCTTGGTGGGCTCGCAGACCCTATCGCATGCGCCGCAGTTCATATCGTCCGAGCTCGCATCGAGACACGGAGGGAACTTGTCCGGGCAATAGATTTCACCTTTCTTGCACCCGCAACCGATGTCGTAGAAGCCGCGATCGACGCATGGCGTGCCGGCAGGGCACTTGTTTCCACACGTTCTGCAGTTGTCGTCGTCGACGATCGACGTCTCGCAACCGTTGTCGACGATGCCGTCGCAATCGTCCGCGAGCTCTTCGATGTGGCACGACATCACGCACTCACCGTCGACGCACTCGAACGAGGCTCCTTTCGACATCTTCGGGCAGACCACGCCGCACGCTCCGCAGTTGTTCCGGTCCGTCAACAGGTTGACGTCGCATCGGAAGCTCGACAGCGGACAGGTCGTGTATCCGGCGGGACATTGATCGGTCGGACAGTACTGCGTGAGGCCCGCTTCGACCGGCGCGCTCGACGCGTCCGGCACGTCGAACGCGCGCGGGGGCTCCGGCTGCTGGAACCCGAGGCTCTCGTCGGTCCGCACCGTGCACCCGGACGGCGCGAGCGCACCGCCGAGCGCGAGGCAGAAGAGGACGATGGGCACGCGCATGCCGTCGCGTCGATGGATGCTCATCATTCGGAGTCTCTTTCGGCCAAGCTTCGAATGCGCCAAACATGAGGAGACGAAGGGAAGCGACGCTCGAACGAGGCAGCGCGCGCGCGGACCTCGCGGATGCGACCGAGCCGGGCGAGCGCTTCGATCGCGACGCGCTCGCGCTCCTGCGCGAACTCGCCGTTCGGGCAGCGCGCGGCGTGCTCGAGCGCGAGTTCGAGCGCGCCTTGGGGATCTTCCGCGCGCAGCATGCCGTCGGCGCGCTCGACGAGCTCGAGCTCGCCCGCACACGCGGGCGCCGCGGCGAGGACGCGCGGACGCGGCAGCGGCGGCGAAGGGGCCGCCGGCGGTAGTGCGTCGACGGAGACCACCGGTGCCGCCACCTCGTGCGCCTCCTCTCGCGCCGCGGGAGGAGGGGACGCCGCCGGGGCGACGATCTCAGGCACCGAGTGCGGCTCGACGCTGGCTGGCGGTCCGCCCTCGCGCGCGTCCACGTGCCGTCGATACGACGCCGCGCCGGCGACGAGCACGCCCGCCGTCGCGATTACGGTTACCCAGCGCCACGCAGCGACGCCGGCGGAGCGCTTCGTCGCCATCATCGGGCCGAGGCGCTCGGCGAGCTCTCTCATCTTGGGTTCCGGAGGCAGCGCCGCGCGCTCGGCGCGGTGGAGCGCGCGGATGAACTCGTCGTCGGACGCGGCACCGATGGTCGGTACGTCCGGACTCTTCGAATCGGGATTCATCACAGGCCCTCCCGCAATCGGTATCGGCGTACTGCGGCGGCGACCGCTGTCCGTGCTGCCCGGAGGCGCGAGTAGGCCGTCTGCACCGGGCAGTCGAGCACCTCCGCGATCTCGGATATCGAGAGCTCTTCGAGCTCGTGGAGCACGTACACGTCGCGCTTGTCGTCGTCGATCTGGTCCAAGATTCCCTGCAGCGCATGGCGCGCTTGTTTCGCCGCGATGGCGTCGATGGGCGTCGTCGGATCGATCGGCTCCGAAGCTTCTTCGGCCGCCACCTCGCGAGTCGTGCTCGGCCGGCGCCGCTGCCGGCTCGCCACGCGCACGCAGATCCCGTAGACCCAAGGACGGACCGCGGCCTCCGGCTCGAACTCGGGGAGCCTCCGGTGGATGACGACGAAGACCTCTTGGAACGCGTCGTCGACGTCCGCCGGACGAACACCGAGGCGGTGCAGGAGGCGGTGAACGAACGGTCCGTGCTCGCGAAAGATGGTGGCGAGGTCGATCGGCTTTATGGCGGCCCCCGACGAAAGGAGCGGCAGAGCGTCGAGAGAAGACAGTGTGCCGCGCGCCACGATCTGTTTTGCAGGCGCGGCGAGTCAATTATGAAGAAATCGTCCCGGGTCGGAGCTCGGCGTCTACCTAGCGGACCCTGCCGACGCCGCTCAGCGCGACGAAAAAGACGACCGCGTCGGTCGAATAAAACGCCTTCCGTTCGTTCGCCAAGTCGACGTACGAGAAGTCGTACTGGCGGAGGCTGAGAAGCGCGCCAAGCTCGAACCGCCCTCCGAACGGTCCAGCTTGTTGCTCGAACGCGACCGCGGCCGTCGGACCGACCAGGAGCCGCCAGTGATCGCTGCCGCGCTGCACCCGTACCGTCTCCGGTAGAATGGCGCCCCACGCGATGCCGCCGCAAGCGTCGAGCTTGCGCGTGGGCCACCGGACGAACCCGAAGCACGAGCGGACACGCTGCTCGATGGCGGCGAAGGTGCCGCGCACCGGCCCGTCGTGAACGTGCTGCGGGAGCGAATAGCCTCCCCACCAATCGAAGCTCCACCGTGATCCGTCGGGCTCGAGCCGAGCCACGGCGAGCACGGTCGCGCTCGGCGACGGCAAGACGCCGACGCTCGCGGCGGCGCCGAGGCCGAGCGAATAGTGGAGAGGTCGCGTTCGCCGCTCCCGGACGCGCAGAGGTCGCTCCGGCCCTCGCGGCCGGGGCGGAGGAGGCGCCGGAGGGGCCTCGACGACGTCTGCATCGGGGACGGACGCGGGCGGCGCGGCCGGTTCCTCGTCGGCGCGCCTGCCCGTCAGGTGGGGCTCGATGATGAGCGTCACGATGAGCGTCGCCGCGCGACGCAAGCTGGGGCAGCTCTGCGCCTCCAGCACGCGTACGCCCCGGACCACGCCGTCGCGATCTCTCTCCGTCACGCGCGCGCGAAACCGGTCGAGTCCCACCGCGCTCTCGTCCGCTTCGATGAAGATGTCGGCGTGCTCCGGGTCGATGAACGGCTTCCTTCGGAGCCTCTGCTCGACGGCGTCGCGGAGCGCCTCTTCGGTGACGCAGACGTCGGCGCCCGGTTCTGCCCGCCACGAGAGCGCGAAGGACACGTCGGCGCGCGCTCCACTCGTCGTGGCCGTCGCGGCGACCCCCGCGCAGACTGCGACGCAGAAGGTCTTCAGACGAACGATACGGTGCAAGTGACGCCGCGAGCTCACACCGCTACCTCTGTCCGCGATCACTTCGGAGGGGGCAGCAGTCATGCTCGAGGTTCACAGGTCGAGGGCACCCGAAGAGCTCCGGAGTGTACTCGCTCGGGCCCGAACCAGGGTGATTCAGGGAGATTTGCCTTAGCGGCGGGCGCTCACTCCACGATCGGAAAGAGGCCATCCATCGGCGCATCGTCGTGACAGCCCGCGCACTGCTCGATCACGCCGTCCTTCACGAGCTGTCCCTGCGTGCCGACGACCGCCCAACGCCAGTCGCCGTGCTCCTGCGAGAAGCCCGGCGCCTTCTTCTCCATCACCATGATCGGGCCGATCGGTTTCGCTTCGGGGCTCGTTGCCGGATCCATCGCGGTGCGCTCGTAGTGCTCTTGCACGACCACCGCACCTGGCGGGACCTCGCGCGCACGCGCCGCGAGCGCCTTCTGCGCGATCTCGTTCGCCCAGATGTCGACCTCCCATCGCCCGGACGCATGGCCCTGCGAGACGAAGCGAGACTTGTTCATTTTCACGAACGTCGAGCGATAGTTGCTCGGCAGCGCCGATGTGCCGTCGACGAACGCGGCGCCACCCGCATCACGTGACGACCGTCCGCTTGCTGCCTTCGCGCTGACACCGACCGGTTCTCCCGCGCCACCACGACCGACGCACGCAACGACGACCGCGCTCGCGATCGCCGTGCCTGCGACGGTCAGAAGTGCACGCCGCCTTCGAACGAGAGCGTCCACTGCCTCTTCCCGACCAACCCCGGGTTTTCGTCCTTCGGCTCGCTCAGGTCGAAGGCGATCTGCGACCCGAGCCAGACGATTTCGTAACGATAGTTGAGCGCGACCATTCCGCGGTTGCGGTGGACGCGCACCTTGTCGAAGGTGACGTTGTTCGCAAAGTCGTTGTTCGCATCGGCGCCGTTCGGCAGCTTGTTGCGACACGATGGAGAGCCCGTCGTCGCGTCGAGCCCGGCGAAACCACACTGCGCTGCGGCGTCGACGTTCGGCGTCGAATCGACGACGTTCGAATCACCGAAGATGATGAGTCGCTGGAATCCGAGCGACGGGATGAGCTGCGCGCTGTCCGCCAATGTGATCGGCTTCGACGCACGGACGTCGATGCCGAGCGTCGTGAGATAGAACCTCGACGTGCCCGTGACGGTGCGGACACCGCCACCGAGCGAGATGTCCGGCAGGTAGCCGAGCGCTCCCGTACGGAAGCCCTCGAGCATCGACCAGCGGATGTCGCCGCCAAAGGTCCAGAGCGTCGTGTTCGAGACGAAGCCGAAGCTTCCGGCGAGCTCGAAGCCGAGCGGCAGGCCCTTCCGTGCCTTCAGCGCGTAGACCTGGAGCACGTTGTCGGGCGACGAGTTGATGATCGAGTACTGCTTCGTGTTCTGGTCTTGCGGCCCACGCGTCCCGAGATGCCAGTACTGCATCCTGCCGCCACCGTCCGCGGCGACGGAGCGATCGGCGTAGATGCCCGTGTAGCTCGCCTCGATCGAGATCTGGAAGCCTCCGACGCCGGTCGTGCGCGCCGGGTAGAACGCCGTCGGAGCGATCGCGAAGCCGAGCTCCGAGATCATGTTCGTGAAGGCGGCGTTGTTCGGACGGCAGGGGAAATCCTGCGGACGAAGCCCCGCGGAGACGAGCGCTCCTGGATTCGCGGCGACGCTCTGGCACGTCTGCCCTGCCGGCAGGCCCGCCGGCTGATTCACGAGGCGCTCCGTCGTCGGATCCATGTCTCCCGCATGCGCGGAACGAGCCATGAGGAGGCTCGAGCTGACGAGAAATCCAAGCGTGGCGCGGCGGAAGCGCACGACGCCCGAGGCTACGTTCCCCATCGGACATGCGTCAAGGACGCTTTGGCCAGCGCCTCACTGGCAGTTCGCGACTTTGTAGAACGGCTCTTCTCGATCGATCGCGGCGCACAGCGAGGCGCAATCGGTCGACAGGAGGCACGCCCTCGTTCGCGCGCCACTGGCGGCTCCATCGGGGCAGTTGTTCGGAAGCACCCAGCACGTTCCCGTCGGCGAGAGGATGTTGCACTGGTTCTTCGCGCCTTGATCGAAGTTGCACTTCGCGCCGTTGTCGCAAGCGTCTTGCTTCGAGCATCCCTGCGCAGCGGCGCCAGCGCACGGTCCCGACGCCGAGACGTTCACGCCGTGCTCCGCTGCGATGTCGGCGTTCCAGTACGTGATGCCGTCGCATCCGCACTGCGGGCTCGGCGTTGCCGCCGGCGCGACCGGCCGCTTCACGCACGTCCCGTTCGAAGCCGCGCACGCCGTGACCTTGCAGTACTCGTCCGACTTGCAGTCTTTCTTCGAGCCCAGCTTGCATCCCTCCGCGCCGGCATCGGGCACTCCGCCACTGGTGTTGCCCGAGGTGCCCGACGTGCCGGACGTCCCCGACGTGCCGGAAGTGCCCGACGTGCCGGATGCGCCCGAGGTTCCGGACGTGCCGGATGCGCCCGAGGTTCCGGACATGCCCGAGGACGTCTCACCGCTCGTGCCCGACGACGAGGCGCCGTTCCCCGACGAGCTCGCCGATGCTCCACCGAAGAGCTCGGTCTCCGTCGCTCCGCCGCACGAAGCCAGGCAGGCCGTCACCACGAACGCCGCTGAACCAAGCAACGAAGTCAGTCGCATGCGCGCCTCCTCGATGGCACGAGCTCTGTTCGTTCAAGGTACTCTGGAGCTCGCATCCCGGCAAAGACGCTCCTCGCGACGAAGCTCGCCGCCTGGTAAGTCGAGCGTTCACGCCCAGGTGCGTGGCTCTTTACGTCTCTCGCACGCCTGGCCGTCGCATCTGGGCCGTCGTATCTGGGCCCTCGTATCTGGGCCGTCGTACTTGGCCCGTCACGTCTGGCTCCTCACCGATCGCGAACGTCTCGACCCCCCATGTCGTCCAAGCCACCTCCGCGCGTTCCTGCTCCTCCGTCCCCTCGCCTCCGGGCGCCGCTCCTCCCGCGGCCCTTCCACATCGTGCTCGTCGAGCCCGAGATCCCGCCGAACACGGGGAACGTCGCGCGGCTCGGCGCGGCGACGGGATCCCCGCTCCACCTCGTCGGGCGGCTCGGCTTCCGCATCGACGAGCACAGCGTGCGGCGCGCGGGTGTCGACTACTGGCACCTCGTGGACGTCCGCACGCATCTCGATTTCCCGCAGTTCGTGCACGCGTTCGAGAAGGCCTCACCCGGCGGCAGGATGTTTCTCTTCAGCGCGCTCGCCGAGCGAAGCTATCTCGACGCCGACTTCACCCCGGGCGACGCCCTCGTCTTCGGCAAGGAGAGCGTCGGGCTGTCCGAGGAGATCACTGCACAATACAAAGATCGCCTCGTCGGCATCCCGACGCTCGGCGCCGTCCGTTCACTCAACCTCGCGAACGCCGTAGGCATCGGCCTCTTCGAAGCGCTCCGCAAGTCGGGCGCGCTCGCGCAGACGTTCATCGGGTGATCAGGCTTCGGGCTTCGGGCTCGAGGCCTGGCGCGCTGGTCTGTATCGCCTCCTGCCACTGTCTTCTCGTGGAGAGATTCACAGGGAGACAGGGCGACAGGGTGATCAGAGGGAGGGGCTTCCTCTCCTTCTTCACCTGGACCCTCGTCGTGCCCTCACGAAACGCGAAGCGCTCGCTTCGCGAGCACTTCACGTTTCGTTCGGAAAGGAAGATCTCAATTCCGAGCTGCATCCTCATTCCGCAAACGGTGCGCTCTCCAAGCTTGATCCCGAGACCTTCGGGAGGAGGCGAGTGGGTGATTGCTGACGAGATGTGCCCGCCTGCACCTCGCAGGCGCGCTCTTGCCATCGCGACGATGAGCGTCGCGACATCGCGCGGGGCGACTCTCCGTCCAACTCGTGCAGCCGGCAAGGACGCCGGTGCCGTGCGGAGCCAGCTTCCAGGTCGAGAGAGAGGCTCAAATTTTCGAGCGAAACGCGCAGCGTTTCGGGAGAGGCGACGAGGGTCCAGGTCGGAACCGAAGCAGAGCCCCTCCCTCTGATCTCCCTGTCGCCCTGTCCCCCTGTAAATCTCGCCGGCACGACGTCGCAGCAACAGGAAAAGGTCACTCACGTCGAGAGGGACCCTTTCCGCGCGCTCGGCCTGACCACTGCGGGAGATGCGACGTGCGCCCGAAGCCCGAAGCCCGAAGCCGGAAGCCCGAAGCCTCAGGCCTCAGGCCGAAGGGCCGACTCACTCGTAGGCGGCGATGCCGGTCACGTCCTGCCCGAGGATCAGCGTGTGGATGTCGTGCGTTCCCTCGTACGTGTAGACCGTCTCGAGGTTGCAGAGGTGACGCATGACCGGGTACTCGAGCGTGATGCCGTTGCCGCCGAGGATGTCGCGGCAGACGCGCGAGACCTCGAGGGCCATCCGCACGTTGTTACGCTTGATCATGCTCACGTGCTGCGGGCGGAGCTTCTTCTCCTCCTTCAGGCGTGAGACCTCGAGCGCCATGAGCTGCGCCGACGTGATCTGCGTCAGCATCTCGGCGAACTTCGCCTGCACGAGCTGGTGCGAGGCGATCGGCTTTCCGCCGAACTGCACGCGGTTCTTCGCGTAGTCGAGCGCTGCGTCGTAGCAGGCGGTCGCCGCACCGATGACGCCCCAGGCAATGCCGTAACGCGCCTGCGTGAGGCACGAGAGCGGGCCCTTCATGCCCTTCACGCCGGGGAGGATGGCGTCCTTCGGGATGCGGACGTCTTCGAGGATCAGCTCGCTCGTGACGCTCGCGCGCAGGCTCGCCTTCTTGTGGATGAGGCGCGCCTCGAAGCCCTTCTTGTCCGTCGGGACGAGGAAGCCGTGCACCACGCCGTCCTGCCCGCCGACCTTCGCCCAGACGAGCGCGACCTGCGAGAGGTTGCCGTTCGTGATCCAGCGCTTCGTCCCGTTGAGCACCCACGAGTCGCCGTCGTCGATCGCCGTCGTGCGCATGCCCGCGGGGTTCGAGCCGGCATCCGGCTCGGTCAGACCGAAGCAGCCGATGATCTCGCCTTTCGCCATCTTCGGCAGGTAGCGCTCCTTCTGCGCCTCCGAGCCGTACGCGTGGATGGGGTACATGACGAGGCTGCCCTGCACGCTCGCGAAGCTCCGAACGCCCGAGTCGCCGCGCTCGAGCTCCTGCATCGCGATGCCGTAGCCCGCCTGCGAGAGGCCGGCGCAGCCGTATCCCTGCAGGTTGCAGCCGAGCAGCCCCATGCTCGCGATCTCCGGGATGAGGTCCATCGGGAAGGTGCCGGCCTCGAAGTGGTCGGCGATCACCGGCAGGACGCGAGCGTCGACGAACGCTCGGACGGAGCTCTGGATTGCGCGCTCTTCCGCGGTCAGATGACGAGAGATATCGAAGAAGTCGGGCATGGGGTGCCGGACGTAGCACGGGGTCTGCGGCGCGCGCCAGCAGACGAAAGCCTCGGCGTCGCGGCGCCCCGGAAAACGTCGCGTGTTGCCGTCGCGGTCGTGGCCCAACCATGCGCGGCGGAAGGCCGAAGCGGCGACCGCGATCGCACGCCCGCACGAGGCCCATTGCAGCACGCGCAGGGCGCCGCGCGGCGGCGTTGTCCGCGGCAATCCGCTGGATTGCGCTCGTCGCGTGGACGGTTCTACATGCCCGTCGGGCTCGGGGGGGCCTCTCGCTCTCCGCCTGCCACGATTCGTGGGACTCGTGAAAGGGGGATGAGCGAATGGCGGAGAAGGTCGTGCGCCTGCCTGTCGTCGACGGGCTCGGACACACGTTGCGCAAGGACAACTGGTGGGTCGGGCCGCTCGTCACGTTCTGCGTGCTCACCGGCTTCGTCGTGTACGCGACGCTGCGGGCGTTCGAAGGCGAGTACTACGCGTGGGGGCCGTATCTGTCGCCCCTCGCGTCACCGTACTTCGAGACGAAGGACTTCGGCATCCCGCTCCTCACGCCGGCGATCCTGATCCTCCCCTTCCCCGGGCTGTTTCGTTTCACCTGTTACTACTACCGCAAGGCGTACTACCGCTCCTTCGCGCTCACGCCGCCCGCATGCTCCGTCGGCGCAGCGCGGCCCGGTCGCTACAACGGCGAGCGCAAGCTCCTCGTCTTCCAGAACCTGCACCGGTTCGCGCTCTACTTCGCCCTCCTCTTCCTCGTCTTCCTCTGGCACGACTTCGTCGTCTCGCTCGACTGGAACGGGAAGATCGGGCTCGGCGTCGGATCGCTCGTCCTGTTCCTGAACTGCGCGTTCCTCACGCTCTACACGTTCTCGTGTCACTCGTTCCGGCACCTCGTCGGCGGAAGCGTGAACAGCTTCTCGACGGCGCCGCTCGGCGCGCTCCGCCACCGACTCTGGTCCGGCGTCTCGCGGCTGAACCTCAATCACATGGCGTTCGCGTGGATCAGCCTCTTCGGCGTCGTCCTCTGCGATGCGTACATCCGCTCGGTGGCGACGGGAGCGATCCAGGACATGCGGTTCTTCTGAGGCCTCAGGCTTCGGGCTTCAGGCTTCAGCAAGAGGAGAGAAGAGATGGCCGGGAACAAGTACGAGACGCACCAGCACGACGTGCTGGTGATCGGGGCGGGTGGCGCGGGGCTCCGCGCGGCGATCGAGGCATCGTCGATGGGCCTCTCCGTCGGCCTCATCTGCAAGTCGCTCCTCGGCAAGGCGCACACGGTCATGGCCGAGGGCGGCGTCGCAGCGGCGCTCGGCAACGTCGAGCCGAAGGACAACTGGAAGGTCCACTTCCGAGACACGATGAAGGGCGGCCGCTACTTGAACCAGTGGCGGATGGCGCAGCTCCACGCGATGGAAGCGCCCGACCGCGTCAACGAGCTCGAGGAATGGGGCGCCCTGTTCGATCGAACGAAGGACGGCCGCATCCTCCAGCGCAACTTCGGCGGTCACAAGTACCCGCGCCTCGCGCATGTCGGCGACCGCACCGGGCTCGAGATGATCCGCACGCTTCAGCAGCACGGGATCCACACCGGGATGCACGTCTACATGGAGTGCACCGTCACGCGCCTCCTCGGAGAGTCCCCGTCAGGAACGGGATCGAGTACGACACCTGGACGCGTGACGGGCGCGTTCGGCTACTGGCGCGAGAACGGCAGGTTCGTCGTGTTCGAGTCGAAGGCGGTCGTGATCGCGACGGGCGGCATCGGCCGCGCCTTCAAGATCAACTCGAACTCGTGGGAGTGCACCGGCGACGGGCAGGGCCTCGCGTACCTGCTCGGCGCCGAGATCATGGACCAGGAGTTCATGCAGTTCCACCCGACCGGCATGGTCTGGCCGCCGAGCGTACGCGGCACCTTGATCACGGAAGGTGTACGCGGTGAAGGCGGCACGCTCCGGAACAAGCACGGCAAGCGGATCATGTTCGAATACATCCATCAGCTCTACGCGAACGAGACGGCCGACACCGAGGAGGAGGCGGACCGCTGGCTGAAGGAGTCGACGAGCGGTGTCACCTCCAAAGCGCGGCGCACGCCCGACCTCCTGCCTCGCGACATCGTCGCGCGCGCCATCTACACCGAGGTGAAGGAAGGCCGCGGCTCACCGCACGGAGGCGTCTTCCTCGACATCCACTCGCGACGCTCGGCGGAGGACATCAAGAAAAAGCTCCCGGCGATGTACCACCAGTTCAAGGAGCTTGGTGACGTCGACATCACGAAGGAGCCGATGGAGGTCGGGCCGACGGCGCACTACACGATGGGCGGCATCCGCGTCGATCCGGAGACGCAGGAGACGCGCGTGCGAGGGCTCTTCGCGGCGGGCGAGTGCGCTGCGGGGATGCACGGCGCCAATCGCCTCGGCGGGAACTCGCTCTCGGACCTGCTCGTCTTCGGCCGCATCGCGGGCCTCCACGCAGGAAAGTTCGCGAAGGCGACGCCGAGCAAGGCGCTCGATCACGAGCAGATCGACGCCTACGCGAACGAAGCCCTCGAGCCGTTCCATCGCGAGGAAGGCGTCAATCCGTTCGCCGTCCACGAGGACCTCATGAACGTCATGCAGACGCACTGCGGGATCATGAGGACCGAGCAGGACCTCCACACGTGTCTAAAGGAGCTCGAACGTCTGAAGGACGCCGCAAGCCGGACGAAGATCGCCGGCGGCAACCGCCACTACAACACCGGCTGGCACGAGGTCATCGACCTCCGCAACATGCTCATCGTCTCGGAGGCGATGGCGCGATCCGCGCTGGCTCGGAAGGAGAGCCGCGGAGCACACGCGCGCGAGGACTACGCCGAGATGGATCCGGCCTTCGCGAAGATCAACTTCGTCTGTCGAGCGACGCCGTCGGGCATGGAGTTGTCGAGCGTTCCGCTCCCCGAGGTCCCGCCCGAGATCAAGAAGGTCCTGGAGGAGGAGAAGTAATCATGGCGGACGGATCCCAGGCGAGCAGCGGCGCGAAGTACACGCTCAAGATCTGGCGCGCCGACGCGAAGGTCCCCGGCAGCGGCGCGTGGGCGGAATACGTCGTCGAGACGTATCCCGGCATGGTCGTCCTCGACGCGATCCACGACATCCAGGCGAAGCAGGAACCAGGGCTCGCGGTGCGATGGAACTGCAAGGCCGGCCGCTGCGGCTCGTGTAGCGCCGAGATCAACGGCAAGCCGAAGCTGCTCTGCATGACGCGCATGAAGAGCTTCGATCCGGCCGATCCGATCGTCGTCACGCCGATGAAGACGTGGCCGCTCATCAAGGACCTCGTCACCGACGTGAGCCACAACTACCGCGTCGCGAAGAAGATCCCTCCGTTCAAGCCGCGCCCACGTGATGCCGACGGGCACTATCGCATGCAGCAGGAGGACATCGACCGGATCCAGGAGTTCCGGAAGTGCATCGAATGTTTCCTCTGCCAGGACGTCTGCCACGTGCTGCGCGATCATCACGAGACGGACGACTTCGCCGGGCCGCGCTTCATGATCCATCTCGCGACGCTCGACATGCATCCGCTCGACACCGTCGATCGTCGACCGATGATGAAGGAGACGTTCGGGCTCGGGTACTGCAACATCACGCGGTGCTGCACCGAGGTCTGCCCGGAGCACATCGTCATCACCGACAACGCGATCATCCCGCTCAAGGAGCGCATCGCCGACGAGCTCTACGACCCGCTCCGCTGGCTCGCTCGCAAGCTGTTCCCGAAGAAGAGCACCAGACGGCTCCCCGTCATCCAGGCCGAGCCGCCCGTGCTCGCGAAACCGCGCGCCGGAGCAGGGGCGTCCGCGACGACGAGGAAGAAGGAAGCTGCGGAAGCGGAGGAGTGACGCCGGGCGTCTCTTGCCGAAAGAAGGCGCAAGCAAGAAAGCCAAGCGGCCGGGCAACGACCAGTGAGCTGCAGCCCGCGCACCAGACGTAGGCAAATGTGCGCCACAGAGTCTTACGTGAATCCGAGGACTTGAGAGGCCTTATCTCGATCACCGCGATCCACGGTGGACGCGTCGGGATCCGCCCGAGCATCACGGGACGAAAACGGGGAGAGGCGATCCCCTAGAATGGCGACGATGCTCTCGGGAGAGCGAGTCGAGCGGTACGAGCTGCTCGGGGAGCTCGCAACGGGTGGAATGGCCACCGTCTATCTCGGGCGACAGCACGGGCCCTTCGGGTTCTCGCGCACTGTCGCCATCAAGAGCATGCACCCGCAGTTCGCGCGCGACGAAGGGTTCCGCGCGATGTTCCTCGACGAGGCGACGCTCACGGCGAGGATCCGTCATCCCAACGTCGTCCCCACGCTCGACATCGTCGCCGCGGAGAAGAAGGTGCTCCTCGTCATGGAGTACATCGACGGCGTGTCGCTCTCGATGCTGCTCCGCGCGCTCTCGAGGCGGGGGACCGCGATGGCGCCCGCCATCGCGGTGGCGATCATCTGCGACGTGCTCCACGGGTTGCATGCCGCGCACGAGCTGAACGACGACGACGGTCACCCGCTGCACGTCGTTCATCGCGACGTCTCCCCGCAGAACGTCCACGTCGGCGTCGACGGCCTCGCGCGCGTTCTCGACTTCGGGGTCGCGAAGGCCGCGAGCCGTCGCTACGTCACGCAGAGCGGAGAGGTCAAAGGCAAGCTCGCATACATGTCCGGCGAGCAGCTTTGCGGCGAGGCGGTCGATCGCCGAACGGACATCTACGCGGCGGGCGTGGTCCTCTGGGAAGCGCTGACGAATCGACGGCTGTTCGAGGCCAACAACGAAGGCGAGCTCGTTCGCAAGGTCCTCGAAAGCAAGTTCGATCCCCCGAGCTTCCTCGCGGACGAGCCCTTGCCGCCCGAGCTCGATCGCGTCGTGTTGAAGGCGCTCGCGCAGAAGCCGGAAGCTCGCTGGTCGACCGCCGACGAGATGGCGAAGGAGCTCGCCGCGGCGCTCGCGCCCGCGCCGCGGAGCGCGGTGACGCAGGTCGTGCGCGACCTCGCCGGACCAGAGCTCGATTCGAGGGCGCATCGACTGCGCCGCGAGACCAGCACGCCGATCTCGCGCAACCTCGAGCCCGAGGTGAAGGCGCTCGCGAGCATCCTCACCGAGCACGCGACCGCCACCGCTGCGAGCTCGCCGCGCGCGAAACAGAACGAGGCCGCGGCAGCGGCTTCTTCGTCCGTGCTCGAGTCGAGCTCACTGGCTGCGAGCACAGCGAACGCCATCGTGAGCAGCGCTCCGCCCGCACGGCGGCGCTGGCCGTCGATCGTCGCGAGCGTCCTCGCGCTCGGCGCGCTCACGGGTGGGGCGTTCTTCGTCGGGTCGCGGACAGCGAAGGTGCCTCCCGCCCCCGAAGCCACTCCGGCGGTCACGGCAGCGTCGTCGCTCGTCGCACGCGACGAGCCTCCGGCCGCGGAGGCCAGCGCTGCAGCGCCGATTTCAGATAGCGCCGTCCCTGCGACCTCGGCCTCCGCCACACCGGCGAGCTCCACGATTGGCAGCGCCCGCGTGCGCACGCCGAAGAAGCCGCCGCCGGCACCGCGCACCTCGCGCCCGAAGAGCCGCGACTGCGCCGTGCCGTACACGGTCGACGCTCACGGCGATCGGCATTACAAAGCCGAGTGCGTGGAATGACGAGCCCCCCATCGTCGCGCCTTTTACGGCAGATCACGAACACCACCGGGATGCTCCTCGCATCGCTCGCCGTGATTGCGAGCTGCGCTGCGTTCGCGAGGCCTGCTCGCGCCGCAACGACGAAAGAGGCGTGCATCGCCGCATTCGACAACGCCCAGCGAGCGCGGCGTGCGGGACAGCTCGGCACCGCACGGGCCGAGCTCCTCACGTGCTCCCAGCAAGAGTGTCCGGCGCTCGTTCGCGCGGACTGCGCCGGCGTCCTCCGTCAGGTCGAGGCCGCGCAGCCGACGATCGTGCTCAAGGCGGCGGACGCGAAGGGCAACGACCTCACCGACGTGACCGTCGAGCTGAACGGCGTGAAGATCACCTCCTCTCTCGACGGCCGCGCGATTCCCGTCGACCCAGGCAAGCTGTCGCTCGTCTTCAAGCGACCGCCGTGGGATCCCGTCACCGTCGACGTCGTCGTCGCCGAGGCCGAGAAGAGCCGCATCGTGCGCGCGACGCTCGGTCCACCGCTGCCGCCACCCGCGCCGGAGCGCCACGCGACGACGCCGGAGCAAGGTCCGAAGCCGAAGCGAAGCACCGCAGGGTACGTCGTGCCTGCAGGTCTCGCGGTGCTCGGCGCCGGCGCGCTCGCGTTCGCCGGAGTGACGCGGCTTTCTCTCGGTGAGCAGGCCGACGATCTCCGCGGGCGATGCGCGCCCGAATGCTCGCAGGCGGAGCGGGACCGCATGTCCAACGATCTGGTCGTCGCGAACGTCACGCTCGGCGTCGGCATCGGCTCTCTCGTGCTCGCAGCAGCGACGTGGTTCATCTTCTCGCCCAAGAGCCCAGGCCCTCGGGCGCAGAGCAGCTTCGGAGCACTGACGTGGTGAGCCGCGGTCGAAAGCGATGGCGACGCGCCTTCGGGCTCGCGAGCGCGGCCACGCTCGGCGGTGCGCTCTTCGCCGCGACACCTTCCTGCGGATCGGGCTTCATGGACGGCCTCGTCGGCGGCACACGGGACGGCGGCATCGTCGCCGCCGACGTCGTCGAGAACGACGGACGCGCGTGTCAGCCGGCAACTCCGCCGACGCGTCCAGAAGGCGCCGACGACGCCACGAACATCGCGCTCGACTTCGCGCTGGAGTCGCTGCGCGCCGACACCTCCGGCGCGTTCGACTCGGGGACGCCTCCGCCGCAAGGTCTGGACTTCGACGACACCTGCACGTGCCCCGAGCCCGACTCGTGCGAGCGAGGGGATGGCGGGCAGCGCACGCACGCATGCGACGGTGACGGCGGCCGCGACAATGCAGTCGCGTCGTTCTTCAATCAGCTCGGCGCCGCGGTCCCCGAGTTCAGCTTCGATTTCGGGACGAAGCGCATCGTGGACGGCGTGTTCACGATCTTCGTCATCGTGCGCGGCTGGAACGGCACGCCCGATGATCCGCAGGTGACGGTCGCGCTCGCCATGTCGCAGGGCATCGACGAAGCCGCGAACGAGGGACGTACCAAGCCCGTGTTCGACGGCAACGACGTTTGGCTCGTCGACAACGAGTCGCTCCTCGAAGGAACGAACCTCGTCGGCGTCGACTGCCGCGCGCCGAACGGCAAGCCGTGCGTCGCCAAGGTCCAGGACGTGAACGCGTACGTCCGCGACGGCGTGCTCGTCGCGAACCTCGCGGAGCCCGGGACCGGCAAGTCGAAGATCGTGATGAACACGCCGCTCGGCTCCCTCGTCTTCGATCTGATCGACACGACGCTCGTGGCCAAGCTCCGCGAGGTCGACGGCACTTACCGGCTCGAAGGCGAGCTCGCCGGACGCTGGCCGGCCGAGAGCCTCCTCGGGGCGCTCGCGAACGTCGAGAATCCCTACGCGAAGAGCTCGCTCCTCTGCCACAACGTGAACAACACGTTCGACCTCCTCAAAGGCACGGTGTGCGCGTCGCTCGATCTCGCGAGCGACCGATCGAAGGACAGGACGGGCGCGCCGTGCGCAGCCGTCAGCAGCGCGCTCTCGTTCAGCGCGGGCAAGGCCGTCCTCGGCCACGTCAGCCTGCGGACGAAGCCAGACGGCGGCTGCCCCGACGTGACGTATTCGTGCGCGCCCTGAATCGCGAGCACGAGCGCCATGCGTGATAACATCGACGCGAAAGCGGAGGGATCGGGATGAGCATGAAGCCGCCGCACACGCCTGGAATGGGGCCGACCGCGCGTCGTACGCGCATTGCCCCGCCGGACGAGACCGACGCGACGTACGTGCTCTCCGTCGTCGAAGGTTCGGATGCGGGACAGTCGTTCGTGCTCGACGCCTCGTCGCCGACGCGTGCGCTGCTCGGTACGAGCCCGGTCTGCACGGTCCGCCTCACGGATCCCGAGATCTCGCGCCGGCACGCAGCGCTCGCGATTACCGCCACGCACGTCCAGTTCATCGACCTCGGATCCACGAACGGCACCACGATCAACGGCGTCACCGTGAAGGAGGTCTCGCTCCACGGCGGCGAGGCGATCCGCATGGGCAGATCCGTCCTCACGATCCAGCGCGGCGCAGCAAAGGCGTCCGACTTCGGAGACGCCACGTCGTGGGGCCGCATCGTCGGCGAGAGCCTCGCAATGCGGCGGCTCTATCCGATGTTCGAAAAGCTCGCCGCCAGCGATCGCGTCGTCCTCATCGAGGGAGAGGCCGGCACCGGAAAGGAGCTCCTCGCGGAGGAGATCCACCGGGCGAGCAAACGTGCCGATGCGCCATTCATCGTGCTCGAGTCGAGCGCGATCCCGTCCGAGCAGATCGCGGTCCGCCTGTTCGGATCGGCGGACGAGCCCGGCCTCGTCGAGAGCGCCCGAGGGGGCGTCCTCTTCGTCGACGAGATCGGCGACCTGCCGCGACATGCGCAGAAACGGCTGCGCGATCTCGTCACGTCGTCGACCGACGTTCGCCTGGTCGCAGCGACGCGTCGCGACCTCGATCGCGACGTCACGGCGGGACGCTTCGATGATGCGTTCTTCTTCGAGCTCGCCACCGGACGTGTCGAGTTGCCGCCGCTCCGCGATCGGAAAGGCGATGCGAGCGTGCTCGCGCGCCACTTCTGGAAGGAGCTCGCGCCGAACGTCGAGGGAGCATCAGCTGAGCTGCCGGTCGACCTGCTGCCGAGATTCGAGAACTGGGCGTGGCCCGGCAACGTGCGCGAGCTCCGGAGCGTCGTGATGCAGCGCGCCCAGCTCGGCGAGCTCTCGAAGACGTACCTCTCGGATCGGGCGGCCGAACACGGCTTCGATCTCGTGTCGGCCGTCATCCAGGAAGGGCTCGCCTTCCCCGCCGCCCGCGATCGGGTCGTCTGGGAGTTCGAGCGTCGCTACGTGCAGGCCGTGCTCGCGAAGCACGGAGGAAACGTCGGAGCCGCTGCGCGTGCGAGCGGTGTCGCGCACCGGTACTTCCAGCTCGTCAAAGCGCGCGTTCGCTAGACCGGCGCTCAGCGCTGCTTCAGCTCGACGCTTCCGCGCACGAGGACCGACGCGGCGAGGTCCTCACCTCGGAGCACGACGTCGAGCGGCTTCACGTCACTCACCTTCGCGCTGACATCCATCGACGAGTCCGACATGCTCGCGGCGATCGTCGGAACGAGCTCCTTCAAGCTGTCCGGCGGAACGGGAGGCGGAATGTGCACCTCCGACAGCGATCGGATGAAGACGTCCGGAGCGAGCGACACGCTCGCGACGCGCTCGCGCTCACCGTTCGCGAAGATGGGGAGTCCGAGCCGGAGCGATCGCCCGTCGTCGGTCCAGCCGAACGCCGTGCGCACACCGACATCACCGCAAGCCTCTCCGCGCAGACCGAGATCGAGCTGAGCGAGTGAGCCCGCGGGCACGGCGGCCGCGCGTGCGATGCGTGCCCGGGCTCCGCCCGCATCGAACGGATCCGTACCTTCGAGCGCCGCTGCAGCGCGCGCGAGCGGTGAGACGAGCGCGAGGACGAGGTCGTCCTCCGCCGGCATCGCCGGATCTTGCGCGAGACGCGGCAGCGGGCGCGCAGGCGCGACGTCACCGCAGCGTGAACGGACCTCCGGATACGCGACAAGACCGAAGCGCATGCGTAGCGACTCGGCCGTCCCCGAAACGGGTCCAAGGGCGATCGCGTGCGGGTTCGTCACGACGCAACCGCCGAGCGGGATCTCGCGTGGCTTGCCGATCTCTGCCCAGAGTCGCTCCGCTTGCGGGCGGAGCGGCGGGAGCTTCCTGTCGATCTCCTGCTCGACGCGACGGAGCGCAGGCGCGAGCTGCCCCTCGATCGTCGGCGTCACGTCGACCTTGAGCATGCCTCCGAGCGCGCGGATCTCGCAGCCTCGCGTGAACGTGAACGACACGCGCGACGGCGGAAAGCGATAGTCCGGCGTGAGCCGTAGCGGAACGGTGGCAGTCGCACGGCCTCGAGGCTCGCATGACGCGTAACACGAGCTCCCACGACACGCCTCGGCGCGGCTCGTCACGTCGGTGCGCACGACGAGCGAATCTCCTTCGACGGCGACGCTGAACGGGCCTCGATCGACCGTGTAATTGAGATGCCCGCCGATGCCGATGCTCCTGTTGCGCTCCTCGGCGAGGCGCGCACCGATCGTGACTTCGAGCTCCTTCGCAAGCGACGCGAGGCGCATCTCGACGTGAGCGACGAGCCGCGACGGCCGCGTGGCCGTCGGCGGCACTTGCGCCGGCGATGCCGCTTCGAGCGCCATCGATCGCGGTCCGAGCTGGACGCGACAGGTCTCTGCGACCGCGGGGCGATCGACAGGCGCGACATCACGACCTCCGCATCCACACGTCGCGAAGAACAAAGCCGCACTCCATCTCACGCGCCGCGGCGTCCGGTTCATCGCGTGAATGTGTACCCCAAGTCGCGGCTGGCTCGGTGAGCCGTGTGCTACGCCACCGACATGGGGTGGGAACTGAAGCATCTTCGTGCTCGCAATCTCGAGACCGCTGTCGCGCTCGCGAAGCAGTATCGCGCGCTCAACGAGCCAGAGGACGCGGAGAGCATCTGTCGCGACATCCTCGAAGTATCGCCCTGGAACGAGGAGGCGTGGCGCACGCTCGGGCTCGCGCTGACGGATCAATTCATGACCGCGTGGATGACCCACTTCGAGGACGCGTGCGCAGCGTTCGCAAAGCTCGGGACGGAATACGAACGAGTGTACTATACAGGCATTGCCTGGGAGCGCTATGGCAAGGCTCAGCTCGGAGGCGGACGGATCCGCGAGGCGATGCATGCCTTCGAAGAGGCGATCGAGCGTTTCCAGAAGGCCGACGAGCTCGGGTCGGCCGACGATCCGCGACCGATCCTGCACTACAACCGGTGCGTCCGCGCGCTGACGACGCATCCGGAGCTCGCCAACATCACGTTGGTGTCGCACGAGCCCGAGTACGAGCTCGGCGACTGAAGCAACCGTCAGCGCTGGATCTTCACGGTCGGCGTCGCGCCGGTGAACTCGGCGCGGACGGTCACGCGATCACCGCTCTTCACGGTGAGCCGCTCACCTCGACTCTCGCCGGTCGGCTCGAACGTGAAGCGGATCTCGTGGAGACCTTCCGGGAGCGTGACGCGAACAGGGCAAGGGCCACGTGACGCTCCGTCGACGGAGACCTTCGTCCCGGGCTCGCCGAGGAACGTGACGGCGGCCTTACCGGCAGGTGCCGTCGCCGAGCCGGAGAGCGCGGGCGACACCGAGGCCGGCGCTGCCTGGGTCGACGGCGCTGCCTTCTTCTCGGTGGGCGGCGCGGTGATCGGCGCGGACGGCACCGTCTCGATCGCGGCGGCGGAGGACGCGCTCGCGGAGGTCACGACTGGCGTCACAGTGGGCGTCGTCGCGGTCGGCCGAGCGGAGTCCTGGGCCGCCGGACCTCGCTGCGCGCGCCAAGCGGCGAAGCCTCCGACCGTCACGAGCGCGATCGCGCCGAGCGCTGCGAAGGACCATCCTCGCTTCGCTCCGGACGTGGCGGCCGACGTCGTCTCGAAGGCGCGCACCGGCGTCTCGAGCGGACGGGTCGCGATCGTCTCGAGCTTCTCCGCCGGCGGACTCTCGGGTCGCGCGAGCTTGCTCCGGCGTAGGGTCGGGATCTCGCTCTGCTTCGGTGCGGTGCGTTCCCGTGTATCCGATCGCGCCGCCGCGATGTCGCCGTGGATCTTCTCGAGCTCCTCGACGTCGACCATCAGCGGCGTCGGGATCGCGAGCGCAGGGTCTTCGCGCCCAGTGGCGGCCGAACGAGCCGCAGGCATCTTCGGCGAGCTCTCGAGTCGACGTGTGCTCGGGACAGAGAGCTCGTCGTCGATGGGCGCGGCGGCGGGAGGCTTCGACCAGCTGAGCGCCTCCTCCCGCGCGGCGAACGTCTTCGTCCCGAGATCGCCGTGGCTCGCGGCCGATGCGCGAGGCGCCGTCGTGCGCGAGGGCGGCGACGGCGAGGACGCTTCCTCCCGAAGATCGCGGACGCGATCGCCGAGCGCGCGGGAGATGTCGCCGACGTCGAGCCCTCTGAGGAACGAACGGAGCGCGCGCGCGAGCTCGCTCGCCTCTTGCTGCCGCTCGCGCGGATCGACCTTCATCGCGCGGCCTATCGCTTCGTCGAGCGGCAAGAGCCGCGGATCGAATTCGCTCGGCTTCGGGTGCGGCTCGCGCACCGCGGCCGCGCACTCTTCCGGTGTCGCGCGGCGGAACGGCGCCGAGCCGGTCCACGCCTCCATCAGGAGCACCGCGACGGCGAAGATGTCCGTCGGCGGACCGAGCTCTCCACCGTCGACCTGCTCGGGCGCCATGTGGCCGGGCGAGCCGAGGATCTCGTGTCCGGCGACGAGCGCAGGAGCGGCGATGCCGAAGTCGATCAGCTT
>JAEXCN010000165.1 GCA_023402175.1 Pseudomonadota bacterium | reverse complement strand
CGCGCGCGCTCAACCGAGCCCCGCGGCTGGCGGTGGCTCGGTCGCGCGCGCTCTACGCACGAACGGGGCGATCGTCGGGATCGACTCGATGCTGATCTGCCCGCTCGTGAGGATGCCCTCGTCAGTCGGCTTCTTCGCGAGGTGCTCGCCGACGCGGAGGAACGCTTCGAGGTAGATGCGCTCGCGGCCGAGCCCGGGCGTGGTCCCGTCGCCGCCGCGGTAGGCGCGCTCGGCGACGAGCACCGCTTCGCGCACGCTGAGCCCGTGCTCCTTCACGAGCGCGGCGACGTTCTCGTAAAAGCGCGCGCCGCCGTCCATCGCCTCGACCGCGAGGTGGCGTGCTGCGAGCTCGCGCTTGCGCTTCGGGCCGAGAAAATTGCTCCGTTCCTCGAGCACGAGCGCGAAGCCTTCCTGATCGTCGATGCCGCGCGCGGTCCCGATCTGGAAGATCGCGAGCCGAGCCTGCGCCGCGCGCGTGCGCGGGATGGCGTGCGCCTCGATCTCGTGCATGACCGTGCGTTCGACGTCGTCGCGCGTGCAGGGGCGGTTCGCGGCGACGAGGATGTGCCGCTCGCCCGTCGCGGCGAGGGCTGCGAGCGTGGGCTGGACGACGACCGCGAACGGAAGGCAGAGGCGGCCGACCTCTTCGCGCATCCGCGTCAGGAGCGAGCCTGGGACGGGGGCGTCGCTCATGATGACCTCGCCGCTGGAGGCCTCGGTCGCTCCCTCCCGCCCTTCGTTGATCCACTTGCGGGCGAGGATCGTCGCCTCGCCGGCCTTCGCAGGGTTCGCCGAACGGAAGCGCGCACGCGCGAGCGCGCCGAGGACGCCGGTGCCCGCTTCGCTCGCGAGCGCCGCTTCGATCTCGAGCTCGCGCGCGCGCTCGGCGTAGAGGAGCCCGACCGGGTGCGCCTCGGCCTCGAGCCGCTGAGCTGCGCGGGCGAGCGCCTTTCGTAGGGCGTTGTGATCGCTCCGGGCGTAAGACCAGCGGGGCGTCGCCGTCTGGCCGGCTTCGAACGCTTCCACCAGACGCTGCCGCTCCTGCGCGGCGTTTCGCGGAACGACGGACCCGAGCAGCCGGACCGAACGGACGGCCTCGATGAGGAGGCGCTCGCCACGGACGAGCCACGACGGAAGCCCCGCGAGGTCGTGGGCGCTGGGGCGTTTTCGGATGGCCGGCCGCTGGCTCATGCCGCCTTCGAGACTAGACCATCCTGGGGGTCTCGGAAAACCGGACTCTGCCTCGGCTTCGCGGGGCCTTGGAGTCGGCTCTTTCCTAGCGACCGCGCTTGCAAGAGGGGGCAAGCTCGGGGTACGTGGAGACGCGCGGGGGCCGTGTGCTCATGGGCATCCAAACCGTCGCGTCCCGCGGAAGACCGATCCGGATGAAGAAGAACTACGTCCTCGACACGAACATCCTGCTGCACGATCCGTACGCGATCTTCCGCTTCGACGACAACAACGTGATCATCCCGATCTACGTCATCGAGGAGGTCGATCAGTTCAAGCGCGAAGGCTCGGAGCGCGGCCGCAACGCACGCCACGTCGTGCGGCTCCTCGACGAGCTTCGCGAGCAGGGCGGATCCCTCTCGAAGGGCGTCACGATCAAGTCGGGCGGGACGCTCACGGTGAAGGTGCCGACCAAGCGCCCCGAGCTGCCGAGCGCGATCGACAAGGCCGCTATGGACAACGCGATCCTGCAGACGGCGTTCGACGTGCGCGAGCAGGACGGCGGCCGGCCCACTGTGTTCGTGACGATGGACACGAACCTGCGGATCCGCGCCGACGCCCTCGGGATGGTCGCCGAGACCTACGAGAACCAGCGCGTCGAGCCGCAGCGCGTCGAGACCGGCGTGATGGAGATCGAGGTCTCCGCCGACGAGATCGACAGCTTCTTCCAGGAAGGGAAGCTCACTCCTCCTCCGCATCTCATCCCGCCGGAGCGCGGCGAGCATCGTGAGCGCGAGCGGAACAAGGACTCGGCGCCGGTCTACCTGAGCGCGAACATCTGCGTGCTCCTTCGCGATCGCGCGAGCTCCTCGCACACCGCGCTTGGTCGCTACGACGCGACGAAGAAGGAAATCGTCGCGCTCCGTACGCCGCGCGAAGGCGTCGTCGGCGTGCGTCCGCGCAACAAGGAGCAGAGCCACGCGCTCGATCTGCTTCTCGACGAGAACATCCGCCTCGTCACGCTCGTCGGCAAGGCGGGCACCGGCAAGACGCTGCTCGCGCTCGCGGCCGGGCTCAAGCGCACCGTCGAGGACGGGATGTACACGCGGATGCTCGTCTCGCGTCCGGTCATGCCGCTCGGTCGCGACATCGGCTTCTTGCCGGGCGACGTCGACGAGAAGCTGAATCCGTGGATGCAGCCGATCTTCGACAACCTGGAGTTCCTCTTCTCGAGCGGCACGCGCAAGGGGCCGCGCGCCTACGCCGAGCTGCTCGACAGCGGACAGCTCCAGGTCGAGCCGCTCACGTACATCCGTGGGCGCTCGCTCCCGCAGCAGTACATCATCGTGGACGAGGCTCAGAACCTCACGCCCCACGAGGTGAAGACGATCATCACGCGCTCGGGCGACGGGACGAAGATCGTGCTGACGGGCGACCCCGGTCAGATCGACAACCCGTACGTCGACAGCGCGTCGAACGGTCTCTCGGTCGCGGCGGATCGTTTCCGCGGCGAGAAGGTGGCCGCGCACATCGTGCTGACGCGCGGTGAGCGCAGCGAGCTCGCCGAGCTCGCCGCCAACCTCCTCTGAGCGATCACTTCGCCACGCGCATCACGGCTCCCGTGGTGGCGCCCGTGTTCACCCAGTAGACGCTCTTCGCGTCGACGGCGATCCCGCGCGGCTTGCTCTGACTGGATGCGAGCACGGTGCCCGCGTCGCCGCATCCGGTGCGCGGGCATCGGAGGACGCGACCGTTGTCGATCGTGTCCGTGAAGTAGACGCTGCCGTCGTCGAGCGTGAGCTCCTCCGAGAAGGAGAAGGTCGACGAGGTGAGGCGCCGGCGTGGCCCGCCGTCCGTCGGGAACGCGAGCGGCCCGACGTTGTGGTCCTGCGCGTACACGAGGCCTCCGGCGACGGCGATGCCGGTGGCGAAGCCGCTGTTCGTCGGGATGGAGAACGCGCTTGCGCTGCCGATCTTCAACCGGATTTCGTTCGCGATGACGCTCCACGCGACGATGCCGCCCGACTGCGCGGCGCGAATGGGCAGCGTCTCGCCGCTCGCGACGATCTCGAACGTCCCGTTGCACGGCAGCGGGCAGCGGCCGATGCGTCCAGGGACGGACGACTCGACGAAGAGGAGGACGCCGTCCTCGATCGTCACCGCCGTAGCCGCGGCGCCGTTCTCGACGACGGGCTCTGGCCCGTCGGCCGTGCAGCCCGTGACCGGACAGCGGACGATCCCGGCATCTCCGATGGAGTGAGCGAAGTAGACGTGCCCGCCGTGCACGGCGATCTCGTCACCAAGCGCCTCGCCCTGTGCCTGGAACAAGAGCTCTTTCGGTCCGCCCGAGATCGGGACGCGCCAGAGGCTGCCGGTCGTGCGGTTGTTCCAGTACACGTGCGTTCCGTCGAGCGCGATGGCGAACGGCCCGCTCTCGTCGGTTGCGAGCTCGACGGGCTGGCAGACGCCACCCATGCACTGCCCGCCGAAGCAGTCGTGAGAGCACGCTCCGCAGTGTCTCGGATTCGACGCTAGGTCCACACACGGATCGGCGTCGACGTCGGCATCCGGAGCCGTGCCGTCGGTGCGCGGTGTCGATCCGTCCTCGAACGGCGACGCGCCGTCGTCGCCCCCGGTGCCTCCCTCCGACGGCTCGGGAGCGAACACGGCCGACTCGTTGCCGAGGATCAGGTTGCAGCCGAGCCACGTCGTGCTGACGAGCCACGACGTCACGATGAGCCCGAGCCCGCGCCGCATCAGAAGCTCCCTTCGAAGCGAAGGCCGTTCGTGCTCACGCCCGCGCGGACCTTGGGAGCGGGCTCCTTCGACGAAGGTGCGGTGAACCAGAGGACTGCCGCTCCGGCGAGCGCGACGCCGCCGACGACGAAGGCGACCGTCGAGACGTCCCCCGCCGCGGTCGCCGAGTTCCAATCGTCGGTTCCTTCCACCGTGGGGCAGCGGAACGCGTAGGTCCGTGACGGGCAGGCCGATTCGGCGCTGCTCCGAGCGGAGAGCGACATCGCTCCGGCGATGGCTCCGACCGCGATCCCCGCCACACCTGCACCGGCGGCGGCGATCGCGATCGTGCGCTGAGTCGACCACGCCGCGGGTCGCGGCGCGGGACGTGGCGCCGGAGTCGGATCGACGAGCTCCGGGATCGCGACCTCGATCGTATTGCCCTCGACGGATTCCGCGTCGCCCTGCCAGCTCTTCCGCGACGGCGCCGAGGCGACGATCCGATGATGCCCGGGATCGATCGGCAACGCCGTGCTCCATTCTCCTCGCGGGATCGCGACGTCGTCGATCTTGATCTCGAGACCCGGCGCAGGCGCGAGTGGGACGAGCTTCACGCGCGAGAGGCGTGGCTCGAGGGCGGTCGCCCGCTCCTTGGCCCTCTTCTCGCGCTCGAACTTGCCCGCTGCCCTTGCGATGCGCGCGACGTCGGTGAACAGCGCGAACGCCGTCGCGGTCCGCCCGAGGTGCTCGTAGCAATCGGCGAGATTGAACTGCGTCCCGACGGCGGGCTCGATCCGCTGGCTCTCGGCGAGCTTCGGGCACGCTTCCGCGTACCGTCCTGCCGCGACGAGCTCGTTCGCTTCGTTGAACAACGTGTCGGCGAGCGTCCCGTCGTCGGCACGCGCGAGCGCGGGTGCTGCGAGGAGGCCGACCGCGATCGCGCAGCTCACGAAGGAACGCCCCATGGGCGCTCAATCATACCGCGAGGACGCCACGCCGGGGACGCTCGATGGCTGCGTCGGCGTCGGCGCGGGCGGCGGCGGCGTTGCCGATGCGCTGGGCGGGGCGCTCGCGACCGGATGCGCGCTCTGCGCCGGCGCGACCTTCCCGTGTGGATCGGGT
>JAEXCN010000163.1 GCA_023402175.1 Pseudomonadota bacterium | reverse complement strand
CCTCGAGCCCCGTCGATCGGCCTCCGAGCAGGGGGCGATCGGCGGGGATAGCGGCATTTTACAGCCAGACGGTTCGCGCTTGCTCCGATGCGCGGCGGACGTGCGGCACAGGGATTTCCGTACGGATTTCGCCTTGATGCTCGCATTCCCCATGCTACAGCGCTGCGCGTCCGCTTGTCGTCTCAGCGCCGAATCGCTCCTTGCCGCGGCATCGACCTGGGGGTTTAGGTTCGCCCGTCGGTCCTTCGGCTTCTTCTGCTGTTTCGCTTCGTCTGCCGTCTTCGAAGCCCGTTTTTCTCCCCGCAAAGGAACGCATGATCGCGAACCGCGCGCTGCCCGTCGTCACGCTCAGTCTCTTCACCTGTCTCGCTGCTTGCTCGTCCTCGGGGGAGGACAGCGCCGAGACCACCGCCAAGGCACGTAGCGCGGTCATCAAGGGCAAGCCGTCCGATGCGTCGCAAGACGCCGTCGTGCTCCTCGTGCACTACGACCCGGGAAGCCAGGAGTACGGTCAGTGCACCGGAACGTTGCTCGCTCCGCGGCTCGTCCTCACGGCTCGGCACTGCGTCGGCGACACGGACATGTACGCGGCTTGCAAAGCGGACGGAACGCCGGTCGCTGCCGGCGCGGTCCGAAAGAATCACAAGCCCGAGACGATGTACGTCTTCACGGGGAAGGATCGGCCCGACTTCGGTCGTGGAAAGGTCGAGCCGGCCGGAGTCGGGATGAAGATCCTCGATGACGGCGGCAAGAACCTCTGCAACCACGACATCGCGCTCATCGTCCTGAAGGAGCCGGTCAAGGGCGCACAGATCGCGCCGATCCGGCTCGATGGCGACGTCGAAGTCGGCGAGCTGATCACCGCGGTCGGCTGGGGCGTCACGGAGAAGACCGCGCAGCCCGACCAGCGCATGCAGCGCACGAACGTGAAGGTCACGAGCGTCGGCCCGGACAACGAGGACTTCGGCGTTCCGCCGAACGAGTTCGAGGTCGGCGAAGCGATCTGCTCGGGCGACAGCGGCGGTCCCGCGATCGCGCAGAAGTCGAAAGCCGTCGTCGGCGTCGTCTCGCGCGGTGGCAACACGCAGGAGCAGGACACGACCGATCCGGCGTCCAGCTGCATCGACGGCCGGAACCTCTACACGAAGGTCTCTCCGTTCAAGGACCTCATCATGAAGGGCTACGAGCTCGCCGAGGCCGAGCCCTGGGTCGAGGGAGGCCCCGACCCGCGCAAGCTGAAGGCGAAGGAGCCCTGCACGAGCGGTGACGAGTGCCGCTCCGCGCTCTGTCTCCCCGATCCGGACGCGGCGAACGAGACGACCTGCGCGGAGGACTGTTCGACGACCGAGACGTGCACCGTCGAAGGTGACGTCTGCACGGCCGAAGGTGACGCGATGGTGTGCCGCGCGCCGAAGCCGCCGCCGCCGGCAGCAGCGAGCACCAGCTGCTCGGGCAGCTCCGCGCCCACGTCGGGCATCGGCGGGGGCACGTTCGTCTTCGGTCTCCTCGCTCTCGCGAGCCTCCGTCGCAAGCGCCGCTGAACGATCGGCCGCGGAAACGTCGCGGAAGGTCAGCGATACGCTCGAGCTTTCTGTGCTCTGTATTCCGTCGCCGTTACCGAGTGACCGTCGTAGCGAACGTCAAGATGCACTCGGGAGCTTGCGGCCCATCCACGTCGTCATACGCAAGCTGCTCAGTCTCTCCCGCCAGAGAACCATCGGACTGACGACGCAGCGTGAATGTGGTCCGCAGCGTGCCACCTTCGCGGTACGAGACTTCCGACTTGATGGCGACGAGAACATCGCACGGCGCACCAACGGGCTGAATCTCAAACGATCTACTGCGCCCAGGCGCGAATTCCACCGTCAGCGTTTGAAGATCGTCCGAGACAAGGGCCGGGTAGCTCGGCGCCTGATGGATCAGCGTTTGACAGAAGCTACCCTCCGGGGGCTGCACGAGGCTCGTCATTTTCGTCAGCGAGAGGTTCCACGCTCCGCCGAGCTCCTCGGCACACGACGATGGGCCCGTGCGCGGTGACTCGCTTCCCTCCGCAGACGAACAAGCCGCCAAAAGAAGCAGAATCGCGAAAGCAGAGAACTTCATCGAGCGACCATACAATGCGACGGAACGATCGCGAGAGATGGAAATCCAAAAGCTCTCGGCCGATCATCGCGCTCGTAGACCGTCGTACCGTTCCGCCGTGCCACGAGCGTCGGCGTGGCTCCCGCACTGGTCCGCCACAACTGGACTTCGACGTGGAATTCTTGACGGAATCGGAACACGGCGGACATCAGACTCGCGAGATGTTCGCCCTCTGCTCCAGACTTTCGATACGGCAGCTCGCAAGCCTCGCCGTGGCCGCTGGCGCGCTGACATGCGTTGCGTCGTGTCGCGAAGAGACGACGAAGCCGTACCTGACGATCGATGATCTTCCAGACTGCGATCCGAACCGGCCGAGCCTCGGCTGCGTCGAGAAGCTGTTCCTCCCCCTCCTCGACACGGAGTGGCCGTTCGATCGCGCCAGGGTCGATCGCGCCTACGAGCTCGGGGCGACGGAGGTAGTTCCTGGGTGGCATTTGACGGCGCTGCACGTCCGTCAGGCGAACGGCGGTTCGGGACCACCGCCCGACTGCTACGCTGCGGAGTTCGAGTTTGCCGAACCGGGAGCAAGCATCGACCGTGGCGAGTGCGGGACGTTCCTGTTTCTGGGCGGACATCCGCAGTCCGCGGCGTGCAAGCTCAACGAGGTCCGGATGACGACGTGCGTCGACAAGGTGCCCGTCGCCGAGGCGTTCGACATTGGCGTCGTCGCCGGTCCTTCGAACGGGAGCACGCTCGAGGTTCGCACGGACGTCCAAGTGGGAGAGGAGGTCTTCATCGTCGGTCAACCATCGTTCCTGGGCATTCTGAACGAGAGCGAGTTGAACCGGCTCTCGCCGCGCTACCCGCTCGTGTCGTCGGGGAGGGTGCTGAAGCTCGATGGTCGGGGCATGGTGATCTCGAATCTCGCGTTCAACGGAAACTCGGGAGGTCCGGTCCTGGACCGCGAGGGACGAGTCGTCGGCGTCGTGTACACGAAGCTGAACCTTCTTCGTCAGCAGGGGACGCCGACCGACCCCGCGCTGGCCGATCATCGCACCGTCGCCGTGCGGATCGACGCGGCGATGAAGGCACGCATCGATGCGGAAGCCGCCATCTCACGGACCCCGTAAGAGGGCTCGGGCATGAACACCGACGCCCAGAGTGCGAATCGCAGCTCACCTCGCTCAGTGGCCGCGAGCGCGGCGCGGGGCACGAATGGCTCAGAACACGAGACCGCACGTGAGGACGCCTTCGACCCGCGCGTCGGGGGGCTGGTGGAGCCGCCGTACACCTTCCGCTGCGGATACGACGGCGAACGATGGCTGGAGAAGGGTGGGGCCCGCGCGGAGGTCGAGACCGATCCGAGCGCTTCGAGCGGGCGACCACGCGGCGCCGAGACCGAAGTATGGAACTACTTCCGCGCGAACGGCGTCCGCCGTCACGAGGCCTTTGCCTCGTGCCCGGATGGCATCGACCTCGACACCCCCGCACGCGTGCGTGGTGAAGGCCGCTACGCGCACGAGAGCGCCTGCTCCGCAGAGATCGGCTCCCACGCCGACGGCGTCGAAGGTCGCCCCCAGCGTCGCCAAGGATGAATCCTGCGGTAGAGCGGCGCGCACGGCGAGGCGCGCGCGGAGCGGCCCGAGCTCGTAGCTTCCGGCGAGGAGCGGTCCCCAGGCGAGCGACGGAAGAAGGCCTGCTCCTGTCCAAGTCCCTCCGCTCACGACGAAACGAGCGCTCCTCTCCTCGCGTGGAGCCGACGGCCGCGTCTCCTGCGGCAATTCGATCGGCCGCGTCAGCGCCAGCGGCTCGGGCGCGGGTGTCCAATCAGCCGACGGCACGAGCTCGGCGATGTCTCCGCTGCGCGCAGGTGTCGGCGCGCGAGCCGCCGCGAGCGCCACGAGAAGCGCGGACGCGCGCGCGAGCTCCGCGCAGGTGTCGGCCTCGAGCGTACGCTCTCCGGCTCCGCGGATCGTTCGCGTCCGAATCCAGACCCGCCACGGATCATCGGCGGTTGCCGGAGGCTGGATCTCGGCTCGGGCGAGCACCGTGTCGAGTGCTGCCGCGCGGGCCATCTCGCGCTGAGCGCGCTCGACGACGCTCTTTGCATCCGGGCAGCCCGGCACGGTGGGCCAATCGATGTGCACCTTCGCCGGCGCGGCGCGCGTGCTCGTCGTGGATGAAGAGATGGCGAGGATCACCCCGATCGTCGTAACGGTCCGGGCGAGTCCGAGCATGGGCATCACTCTAGATGAAGCCACGCCCGATGAAGCGATCTCGCATCGTCGCTTCTTGCTCGATGTCGGAATTGCCCGGTCTTCGATGCTCGTTCAGCGTTCGGGCCTCACTGGGACTGGAGGACCAGCTGGTGCGCGGGTCTCGCTACCAAGCGACGAGCGCCGGTGAGAGCCTACGCGTCGTCGTTCCGTCGCCGAGCTGGCCATGGCCGTTGAATCCCCAGCAGAGGACGGAGCCGCCGGTGAGCCGCGCGCAGCTGGAGCTCGATCCCGCGACGAGATCAGCGACGCCGGTGAGCCCCGGCACGGCGGTGGGAAGCGGCCTGTCCGTCGTCGTTCCGTCGCCGAGCTCGCCAGTGAAGTTCGAGCCCCAGCAGCGCACCGAGCCATCGCCGAGGTTCGCGCAGGTGTGATAGCCATCGGCGGCCGCGGCGAGGCCGGCGACGTCGGCGAGGTCGGGCACGACGGTGGGGCTCGGCCTGTCGGTCGTCGTTCCGTCGCCGAGCTGGCCGCTGCTGTTCGAGCCCCAGCAGTGCACGGTCCCATCGCCGAGGCGCGCGCACGTGTGATAGCCGCCCGCGGCGAGGTGGGTGACGCCCGAGAGATTCGGGACGACGGTGGGGGTCGACCTGTTCGTCGTCGTCCCGTCGCCGAGCTGGCCGTTGGTGTTCCAGCCCCAGCAGCGCACGGTGCCGTCGGTGAGCAGCGCGCACGTGTGGTAGCTGCCGGAGGCGAGCGCGCTGACTCCGGAGAGATTCGGGACGACGGTGGGGCTCGGCTGGTCCGTCGTCGTCCCGTCGCCGAGCTGGCCGAAGTTGTTGCGTCCCCAACAGCGGACGGTGCCGTCGGTGAGGCGCGCGCAGGTGTGATAGACGCCTGCGGGGGCGAGCGCAGCAACCCCGGAGAGGTTCGGGATGATGGTGGGGGTCAGCGTGCTCGCCGTCGATCCATCGCCGAGCTGCCCATGGAGGTTGCCGCCCCAGCAGGCGACTGCGCCGTCGGTGAGGTTGGCGCACGTGTGAGCGGCCCCTGCGGTGAGTCCCGCGACGCCGGAGAGCCCGGAGATGACGGTGGGGGTAGGCTTGCTCGTCGTCGTTCCGTCGCCGAGCTGCCCGTCGAGGTTGGCGCCCCAGCAGCGTAGAGATCCGTCCGTGAAGCGCGCGCAGGTGTGACCCGTGCCAGCGGCGAGCCCGGCCACGTTGCCGACGGTCTCGCTAGAGCACGTGGCGGCGTTCGTGGTCGTGCTCGACTGTCCGGCGGGGCAGGGCGTACACGCGCGATCCGTGACCGACGTGCCGGTGAGGCTCACGAAGCTTCCCGGCAGGCAGGTGGTCCAGGCCTGACAACTTGCGGCGTTGCTCGCCGTACTGAAGGTCTCGTTCGCGCAGTCGGTGCACGTCTGATTCATCGTGGCGCTGCCGCTCGTGGCGACCGCCTGTCCCGCGATGCATTCCGTCCACGCGACGCAGGCCGTCGCCGGATTGCCGTCGTGATCCCAGGTGCCGCCCGCGCATGTCTGCTTGGGCGTCGAACCTCCGGCGCAATGACTCCCAACCTCGCAGGTTGCGCATATGGCTGCCGATGCTGCCGTTCCAGCCTTCGTTTGCACCGTCCCCGCAGCGCAGGCGCCGCTCGGAAGGCACGCGTCCTGGTTCGCGGACGAAGCGTACGTGCCTTCTGCGCACGGTTCACATTGTCGATCGGCGCGAGAGCTTCCGGGACTGCTCACGCGGCTGCCTGGTGTGCAGCTCTTCCAAGGGGTACAGCCCTCCGCATTGGGCGTCGCACTGAAGGTGCCGCTCGCGCACGCTTCACATCGCCGATCGGTGGTCGCCGACGGAAGGTTTGCGACGTGGGTGCCGGGTGCGCACGTCGACCAAGCGACGCAGCCATGGTCGTCCCAGGTCCCCTCCTCACACACGCGGGCGCCTGCGTCGCTGTCGATGATGCCGGCATCGCCATTACCCGGGACGCTCGGGACGCTCGCGTCGTTCGACGCGCTCGACACATCGTCGGCGCATGCGCCGAGCAGAAGGGCAAGGGTGAACGCAGACACCGGCCACGCTGCGCTTGCCACTCGCGCTTTTCTCATGACGATACTCCTGGCCATGGGTGAGATTCGATATGTTGATTGCGTGTCTTCAGAGTGTGGCGATTCGCGGACATGCGAATGCGATGCTCTGCTGCAGAGCGGGCTCTCGAGCGATAGTTTCCGTGCGTACGTGCGCCAGGGCGCGCTCGCGTGCTGAGTCTCCAGCTTTCGCGATGCCGATCACGTCGAATCGGCGGTGACGCGAAGGGGCCTCGTGGCCGCCGCGTCGTCGGCGACGAACGCTCGCGTTGCGCGGTCAGAACACGTCGCAGGCTTTCCTGACGGCTTCGATCGTGCCGTCGAGAATGCCGCTGAAGTCGTCACAGATCTCGCGATGCACGCCGCGTTCGCCGAACGCCTCGGCGAAGCGCACGAGCGGCGTTCCGTACCCCGTGAATGCGAACCAGCAGTGATCCATCGGGGGCGGCTTGTTCGCGCACTCCGCGCATGCGCGAGGGGTCGAATCGGGGAAGCAGTCGATTGGCAGGGGGTCCGGGCACGTCGTCGTGCAGCAGCACGCGTCTCCGGGGACGAGAGTGCAGTAGTCCCTCCACTGAGCCTTCAGGTCGTTCTCGTATCCCACGACCGAGATTCCGAGCTCGAGACTCGCATACCAGGGCGCCGTCTGCGCGCCGTCATGGGTGACGGTCATCACGACGACACCTTCTGGCCTTCCGCACTTCAGGTCGAGCAGCTGCTGTCGCCACTCCTGAGCCTTCGTGCTTTCGAGCTCCGCCGCCGTCGAGCCTGCATCGCTCACAATCACCACGACGAGTAGCGCGTCGTCGCGCAAGAACCCTTCGTTGCAGCCGCCCTTCTGGTTCTCTACGTCGAGCGCCGCAAGCATGGCGCCGATGGGGCGCTCGTTGCCGTCACCCATCGTGCCGACGGCAGCGCTGCACAAGAAACGCTCCTCCAGATTCTCGTCTTTCGAGGTGAGATAACGACGGCCCTCAGGGAAGTTGCAATTGCGGTTGGCCGAGTTTCCTCCGACCGGATACACGACGCCCGCGCCGAGCGTCGAGTCGCACAGGCTGCGTTCGGAGATCGAGGCACACGGGAAGCCGGCGCACAGACCCTGGAGCTCGTCGAGCGCTGCGTCGAACCCGACTCTGGGACACAAGCGATTGCAGGTCTTCTCGTAGCCCCCAGCATCGGTATCGACGACCATCAGGTGGAAGTCGGTGCGCTCGAGCTTCGTCATCAGCTGTTTGAGGAACGCCGGGGTCGCTTCCTTCAACCTCCGCTGCGCGCCCCCCATCGACAGCGAGTTGTCGACCACGAGAAGGACGTCCACCTTGTTGCAACCGAGAGGCGCGCATGCGTCTGCCGGCGCAGTCGGTACGAGGGGCGGCCCGGAATCAACCGACGTCGCGGCGTCCAAACCATCCCACGCGACGATCGCGTCGGTTTGGGCGCAGCTCGCTTGAGTGACGGCGCCAGAGAGTCCAGCGATCGCGAGGAGAATCAGCGGTCGGATTCGTTGCATGACGAGCGCACCTCGGGGGCGAGCGGAGAGCTGGGGTAGGCGGAGAGAAAGCGCGCAGCGAGAGCGCATGCCTCGGCGCTCCGGCCGAGCGCCGCGAGCGCCAGAACACGTTGAGCCTCGAACTCGGGACCGAGTACACCGCGCGGGAACTCGCGCGCGTGCCTGTCGACGAGAGCAAGCGCGAGAGACGGTTCTTTCGATTGAAGCGCCGCGTTCGTTTCGGCGAGAAGGGCCACTTCGGCGTCGAGCGTGCCGGAGCGGCGTATCTTCTTCGCGGGTGACGGTGCCGGACGTGCCGCGGGCAACTTCGCGGGATCGTCAATCGTGGGGACCGGTATCGGGGCGATATTTCGCTCCTCGCTCGGGGCCGTCCCCGGGTCGCCTTGTGGGTCGTTGCCAGCCGCCGCCGACGGCATTGCGCTCGCGCCGCCGTTCCGCGCACCGACGGTCGGTCCGGTTGTCCCGCCGGGCGAACCGACCATCGAATGCGTCGTTGCCGAAAGCCCCGCGACCACGATCGCGAGCGCTGCGAGCTTGACGAAGCGCGAGCGGAGCCCGAAACGCGAGACGCCACTGACGAGGCCAGGTGTCCGGAGCGCGCTCGCCATCGGGGCCGGCACGTCGCGTCTCCACGAGACATTCGCGCCCAACCGCGCCTTCACGCGGAGTGCATCGTCCACCGTCGGTTCGCCGATGGCGTCTGCCGATCGAAGGAACTGCTCGAACTCGTCGTCGGCGCTCATCGTAACCTCCAGGCGTCCCTTGCCTTCGCGCGCTCCCACGCGGCGCGCACCTCCTCGCGCGCGTGCCGGAGGCGTGAGGCCGCCGTGTTGCTACTGACCCCCAGCAGATGACCGATCTCGGTGGCGTTGAGCCCTTCGAGCTCGGCCATGACGAACACCTCGCGCTTGTCGTCATCGAGGCTGTCGAGAATCGCCTGCAGGAGCGAGATGGACTCGTTCTGCGTGGCGGCCGCCTCGGGATGCACTCCTTCGGCGGCGATAGTATCGACCTCGACGTCCTCGTTGCCTGCAGGAGCGCTGCTTCGACGCCGCCGGAAGTTTCGGACGACGCCGAACGTGACGCCGAAGACCCAGCTCTTCAGTGACGACCGGCCCTCGAAACCGTCGAGACGTCCGTAGAGCGTGAGAAACACTTCCTGCACGACGTCGTCCAGGCTGTGCTGGGGCACGCCGAGACGAGCCGCCCACCGCCAGACCAGCGGGAAGTACTGCTCGTAGACCTCGAGGAAATCGGCCCCATTCCCGCTCGTGCCCGACTCGGCACGCCCGCCTGGCGGACGCGAAAACAAGGCACGTGCGACGACGTGCACGTACGCCTAGTGTTGCGGGATCGGGTAGGTCGTCAACGAAAATGGTGGGAAGGAGAGCCCGCCGTGCGTTTGCCGGTGACGGCGACATCTGGACGGACGGCTGGTCGCGCGTGTTAGAGGAGGCCATCTTCGATGCTGAAGTGGGAAACGGTCGAGACCGCGCGGGTCGGAAGCAGCGAGTTCGTCCTCGCTCGCCACGGCGCCGACTGGGCCGTTCGGGTCGACGGGCATATGCTCATGTCGACGCGCGTCCACCAGTCGGAGATCTTCCTGGCGGAGCGCGCGATCGAGCGGGTCGAAGCGCCACGGCGCGTCCTCGTCGGAGGCCTCGGCCTCGGGTACACATTGCGCGCCACGCTCGACCTCCTGCCGGCGAGCGCCCATGTCACGGTCGCGGAGCTCGTCCCGGAGCTCGTCGACTGGAACCGCAGGCTGTTCCGCCATCTCAACGCCGGCGCGCTCGACGATCCGCGATGCGACGTCGTCATCGGTGACGCGTTCGACGTCATCGCGCGGCCGAAGGTGAGGTTCGACGTCATTCTTCTCGACGTCGACAACGGACCGCAGGCGCTCTCCCAGACGGAGAATCAACGTCTCTACGGCGACGTCGGCACCCGAGCGTGCTGGGACGCGCTCTCGCCCGGGGGAGTGCTCGCCGTCTGGTCGGCGGGACCGAGCGCGAAGTACGCCGCACGCCTCGCGCGCTTCGGGTTCGATTCCGAAGTGCTCCGTGTCCCCGCCCGCAAAGGCAGCCGCGCATCGCACGTGATCTTCCTCGGCAAGAAGCCGAAGGCGCGAGCGCGACACTGAGCGAACACGCATCGATGGCTGCCACGAGGTAGCCGCATGCGGGGCATGGTTGGGGGAGGCGTCGCGAACGACGCTCCGTTACACGTGTCGAGATGCGCGACGGATGGACGACGATCGGTCGTCTTCGTTTGTCTCCAGCAGTGCCAGCGCCTGCAGTCGTGAGGCCGCGCGGAGGGATTTGCGCAGATCGGGATCGTTCGTCGTCCGGGCGAGGACCATGCCCCCGACGCAGAGCGAAACGATGGTCTGCGCGCGTCGCTCGGCATCGCGAGCGTTCCCGAGCGCCGAGCGAAAGATGTGCAGCATGCTCCGGATGAGTCCCGTGTAGGCGCGCCGTGACGGTGCCCCCGCGCGCGAGACGTCCGATGGCAGCGCATAGAGCGGGCAGTGAAGGTCTACGTTCCGGAGCACCTCGTCGCTCAGATAGACGTCGATCATCATCCGCGCCATCGTGCGTGGATCGCGGATCGGCGGATCGTTGTTCGTGACCCTGTCGAGGAACCCGTTGCACGTCTCGTAGCTCGCGACCGCCGCGGCGTAGAGCTGCTCCTTGCTCTCGAAGTGATTGTAGAACCCGCCGCGCGTCAGCCCGGCGCCTGCCATGATCTGATCGATCGAGACCTGCTCGAACCCGAACCGATTGAAGAGGCGCCGTGCGGCCTGGACGATCCGTTCGCGCGTACGCGCCTTGTGCTCGGGAGTGTAAGGCATGCGGCATCGCCTCCTCAGAGTCGAGATAGCAAACGTCAGAAGATGTTCTTGAACATAAATTGTCGAGCGGCATGCTGCCGTCTCCGCGAACCGACGTCGCGGGCTGGAGGACCGACATGAAGATCTTCTGGATCAAGGCGCAGGCGCCGCGGAGGGTGCTGGCTCTCGTGAAGCATCTCGGCATCGACGCCGAGCTCGTGGAGATGGATCTGCTCGCCGGTGAGCTGAAGACGTCGGCCTACGCCGCGCTGAACCCGAACATGAAAGCGCCGACCCTCGTGGACGGCGACATCGTGCTCTGGGAGTCGTCGGCGATCATGGCCTACCTCTGCATCGAGAAGGGCTCGGACATGTGGCCGGCGCACGCGCCCCGCGAGCAGGTCGAAGTGCTGCGTTGGCTCGCGTGGAACGACTCGCACTGGGCGTCTGCCGTCGCGCCCTTCTACTTCGAGCACATCGTCAAGGCCACGTTCGCGGGCGGCCCGCCGGACAGGGCATCGTTGACGTCGAAGGTCGCGCCGCTCGAGAAGTACGCGAGCGTGCTGGACGGACATCTGGCGGACCGAGCATTCGTGACGTGCGGCCGGCTCACGATTGCGGACTTCAGCCTCGCGTCGATGGCGGCGTACTGGCGAGAGTCGGAGATGCCGCTCGACAAGTTCCGCAACGTGGTGCGCTGGCTCGACGGTCTGGCGAGCATCCCGGCGTGGGCCGAGCCATGGCCCGCCACGGCGAAGGCCTGATCCGCTGCTCGCGCTCGCAGGTCGTTCCCGGTCTGGCCGGACGCCCCATGGCTGGCGTCCGTCGCGGCGCACCGTTAAGGTTCTGTTCCATGGGGATGATCAAAACCGTCCGGCGGGCCGCTCGGCTCATGCCGATCATCGGCGTGGCGCTGCTCCACGCACGCGCAGCGTGGGCCGCGCCGACCGTCAAGATCGTGATGCCGCAGGCGAACAGCTTCGTCTACGGTGACTCGAACGGTGAGCTCTGGGTCTCAGCGGAGATCTCCTCTCCGTTCGTGATCACGTCCGTGACCGCGCAGATCGGAGGGACCTCGAAGGCTCTCTCCACGAGCGGCGCTTCCTGGTCCACGGCCATCCCCGTCGCGCCGATTCCGTTCGGACCGACGACGCTTGCCATCTCGGCGTCGGACATCACCGGCGACACGGCCACTGTCAGCATTCCGGTCACGCGCGATGACCCGCCCCAGCTGACCGTCGCGACGCCGGACGGCGCGGTCGCGTACCCGACGATTCGCTTGGAGGCCTCGTGTACGGACACGGATATCTACGGCTGCGCGTCCATCGCCGTCGAGATGTGTCCGAGTGCAGCGTGTACGTGGTCGCCTCTCGCGTCGACTACCGCGGCGACGATGGATCAGGTCGTCGGCCTGCCTGCGGGCGAGATAAAACTCCGATTCACCGCGACTGACACTGCGGGGCTGAAGACCGTGGTCACCCGCACCGTCATCGCCGAGACCAGCCCCAACCTCGTCGCCGTGGACGAGCTTTCTGGAACCGTGCTCGATCTCGACGCGACGCGGATCTTGTTCGCCGGCACGAGCGGAATCGCGATCAAGAACCGCGCTTCAGGCGCGACCGCGGTTGTCGCTCCCGGGACGACCAGCCAGGGCCATCTCTCCTCGACGGGCGCCATCTGGCAGGGAGGCGACTTCATCAATGGCGTCTTTACGGCACGAAGCGGAATGGGTCGCTTCCGTGCACGCGGTGATTGGGCGGTCTGGCTTTCGCAGAACAAGGTCATACGCGAGAACCTCGCAACGGGTGCAGTCAGCACCTTCACACCGGACGGCACCCTCGTCGATCAGGACGACCCGATGTGCGACGTCGATGCCGCCGGGAACATCGTCTACTCCGACTATCACCAGGAAGGGAGCTTCAACATCCACGCGGTGTCTCCGGATGGCGTGGACACGACGCTTCCGTTGTTCAATGGCTGGCAGCCCGTCGTCGACGGCGCGAGAGTCGTCTGGCAAAAGCACGCGCTCTCGTCCGGCCGCCGCGCGATCGAGATGTACAACGGCCCGCAACTGGATGACTACACAAGCAGCTACGCCAGTGCGCGGTATTTCGTCGACTACCGCGCAAACGATGGATGGGTGGCCTACACGAAGCTAGTCGGCAGCGGTCTGACGGCGCGCACGTATTCTCCGACGAACGTCGACGCTCTCGCAGGACCGTCGAACAGCGTGAAAGGGATCGTCGCGGTCAACGCAGCCGGCGAGATCGTCTATGACGATGGCAGCTGGAACATCAGCTCGGCGGCGGCGCCGGCGAAGGCGCTCAACATCGGATTGAAGCGCGGCAAGATGGTCCATGCCGGCGGGTCCTGGTACAAGCTCCTCAATAACGTCGTCTTCCGCGTGGATTCCTCTGGAGGTAGCGACGCCGGCGCGGGTGATGGCGGCATCGCAGCGGACGGTGGCGGCGCGGATGATGGCGGTACGGACTCGGACGCCGGCGTGGTCACCGACAGCGGCGCGCTCGATGACGGCGGCACGGACTCGGACGCCGGGGTCGACACGGACAGCGGCCCGCTAGGCGATGGCAGCTCCACGCCAGGCGCCGGTGGCGGTGATGCGAGCTCCGATGGCACGCCCGGCCCAGGTGAGCCGCCGGATCCGCCCGACGAGGACGATGGTGGCTGTAGCACCGCAGCGCCTGGAGTCGCCGCACCCACGGGCGCGGCGCTCGCGACGCTCGCGTTGTTCGCGTCGGCGCTCGCGCGTCGACGCCGCCGTCGCTGATGCGGGCGTTGCGCTCGACGTCGTCGGTCTGCAGCTTCAAGACGACGGCATCGCGGCGTTCGCCCGAGTCTCGCGATCGGCGGCACACGCGGCGAACGCGCCTGCGAGGGCCTCGCGATCGAGGCCGAAGCCGACCACGACGAGGCGGCTCGTTCGCGCTTTGTTCTCCCAAACTTCGCCGAAGGTCACCTCGACGAGATCGGCGACGCCCTGCACGATCATGCGTTCCGCGACGCCGTCGACGGCAAGGATCCCTTTCGTCCGGAGAAGGCGCCCCGCGAAGCGCGCGAGGTCCGATTCCATGAAGTCGGCGAAGCGCTCGCCGTCGATATCGCCTTCGAGAACGAGGGAGACCGATTCATAGACGTGCCCTGCCTTCGACGAGGACGGTGCCCGAGCGCGGAAGTCCGCACGCCTTCGGTCGAGCAGGCCTTCCAGCGTTGCGAGCTCCGGATCTTCGAGCTCACCCGCCGCGGCCGTCACGACCAAGGCGGCGCCGTTGTGCATCGCGATCACGTCTTCCGCGTGGGCCAGACCTTCGGGGGCGCATCGGTCCGCACGCGAGAGGATCACGACGTCCGCGAAGCCCACCTGCTCGATCGCGAGATCGTGCTCGGCGAGCGTGTCGTCGAGGGCGGTCGCGTCGATGACGGTGACGACGCCGTCGAGCACATGCGTGTCTCCGCGCCCGGTCACCGCGCGGAGGACCCCGGCCGGTGACGCGGCGCCAGACGTCTCGACGAGGATCCGCTTCGGCGGAGACGGCGCCGAGGCGAGCTCCTCGAGCGCGCGGACGAGCTCGGCTTGTGTCGAGCAGCAAACGCAGCCGCCCGAGATCTCGACGAGCGTGCGTACGCGCGCAGCGAGCAGCGCGCCGTCGATCCCGACCTCGCCGTGCTCGTTCACGATGACCGCCACGTCGCCGCGCGGAACATCGGCGAGCCAGCGATTCACGAGTGTCGTCTTGCCGGCTCCGAGGAAGCCGGTGACGATCGTGACAGGTACCGGCGCGATCGAAAACATCGGGCCGAGTATAGCCGTCGACCCGGGCTCGTTCCGCCTTGGCCTTGGATTCAGGCGAGGACCTTGCGCGAGGATGTGAGGGTTCCGCTCCGGAACCCACCGTTCCGCTGTGACTCGACACAGCAGCGCACGAGTCCAACGTTCTCGGGCAACTACAGGGTGCCGGTCGACGAGGCAGGCGAGCCCATCTCTTGCTTCAGCTGCAAAGGGTTCCTGGAATCCACGAGGAAGGAGATGAGAATGAGGTCCCGACAGCTCGCCCCCGTGCTCTCAATCGCGCTCGCCGCCGGCGTCTTGGCGGGTTGCGCGGACGAACAGCCCGCGCCCACTCCGCAGAGGGGAGAATTTCGCGGCACGTACGGCGCGAACGAGGCGGGGCCAATCGACGCGATCTCGTTCGGCGACGACGGCAGGTACCTCATCATGCCAAACGGCTGCCGCGCGGAGAGCTGCGCCGAGACGGGGACCTACTCTCTCGATGCAGCGAACACGACGTTGTCGCTCACCGACGAGAAGAGCCAAGTCACGCGCACGCTGTCCGTCGAGATCCTCAAGACCGTCGATCCGCAGTCGAGCTCCACGCTACTTGCTCCACGAAACATCGTGGAGCCCGGGCAGGACGGACTCGTCCAGTCGAACCAGAAGCTCCTCGATCGGGTCGAGAGCGCGACGGTCAACGGTCAGCCGGTACAGCTCGCTCAGGCGGGCGTGCTCAGAATCCTCAAGGGAGGAGAACGGCTGATCGTGAAGCCGGAGTGCACGGTCAACATCGCCTCGTCTCCCTCGTGGTGGCAGATGTGTCCGCAGGGGACGTTCACACCTCTCGGCTGAGCGAAGACTGCTCCGGCGGCGCACCGTCGGCGAGCAAGCGGATCGAACCCTCTCGCGTGGTCAGCGAACGGCGAGCTCGAAACGGGTGAGGACGATCGCGATCGATCACTGCATCCGCCCGGGCGGCTGCTGACGCTTTCTCTGCTCCTCGCGCCCGCGCCGCCGACGCCGAACGCGGAGCAACGAGCTGCGCAGCGTCTCGTCGTCGGCGAGCACCTCGCCACGTACGGTCCAGATGCCGCATGTCTTCGCTGCGCGTAGGCTCAGTGAGGAGGAGCGGCGCCGATCCCTCTGCGCTGCCACGACGGGCTATCCTCGTTGCCGAGAGCGCGTCTATCCTGCCCGTGGCTTCATGACACGTGAGGAGGATCGAGGATGACGAGCGCATGGGACTTGTGCGTGCTCGGAGCGGGCCCTGCCGGGTACGCGGCCGCGATGCGCGCGCACGACCTCGGTAAACGCGTGCTCCTCGTCGAGCGTGAGCGCGTGGGCGGCGCGGGCATCCATACCGGGGCGCTCTCGTCGAAGACGATGTGGCATCTCTCGAACGACTACTCGGTCGCGAGACAGACCGATCGCGGCTATCGCGCTCCGGGCGGCGTCGAGGCGAGCTATCCGTCGGTGATCGAGGGCGTTCGCCTCGCGGTCTCCGAGCGGCGAGCGCTGCTCGACCATCAGCTCGAAGGACTCTCGAAGCCGTCGGAGGCCGGGGGCGTCGTCACGCTCTTGCGCGGGGATGCGCGCTTCACGTCGCCACACACGATCGAGGTCGAGAAGAGCGACGGCTCGTGCACGCGCGTCGAGGCGAAGCGCTTCCTCATCGCGACCGGGTCGCGTCCGCGGATCCCGGATGGCATTCCGGTCGACGGCGACGTCATCGTGACGAGCGATCACATCGAGTCGTGGTCGCAGTTCCCGGAGAGCATGGTGATCGTCGGCGCCGGCGTCATTGGCTGCGAGTACGCAACGGTGTTCGCCAATTTCGGCCGCACGAAGATCCACATCATCGATCGGCAGCCGCGCATCCTGCCGTTCGAGGACGAAGACGTCGCCGAGGAGGTCGCGCGCAGCTTCGAGGCGTCCGGCGTGACCATCCACCGCTCGTCGAAGCTCGAGCGTCTCGAGCTCAAGAACGGGCGCGTCGAGTACGTGATCTCGAACGCGGACGGCAAGACGGAGACGATCAACGTCGAGAAGGCGCTCGTCTCGACCGGTCGCGTCCCGAACACGCAGACGCTCGGACTCGAGGCGATCGACGTGAAGGTCGAGAAGGGCGGCAGCATCGTCGTGAAGGACACGCAGACGACGGTGCCGCACATCTGGGCGGCCGGCGACGTCACGATGGACATCGCGCTCGTCAACATCGCGGAGCTCGAGGGGCGCTACGCGGTCGAGAAGATGTTCGGGCTCGATCCGAGGCCGATCCAGTACGAGGCGCTCAGCGCGATCATGTTTCTCAGGCCCGAGGTCGCCAGCGTCGGGCTGAACGAGACGAAGGCGAAGGAGCAGAAGATCCCGTACCGGGTCGGCGTCGTCGGCAACCGTCTCGTCAGCCGCAACGTCGCGATGCGATCCACGCGAGGATTCGTGAAGCTCCTCGCTGCCAAGGACTCCGACGAGATCCTCGGGCTTCGCGTCGTCGGGCCGCAGGCGTCGAGCACGATCCAGGGCATCGCGTTCCTCATCCACATGAAGGCGAAGCTCACGGACATCGATCAGTGCGTCCATCCGCATCCGGCCATTCCGGAAGGCGTGCAGGAGTGCGCCCGGATGCTCCTCGGCCGCTCGGTCCTGAAGCGGGAGGTGTTCGGACCCGAGGGTTTGCTCCGCTACGGCGAAGGTTGAGGTCGAGAGCGCGACGGGACCGGCCTATAGGACATCTCATCTAGGTCGGTCGTCCGAATCCGTGAGCCATCCACCCATCACAGGCCAACAAGAACCTCCGAAGCAGCCGCTCCGGGTCGTGCTCCGGGAGAGCGCGCGCTTCATCCGCCGCACCCTCGGGCTCGTATGGCGGGCGTCTCCTCCGCTCACGATCGCGTTCGGCGTCATCGCCGTCGTCGGCTCGCTGCTCGGGCCTGCGATCGCGCTTGCGGGCAAGCGCATCGTCGACTCCGTCGTCGCCTCGTCTCGCGACGAAACGCTGAAGTGGGTCGCCGTCGAGCTCGGCCTCGTCCTTGCGCAGGCCACGATCAACCGGTCAGGCTCGCTCGTACGGAGCGTGCTGGGCTCGCGCCTCGGCAACGACATCAACATCGCGATCCTCGAGCGCGCGCAGCTGCTCGAGCTGCGCCATTTCGAAGACCCCGAGTTCTACGATCGGCTCACGCGCGCGCGTCGCGAGGCGTCGTCGCGACCGCTCTCGCTCGTGTCCGAGACGTTCTCCCTCGTGCAGGCGGTGCTCACGCTCGCCGGTTACGCGGCGTTGCTCATCCGGTTCAACGCGTGGGTGGTGCTCGTGCTGATGGTTGCGACCGTCCCCGCGACGATCGCCGAGATGAAGTACTCGAAGCAGGGCTTTCGTCTGCGCAACTGGCGTTCGCCGGATGCGCGACGCCTCACGTACCTCGAGTACATCCTCGCGAACGACAAGCACGCGAAGGAGATGAAGCTGTTCGGGCTCGGACCGCTCTTCCTCGGTCGCTACAAGGAGCTCGCCGATCGATTCCATCGTGAAGACACGAAGCTCGTCGTCCGCCGGACGATCGTGACGTACGCGCTCTCGCTGCTCGCGACGCTCGCGTTCTACGGCGCGTACGCCTCGATGGCGGTCCTCGCGGCGATCGGTCGGCTGACGCTCGGCAACATGACGATGTACGTGCTCGCGTTCCGGAACGGGCAGTCGTCGTTCCAGTCGATCCTGAGCGGGATCGGCAGCATCTACGAGCACAACCTCTACATGTCGAACCTGTTCGCATATCTCGACGCGGATCTCGGCGGCGCGCCGGCGCGAGCGGAAGAGGCGAGCGACGGCGCTTCGACGAACGGGGCGACGGCTCTCTCCACGAACGCTCTCCGTCTGCCTTCACCCTCGGAGCGCGGGATCCGGCTCGCCGACGTGAGCTTCCGCTATCCAGGGCAGAAGAAGTGGGTCCTCCGCCACGTCGACCTCTTCATCCCCGAGGGGCAGAGCGTCGCGATCGTCGGGCAGAACGGGGCTGGCAAGACCACGCTGATCAAGCTCGTGACGCGCCTCTACGAGCCGACCGAAGGGCGCATCTTCCTCGACGGAAAGGACCTTCGCGACTGGGATAGGTCCGAGCTGCTCACGAGGTTCGGCGTCGTGTTCCAGGACTTCAATCAGTACCAGCTCAAGTTCCGCGAGAACGTCGGCGTCGGCGCGGTCCAGCATCTCGAAGACGAGCCGCGGATCGTACGCGCAGCGAATCAGGGAGGCGCGGAGCCGGTGCTCGCGGGCCTCGCGCAAGGCATCGAGACGCCGCTCGGGCGCTGGTTCCAGGACGGAGCGGAGCTCTCGGGCGGCCAGTGGCAGAAGATCGCCCTCGCGCGCGGGTTCATGCGCGAGGACGCCGACATCCTCGTGCTCGACGAGCCCACCGCCGCCCTCGATGCGGAGGCGGAGCATGCCGTGTTCGAACGCTTCCAGCAGCTCACGAAGGACCGGACGACGATCATCATCTCGCACCGCTTCCCGACGGTGCGCATGGCGGATCGCATCCTCGTCGTCGAGAACGGCGTCATCGCCGAGGACGGCACGCATCTCGATCTCGTCGCCGCGGGAAGGACCTACGCTCGCCTCTACGAGCTGCAGGCCCGCGGCTACGCGTGAGGCCAGGGTCGGACGGAGCGTCTCGCGGATCCTCGAGACCTTCCTGCCGACACCTGGCCCGGGCCAGGCCCGATCTGGCCCGGGCCAGGGGCGCGCGCCGGCATCTACGCGAGATTGCTCGTGGAGGATGTTGGCCTGCGCCGTGCTGGGGGCGGCGGCATGAGCGAAGGACTCAATCTGGTCACTCTCTCGTTTGTGCCCATGCCGTTGTAACGGTGAAAGGGGCTACGGGAACCGCGCTCACTGAACTGCGTAGAATTCACCATCCGCGCCGACCACGAAGCCGCCGCCGGGAGTAGCCACGGCCGCACGAACCTCGACCGGCGAGGAGAGGGGCATCGTCATCGAGCCGATCCGCGCCATCGTCGACAAGACGACGGCGTCCGTCTTGGACGTCTCCGTCCGCCAGAGCCCTCGCTTCGTTACCATGTAAACCGGGAGCACGATCGGTCGCTCGGGTCGAGCGTCGTCGGGAGATGCTTTTCGGCTCGTCCAGGTCCAACTGCAATGGCGGAGCGCGACGGGCATGCGCCGGGCTTCATGGGCGGGGTCTCTGATGCGCCCGGGGAGGAGGGCGAGGAGGTCGAGACCCTCGGATCCGTTATCGCAGGGACCACTCGCTACTCCTTCGATCACGATAGGCGGCTCGCCGAAGATCTTCGCTCGACAGCGCGTGTCTTCGTCGCATTCCAAGCTGACGGCACGTAGCGAAGCCGTCACACCGGCGTCTACACGCTCGGCCCGAAGGGCGTCATCCTGAAGCAGCTCGTTGATAGTGCGTTGGCGCCCATGCCATTCGCTCGCGTCGACCGTCACATGAAGGATCGTGCCGCCGTTGCCGACCGCGATCGCCTGGCCTCCGGCAATCGCGACGGCATGCAGGTCTTCGATGGTCCCCGTCGAGATCGCGCGACACTTGGTTGGAGCACAGTCGATGAGGGTGCCGCGCTCTCCAACCGCGAAAACGCGAGGCGTCGAATCCTGAAGCAATGCTGGCCCGTTGCCGTACGCTACGGCAAGCAGATCGGAGTCGACGACGCCGGGTATCCGCACCCACGGCTCGCGTGCATCGTTCCCGTCTGCGCCGGCAGTTTGGCGCGCGATCACCGCACCCTGCTTTCCCACGGCGAAGACCCGCTCCCCGGACCAGTCGCTGCATACGGCGGTGAGCGGCTCGTGGCTTGGCAACGGTTGTCGCGTGAGCCTCAGCTCCGCTCGAGAACGTTCCGGCAATGGAAACCATCCGATGAAGCCGAGCGACGCTATTCCGAGCGCGAGGAGAAGCCTTCGCACACGATTCCGGGGATTGCCTGGGGACTCGACTGGCCGCGCGTTCCGTCGATAGACAGACGCCTCGTGTCCCCCTTTCAGCATCGATGGCTCATCCTGGTCGAACGGAACATGCGGGATGCGGTGCCCATTCCTCATGCCTTTGGCTGGATGGACCGGACGTCCAGCTATCGAGCGCGACATGCGCACCACGACCGAAGCCCACGCGACATCAAGACATCGAGCCAAGCACTCGCCATTGGACGCTCGCGCGAGTGCGGCATTCACTCGTCATCCCACTGGCCCCGTGCCGGCCCCGATCTGGCCCAGGCCAGATCCGCGCCTCGCATCCACGCGGAAGCACTCGACCGCGCTGCTGCCCCGGCCCGTGCTGAGGCGCTCGGCATGAGCGAAGGACTCGATGAGGCAGTCCCTCGTTGCGACCATCTAAGGAGGCACGCATGTCAGAGGGACTGAATTCGAAGAGTCTTTCGTTTTCGTCCATTCAGGAGGCACGCATGTCAGAGGGGCTCAATCTGGAGAGTCTGTCGTTTGCGCCCATCGAGGCGCTGTAGGTTGCACGCAGACGGTGCCCCCCCCCGAACGCCGGGGGAGATGCGATGCTGAAGACGTTCAGGTCTCTCCGCGATGCGAGTCGGGCCCGACCGGCGAACTGAGGAAAACGAGCGCGGTAGCGGACATCGACGATAGAATCGAGCCGGATTTGCTACCCGATGATCGTCTCGAACGGGCCGGATGGATCGTCAGCGATGACGGTCTTCGCGCGCGCCTGCCCGCGAAGCGCACGCTGCCAGCCGTGCTCCTCGTCCTGGTCGGGCTCGGAGCGGCGATGCTCGGTTTCTTCCTTGTGCAGACGGGCATTCCCCAGTCGCCGATCGTCTACGTGGTGGCCCTCGGGATCCTCCTGACG
>JAEXCN010000111.1 GCA_023402175.1 Pseudomonadota bacterium | reverse complement strand
CGGCGGCGGCGGCTACGGCGGCACGCCTTCGACGAGCAGCGGCGGCGGCTGGGGCGGCTGGGGCGGCGGCGGTGACAGCTGGGGCTCGAGCTCGGGTGGTTACGGCGGCGGCGGCGGCAAGGGCAGCGGCGGCGGCGGCATGATGGACGGCGGCGCGACGGTCCCCGGGTCGAGCGGCAACGGCGGCGGCGGATCGAGCGGATCGAGCGGCACCACCGGCGGCGGCAGCAGCGGTGACGGCAATCCGGGCAACAACCCCGGCGACGGCACGAGCAGCAGCGGCGGCGGCGGCGCCGGCGGCGACGACGACGCGAGCAACACCTGCCCCGGCATCCCGACCTGCGCGGGCGGAGACTGCGGCGCGGGCAGCAACGGCAACAACGGCGGGACCGGCAGCGACGGCTCGAGCAGCGGCAACAACGGTTCGTCGAGCGGATCGGACGGCTCGAGCAGCGGCTCGTCGGGCGCGAGCTCGTCGGGATCGAGCGGCTCGTCGGGTACCGGCGCCTCGAGCGGAACCCCGGGCTCGTCGAGCGGATCGAGCGGCACCACCGGCTCGAGCGGCGGTGGCGGCGGCGCCTCGAGCGGCGGCCCCGGCGGCGACGGCGAGCCCTGCTCGGGCTCCGCGGACAACCCCGAGGTCTGTCCGCCGGCGCCGGACAGCGCGTCGTGCAACGGCCCGAGCTGCGGCGGCTGCGGTGGAGGCTCGAACTGCAGCGACTCGAACATCGACTACGGCGCGTGCCCGTCGTGCACGAACGGCGGCAGCGGCGGACCGATCGTGAAGTGACACCCTCGAGCTCGAAAGCGAGCTGAACGCTCCACGAAGCTCATGGGGCTCCAACTGACGGCGGCGCTGGCTCCCGAGAGCCGGCGCCGTCGCGCTTTGTCCTGTCACCCGCACGAGGTGTGCATCTTCGGCGACCTTCGACGCTATCGTCTCCGCCGATGACTCCTCCCACGATCGTCCCGGCGCTCGCCGGCGGCGCGCTCATCGGGCTCAGCGCCTCGGTCCTCTTGATGGTCACCGGCCGGGTCGCCGGGATCAGCGGCATCGTCGGCGGCCTGATGAGCTCCGATCGCAAGAGCGGCGACGCGTCGTGGCGCCTCGCGTTCGTGATCGGCCTTCTCGCCGGCGGCGTTGCGCTCTACGCGCTCCGCCCGCAATCGTTCGAGGGCGGCCCGACGGTGAGCCCGCTGCTCATCGCGCTCGCCGGCCTCTTCGTCGGCGTCGGCACGACGCTCGGGAACGGCTGCACGAGCGGCCACGGTGTCTGCGGGATGAGCCGCCTCTCGAAGCGCTCGATCGTCGCCACGTGCGTCTTCATGGCGACCGGCATCATCGTCACGTTCGTCGTCCGTCACGTCATCGGCGGTGGCTCGTGAGCGCCAACGACGAGGAGAACCTCCTCCGGCAGAAGTCGAACGCGCTCGTCGCCTTCGTGTGCGGGCTGCTCTTCGCCGTCGGTCTCGGGATCGCCGGGATGACGTCACCCGCAAAGGTCCTCGGCTTCCTCGACGTGACGTCGAACGCGTGGGATCCGAGCCTCGCGTTCGTCATGCTCGGGGCGATCGGCGTCCACTGCGTCTTCGCACGGCGCGCCGCGTCGGCATCGGCTGCGGGACGGAAGCCGCTCTTCGCGCTCCGCTTCCACCTGCCCGATCGCACGGCGATCGATCGCGAGCTCGTCGCGGGCGCCGCGCTCTTCGGGATCGGCTGGGGCCTCGCGGGCTACTGTCCCGGTCCCGGCCTCGTCGCGTTCATCGTCACGCCGCTCGCTGTGATCTTCGTCGGCGCAATGCTCGCCGGGATGTGGGGCACCCGCATCGTGAAGGAGCGCCTCCAAGCTCGGGCGCTCGATCGCGCGACCGCGCTCGCGATGGAGCGTGAGATCGAGCGTTTGTATTCGAGCGCGCCTCGGGAGAAGCGCGAGCGCGCGCGCGATCGCGACGCGAAGAAGCCTGTCGCATCGAGCTGAAACCGTCGTTCGCACGGCCGGCACGCCGAGTGATCGCCGGATGGCCATAGCCCTTGCGCACAAGCCGTACGGCGCGCGATCATCGAGGCGCGTCGCTCATGCTGCACTCCGAGCTCCTCGCCCAGATCCCCCTCTTCGACACGCTCGCGGCGGAGGACCTCGAAGCGCTCGCGAACCGGATGACGGAGCGAAAGTTCCGGAGCGGCGAGTCGGTCTTCGCGCAAGGCGACACGGGCTCGAGCATGTACGTCGTGCTCTCGGGCGCCGTGCAGATCTTCCTACCCGGACAAGGCGACGAGCCGCGCGTCGTGCTGAAGGACGCGCGCACGGGCGAGTACTTCGGTGAGCTGTCGCTGTTCGACGACAAGCCCCGCTCCGCGAGCGTCGAGGCGGTCGTCGACACGACGCTCCTCGAGCTGACGCGCGAGGAATTCGGCGATCACCTCTCGAAGTCGAAGAACGCGGCGCTCGCGATCCTCGCCGAGATGGCCGAGCGCCTGCGCGAGACGAACGCGATGCTCTCGCAACGAGCGGCGCGCGACGTCGTGAAGGAGATCGAAGAGAACCTGACGTGGGGCCAGCGCCTCGCGGACAAGGTCGCCGAGCTGAACGGAAGCTGGGCGTTCATCCTCTTCCTCCTGGCGCTCACCGCAGTCTGGGCCGCGGCGAACAAGTACCTCCACGCGCCGTTCGACGAGTACCCGTACCAGTTCTACAACCTCGCGCTCGCGATCCTCGTCGCACTGCAAGGGCCGCTCATCGTCATGAGCCAGAACCGGCAGTCGATGAAGGATCGCGCGACCGCGGAGACCGACTTCCGCGTGAACCTGAAGAACGAAGTCGGCATCGAGTCGCTCCTGCGCGAAGTCGGTGCGCTCCGCGCCGAGACGAACAAGCGCTTCGAGGTCCTCGAGCGCATGCTGCGGACGGAGCGCGTGCGCGCGGAGATCCCGATCAAGAAGCCGGGTGGACCTCTCGGTCCGTCATGATCCGCACGGTGCGGGCTGTCGCCCGCGACCGACATGACGGCGGCGTTCGTGCGCATCGAAGATCATCGAGACGAATCCTTCGCGATCCATGGACGTTCGTCGGGCGTTCAAAAATGCACGGTCGGGAACACCTTGCCGGTCTCGAAATCGGGCGCTAAACCCCGAGAAACATGTCGTTCCGAACCACTCTTCCGCTCTTCGGATTCGTCGTCGGTTTGACCGCATTCGCGTGTGGCTCGGAGAGCCCCGCGCAGAGCGGCAGCAAGGCGTCAAGCGGCAGCGGCGCGGCGTGCACGTCGAACGATCAGTGCGCCGCCGCCAAAGAGACGTGCGACCTGACAGCGAAGAAGTGCGTCGCTTTCACGAACGGCGCGGAGCTCGGTACGGGCGATGGCTCGCCGACGTCGGTGACCTTCACCGAGGTCTACGGCGCGGCGACGAAGTCCCAGGAGCTCGTCGATCTCGCGTTCGCGGAGAACGACCCGACGCAGCTCTGGGTGATCGCGTACGGAGATGACACCGTCCACCTCGGCACGGGCGTCACCGCGGAGGAGAACGGGACGTGGAAGAAGTACCACGATCCGGCCGCAGAGCATTTCATGCACAAGCCGCCGGCGATCGCGATGGGCTCGGATGGCTTCTGGGGCACCTGCGGGGACAACGACAACTCGCAGAACGATCCGCGCCTGGAGCCGAACTTCTTCATGGGCCCGGCGATGTTCACGACCGATCTCGCCGTGTTCACGAAGCAGAACCCGAAGACGCTGCTCGGCTCGCACTACGACATGCTCCACAACACGAGCTTCTGCCGTGGGATCGCGCACCAGGAAGCAAACATCTACTGGACGTTCAACGGCCAGCTCGGATCGATCGAGAAGTACAACTTCAACGCGCCGCACCCGCCCGGCGGCGACGATCACTCCGACGGCGAGATCTACCGCTACGTCGAGGGCGAGGTGAAAGGCGTCGACGGCGTCTCGAGCCACGTCTTCTACGACCCGTCCGACAAGATGCTCTACATCGCGGACACCGGGAACAAGCGCATCGCGAAGCTCGACACGACGTCGGGTACGGAAGGCGAGCGCCTCCCGCTCAAGAACGAGGTGCTGAAGGAGAGCGCCGTCATGGAAGGCGCGACGATCGCGGACGTCGTTCCGGCCGGGACCCTGGAGCAGCCCAGCGGCATCGAGGTCAAGAACGGCCTCATCTACGTGACCGATACGGCCACCTCGACGTTCCACGTCTTCGACAAGACGGGCAAGGAGCTCCGCAGGCTCGAGACCGGCCTCGAAGCGCGCTCCCTCTCCGGCTTCACCTTCGGCCCGGGCGGGAAGATCTATTTCACCGATCGCAAGCGCGGCAAGGTCCTGCGCATCGATCCCACGCCCGTCCCGGCCGAGTAGAGCAGCCGCCGCGCAGAAGCGTCGAAGCGCGTCGATCGACGGGAGACCCCCAATCGCTCGTCGTGGACGCGCCTTTCATCGCGTCCGCATCACTCTTCTTGCACACGAAGAGCGGCGCGGCTAAGAGCCGGGGCGCTTCGAACACCACGCACGAGGCGGGAAGTCGGTCCAACGCCGACGCGGTGCCGCCGCTGTAGCCGGGGACTCTCCTGGAACCGTCGCCACTCCGGATTCATCCGGGGGAAGGCTCCAGATGTGAGAGGTCGATCCGGGAGCCAGAAGACCTCTCGTGCGGTCACCTCACCCCGATCCGCGCGAGCCACGCGGAAGGAGAGCTCCCGTGATCCGCAAGTGCATTCGTGTCTCTCGTCTCGTGCTCCTCGTGAAGGCAGCGCTGGGCTGCGGAGCTCTGCTGCTCGTCGCCTGCGGCGATGACGCCGGTGGCGCAACCTCGAGCACGCCCCCGATCTCGCTCGGTGATGCGGGCTTCGTCGACGACGAAGGGACCGATGCATCGAAGCCGCTCGTCGACGGCGGGTTCCTCGCGCCCGATGGCGACGTCATCCGCGCCGATCGCTTCATCACGAAGGTCGTGAGCTTCACCCCCGGAGAGTGCGCGGGCTTCGGCGCGAACGAGATGCCGGACATCGTTCTCGGTCCTCCCGTCGGCACGGGCTCGCTCAAGGGAAGCTTCGATGTCGTCACGCTCGGCCTCGGCGGCGAGATCGTCGTGTCTTTCGAGCCGAACGCGATCGTCGATGGTCCGGGACCGGACTTCATCGTCTTCGAGAACGCGTTCTACGCTGGAGGGAGCTCGACGCAGCCTGCGGCCGATCCGGGCGAGGTCAGCGTGAGCGAAGACGGCGTCACGTGGAAGACGTACGAGTGCACGCCGGGAAGCGCGGCGCCGTACGGCAAGTGCGCCGGATGGCATCCGGTCTATTCCGCGCCGGGCAACGGCATCTCGCCGATCGATCCCGCGACGGCGGGCGGCGAAGCGTACGACCTCGCCGAGCTCGGCATCACGATGGCGCGCTTCGTTCGCATCAAGGACAAATCGACGGGCACGTGTGAAGGTCAGCAGAAGCCGAACAACCTCGGCTTTGACCTCGACGCGATCGCGATCGTCAACGCAGAGACGCCTTGAGGGTGTAAGGAGCGCGCTCGCAGGGCGTTGGATCGAGCGCGAGCACTCCGTGTCGATCCGAGGGACATCGCAGGCGAATTTCGAACGGGTCGATCCGATTCGCTCGCGCGTCCGTCCAACGGAGCGAGTGTTCTCCCCTTCCTTCGCTTTCTCTTTACCTTCCTGTCTGGCCCCCATCTCGGGGTATGCTCCCGCTTCCTAGAGATCCGGGACCGAAAACAAGGAGCCCTGCCGTGAATCGAACCGGCCTTCTGTCATTGCTTGCCGTCGCCACCGCCATGACCGCCCTCGCGGGGTGCAGCAAGGATCCACCGCCCGCGCAGCAGCCCCAGGCATACCAGGGCCAGTATCCGCAGCAGCCGGGCGCTTACCCGCAGCAGCCGGGTGCTTACCCGCAGCAGCCGGGCGCTTACCCGCAGCCGGGACAGGATCCGAACGCGCAGCCGAGCGGCGGCCTCCAGATCCCGGGCCTCCCCGGCCAGGCGCCCGCGAGCGGCGCGTCCGGTGGTACGGCGCAGCAGATCGATCCGAACCTCGCGCAGCTCGCCGTGGCGCCGCTGACGATGTTCGCGAACACCGAGGCGCCGGGCATGGCGAAGGAAGGCCCCACGCTCGCGGGTAACTTCCAGGAAGGCCAGACGCTCGAGGGCGCCTTCACCTTCCAGCCGGGCAAGTGCTACACGGTCCTCGCCGTCGGCGCCGGCATCCAGAACATCGACATCGAGATGCAGTACGTGACGCCGATCCCGGGCCTGGCGCCGAGCATCGGCAAGGACAGCCAGACGGGCGCGCAGGCGTCGATCGGCGGCAAGGGCAACTGCCTCAAGCCGCTCAGCCCCATCCCCGCGAACGCGAAGTTCATCGTGCGTGCGGCGAAGGGCGCGGGCGTCGCTGCGGCGCAGCTCTACGTGAAGTGAGAGGCTTCGAGCTTCTCGCTCCGGGCTTCGGCCAGGGGCAATCGTAGAAGCTCCGGAAGTCCGCCTCGGCGTCGGTACGCCACGCAGGCCTCGGGCGTTTCGGGATCAGCTCTCAGGAGAGACTCTCTCTTACTGAGGCCTGAGGCCCGAAGCCTGAGGCCTCAGCGTTTTGTGGCTTCGAGGGCTCGAACGTTCGGAGTAGTTTGTCCCCGTCACATGCTGGACATCGCCTTCATCCGCCAGAACGCCGACGTCGTTCGCGCCGCGATCACCAACAAGCGCGTCGACCTGAATCTCGACGACCTGCTCGGCGCCGACAAGGACCGCCGCGAGCTCATCGCGAAGATCGAGCAGAAACGCGCCCGCAAGAACGAGATCGCTGCGCTCATCCCGAAGGCATCGAAGGAGGAGCGCCCCGCCCTCATCGAGGAGGGTAAGAGCGTGAAAACCGAGCTCGAGCAGCTCGAGCCGGCGCTCACGCAGGCGCAGAAGTCGTTCGACGATCTCATGCTGCGCGTGCCGAGCATCCCGCGGCCGGAGGTCCCGATCGGCAAGGGCGAAGACGACAACGTCGAGATCCGGAAGGTCGGTACGCCGCCGAAGTTCGACTTCCCCGTCCGCGATCACGTGCAGCTGATGACGCTGCACAAGATGGTCGACTGGGATGGCCCGCGGAAGTTCGCCGGCGCGCGCTCGTATGCACTGAAGGGCACCGGCGCGCTGCTCGAGCTCGCGGTCACGCGGCTCGCGATCGACACCCTCGTCGCGCGCGGGCTCGTGCCGGTCATTCCTCCCGTCATGGTGAAGGAGCGTGCGATGCAGGGCACCGGGTTCTTCCCGCTCGGCGTCGAAGAGGCCTACGCGATCACGGCCGATGGCCTGTTCCTCGTCGGCACGAGCGAGGTGCCGCTCGTGTCGCTCCACTGCGACGAGACGTTCGACGCCTCGCAGCTCCCGATCCGCTACGCCGGCCAGTCGAACTGCTTCCGCCGCGAGGCGGGTGCGCACGGCAAGGACACGAAGGGCCTCTACCGCGTCCACCAGTTCACGAAGATCGAGCAGGTCGTCTTCTGCCTGCCCGACGAGCAGATCGCGGAGAAGGAGCACTACACGCTCCTGGGCAACGCCGAAGCGATCCTCGAGAAGCTCGAGATCCCCTACCGCGTCGCGATCGCGTGCACCGGTGAGATCGGCCTCGGGCAGACGCGCAAGCACGAGATCGAATCGTGGATGCCGGGCCGGAACGACGGCAAGGGCGCCTACAACGAGACGCACTCCTGCTCGACGCTCGGTGACTTCCAGGCGCGGCGGTCGAACATCCGCCTGCGCATGCCCGACGGATCGCTCACGTACCCGTACACGCTCAACAACACCGCGATCGCGAGCCCGCGCATCCTCATTCCGCTCCTCGAGAACCACCAGCGCGAGGACGGCTCGATCGTCCTGCCGAAGGCTCTGGTCCCGTACATGAACGGCGTCGAGGTGCTTCGTCCCGAGCGCTGACGGCGGGCACAACCGTCGCGTTTGGCTACCGACGCCTCGGGAACCAGGCAGGGCGGTTGCCGGTGCCGCCGGGCGGGCTCGCGCTCGTCGACGCGGACGGTGACGCGGACGGCGACGTCGATGCGGCGCCGCCCCTCGTGACGCGCGGTCGCGTCGGATCGCCGCGTCCGACGAGGTCCGGAGCAACCTCGGAGGCCGTGCGCGGCGGTGCATCGTCTTCGACCATGCCCTGGTGGAGCCAGAGGAAGAGGACGAGCGGAATCGTGAACGAGAGGACCGCGACCAGACCGACGAGCAGCCCGTAGCGCGGCTTCTTCATCGCTCCGAACTCGACCTCACGATGGCTCGGCTGCGGTCCACGCGGGTTCGCGTTGAATGCCTGCTCGGTGTTGGCGAACGCTGCGGGTGATGCATCGCGCGCGCTGCGATGATGGTCGCCGAGCACTGGCAGCGCGCCGGAGATGCCGTCGCCGCTCACCAGCGACGCCCCCGAGATGAGCGCGCTCACGCTCGCGTGATCTCCGCCCTGCGTCTCCGGATGGGCGATGCGGAGTCCGCTGTCGGACCCGGGCTCGCGCAGATCGACGACGGCAGCCGCGCGCGCTCCCATCGATGGTCCTGCCGATGCCGAGAGGATCGGTCGCGCCGCGCGGAGCGATCCCGTCGATTGGGCGCCCGTCGGCTTGACCGGCGCGCCGGGCATGACCGCCGTCTTGTTCTCGGCCGAATCGTCGCTGTCGATCGCGTCCTCGGCCGTCGCGATCACACGGAGCATGTTCGTGAGATGCCCCGGAGCTTGCGTCGTGATGCTCTCGGCGTCTTCGATGTCGTGCGATGATCCAGCGCCAGCTGCGTTCGGCGCCGGCACGCGCTTGGCGACACGCTTCGTCGTGCCGTCCGTCCCGTCGTCGAGCGATGGCTCGACCGCACGCGCAATGTGCGGCACAGGCGAAGTGCGAGCGACCGGCGCCTGCGCAGTGACGCTGTCGTCCTCGTATTCGGGGACGGCCGGCCCTCGCGTCGTGACGCTCTCGTCGTTGTCGTAGGCATCCGCGCCGAGCGGCGCGCTATCGAGCGTGAACGGCGCGGGGTCTTCACCCGGCCTCCGTCCTGCTGCCGGGGTGGGCTTTGCGGACGGCCGCATGATCGGACGCGCGGTGTTCGGCTCTTCGTCCTCCGGCAGACGCGCGTTCTTCACGGCGGAAGGCGCCTGCGTCGTCACGCTGTCGTCCGGATCGTCTGCTTCGGTCGGCGGCGGTTCGGAAGGACGCCCGGCCGCGGGGACCGGCGCAATGGCCGCGGCCACCTCGCTCGCAAGGCTGCCGACGAGCGTCCGGACTTCCGTCTCGTCGAGCTCTTCGTCCTCGTCGTCGTCGGGCAGCTCTCGAATCTGCACTGTCGCCGGGAGCGGGAGCGGGAGCGTCAGCGGCAGAGGCGCCCCCTTCATGCCGAGGCGCGGCGCGGGCGACGTCGTCGTGATGCTTCCGTCTTCGGCATCGGCTTGTGTCTCGATCGTCTCCGCGGAGTCGTCGTCGACGGCCGAACCGCGAGTCGTCGCGGGGGCGGTCATCGTCGCGAGCGTGGGCTGCGGTGCCGCTGCCGTCGACGGGGCGGCGGACGCCGGTGCGGGCGCGGGCGGCGCCGCCGATGCAGGCGCGACCTCGGCCGCAGATCGCGTGACGGACAGCGGCGATCCGAGGCCGACGGCCGTCACTTTCTTCGACGTCATGCGCACGGGCGGCGCCGGAGGCGCGACCTGCGCGCCGGGCGCAACCTGCGTGGACGGCACGAGGGGGACGAGCGGCGCGAGCTGGGCGAGCGGCGTCAGCGGCGCGGCCGACAAAGGTGACGCGGACGCGGCAGACGATGGTCGCGCAGGTGACGACGATGCAGCGCGCCGGGCGGCCAAGGCCTGGGCACGGGCCGCGCTCCGGTCCTCTTGGATCTTCGGATCGATGTGCTGCTGGACCGTGCGATCGTCCTCGTCCTCGTCGGTCGCGACCGACGGCACGGTGGTGGCAGGCGCCATCGCGGCGGCGGTCGTATCGCCGTCCGGACTGTCGTCATGACCCGTCGCCGTCTGCCCCGCGGGGACGTCGTCGTCCGACGTGGCTGCCACGTAACGAGTCTACAGGCCTCGCGAAAAGAAGCCTAGCGGACCTCCAATCGAGCCTCGGACGGACGCCCGACATCAGCGCCTCCGTCGCGCCGGCAGAGGGCGGCCCGAGTGCGCGCAACCTTGCGAGATGATTCAGGTGACGGCGGGGCCCCCGACGTGCGGCGCCGCGGCGGAGGTCGTGCATGCGGGAGCTGGGTGCATGCTGCACGCGTCTGGTGAACGTCGCGCCCTGCGAATCCCCAGGGCTCGCGGGGCGAGGGCCGTGCAGCGCACCCGTGATCGCCATCACGACCAGAGAGGATCATGGAGCGACGCGACCGAGCGGCGACGGCGACGCGTGACGGTCACGTGCGTCGTGCCCACGCACTCCACGGCGAAGAAGATCTCGTCGTACCTCGCGAGATGCTTGCCCAGGATCCGGATGGGGCACGCGTCGCTGGAGAGCTGACGCAGCGAGCCGAGGTCTGGACGATATCGTCGGCGACACCTGGCTGTATCGGCGCGACGCCTCACGGAAGCGGACGCGCAGACAGCACGAAGGTTGTTGGTCCTTGTAGTTGTCTACGCCGCTTCTTCGTCTTCTCGTCTTCCTGGGCGACGGCGGCATGCACCGGACATGCACAGGTTGCCCCCGCGCGCCGATGAAGGCCTCACGTCCGGGCAAAATCGGTCACGCTCGCGCAGACTCCGGAACGTGCAGAGTTTTCACAAAGTGCCGTAAATCATGCTATGCTGAATATCATGTCGACGCGGGGGAGAACGCCCGGCCGGGCGCGACAGCAGGTCCTACCGTTCGGACCGAAGCGGCGGAAGCGGCGGCGTGGGATGAGGCTGGGCAGGACGCCGAGGCCGGACCGTATCGGGTTCGTCCCCCACGTCCGTCGGCCGGCGCACGACGCACGGCATCCCGTCCACGTCTCGATCAAGCGCGTCGAGCGGGCGCCGAGCTTCCGCGCGCAGCGCGTGTATCGTGCGATCGTCCTCGAGCTCGCGGCGGCAGTCGCGCGCGGTGTCCGCGTGATTCAGTACTCCGTCCAGCACGACCACGTTCATCTCATCGTCGAAGCCGAAGACAGCCCGAAGCTCGCGCGCGGGATGCAGCTCCTCTTCTCGAGGATGGCGTTTGCGGTGAACCGTATCGCGCGCCGGATTGGCCGTGTGTTCCGCGACCGTCATCATCGACACACGCTGACGACGCCCACCGAGGTGCGCCGTGCGCTCGTCTACGTCCTCTTCAACAGCCGAAAACACGAGGCACGCTCTGCGAGGACGACCGCCTCGAACCTCGAAGAGCTCGATGCGTGCTCGTCGGCGATCTGGTTCGATGCCTGGGATCCGCGGATCCGACCATCCTCACCGCTCGTCGCGCGCGAACGTGCACGAGCCGGCCCCTCACCGCTGACCGAGCCGCGAACATGGCTGGCGCGTATCGGCTGGAAGCGAGCCGGCGGAGCGATCCGCTTCGACGAGAGCCCCCTGCCCCCTCGCCGCTGAGAAGACCGCGCCCCTCGCTCAGCGTCGGCTCGTGAGAGACCAACGCAACGTCGACGGCGGCTTCCAGCATCGCTCGGCACGCAGCCGAGTGCCCCCTGGTAGTCGAAAACCCTGTCCGGCAGTGCACACCGGCACGCGGGGCTCGCCGTGCCGTCGCAGCCCGTCGCGTGACGCGCGCTGTACCCAGCGCTCGCGGTGCGACGCCATCGGCCGTCCCGCTCGCGTGCCGACTATCTAGACTTGCCGAACAGCAGCTATCACTCGCACGAGCGCATCGCGCGTTACGGGGCGCTCGAGAACGAGCGGACGGCGACTCTTCGGCGCCGACGCCGGCGCCATCTCGGGGTCGACGACGAGGACCGTGCGGCCCTTCAGCTCCGGCCTCAGCCGCCAAAGCACGCGATAGAATGGCTCGGCCCCGTCGCTGCGCATCGTGGCGCTCACGAGGAGAAGATCGACCGGGCGGATCACTACGTGCTCGAACGCCTCCATCGGCGTCGACGCGAGCGTTACGTCCGCACCTTGGTGCGTGTCCGCGGCAGCGAAGAGGACCGTTGTCGTCGGAGCATCGTCGACGAGCAGAACGGCGAGGCGTCGGTAGCGAACCGAAGGCGGCAGGGCAGGACGCGCCGTCGGAGCATCGTCCACCGCCACGCGTGCGGTGAGATGAGCATGCCGACGGTAGACGGCCTCGTGGAGGACTGCATCCTCCACCGGCGATGCGAGCACTCGGTTCAGGCGCCGCATCTGTTTCAGCTTGTGCTTCACGTAGGACACATCGCTCGTCCGCGCGACCACCAGCACTCGGTCTGCACCTTCAGGGTCTTCGCGCGCAATCGCGTCGAGAAAGGCGCACCCGTGCAGCAATGCGCGCATGCTGCAGAAGATCGCGTGAAAGGCGCCGGCGAACGCGATGTCCGCCGCACCGCTGGGATCCGGGCACATCGTATGGCGCGACTCGCCGTGGAAAGCTCGACGGAGGCCATCGTGGATCTCGTCGTCGTCGAATCCGACCAGGAGGGCGCGGAACGGAGCCTCCTGCGAAGGCACCGCGAGCCGGCGCGCCGAACGCGGCGCATCGACACGCCGGACATCGGGCTTCCAACCATCGAGGATACGGACGCGGGCGACCCGATCCCTCAGCAGCCAGCTCTCCAGCGGTCTGGTGAGAATGCGCTCCGCGCCCTGAAGGCGCCAGCGGGCGTCCACCAAATCTTCCGGATTGGCGAGCACCAGCTCCCGCATCGCCGCTTCCAGCGGGAGCCGCGCGAGCAATCCGTGCGAGCCGAAGCTGCGCCTCGCGTCGCAGAGGATCACGTCGAAGAACTCGGCCGTCGCCAACTTCACGGCCTCGTCGATCGACACTAGGACGACACACCGCGGCGAGGCTGGGGTACAGCCGAAGACCTCGCGAACCGTATCCACGAGCTCTTGGTCCTCGTCGACCACGAGCACCCTCGGCGCGCGTCTCGTTTTCTCGTCGTCTTCGGGGGCAGGCGAGGGCGCGGGCGGCGGCGGAACACGTCCCCGCGCAGCCCTCCGTTCTGCATCGGTGAGCAGAAGAAGTCGCGCGCGGGCGGCGAAGACGTCTGGCAACGTCGTCGTGACGAAGCATACGCGCGCCGCATCCTCACGGCTCATCACGCGCAGGAGCGCATAGTGGGCGGCCACGAAGGCGCGGACGCCGCTCGACCCTTCTTCCGACTCGATCGCGAAGTCGACTCGTTCGTGGTCGATCGCATACACCGCGCGGATGCCCGGCACCGATTCGAGCACGAATGCGACGTCGGCCTGGCGCGGCGTCATCGACGGATCGTAACCACGACACGGACAGTCGCGCGACCCTTCCTGCGGCACCGCTCGAGCTGCACCACGGCCGACGTCCACCCTCACCCGCCCTCGGCGTGCGTGCTCGCATTCCCGGAACCCGCCTCGAGATGATGGCGCTGACGCTGCGCGCGGTCTACGCGTACGGCGTCGAGAACGAGCTCGTCGACGAGAACCCGTGCGACGGGATCAAGGTGAAGGACCACGGATCGACGATCGAGAAGTCGACGTGGCTCTCTCTCGCGCGCGACGCTTCTCCTCACCGGCGCCTGGGCGATCCTGGTCGTACGAGGAGGTGAAGGAGATGCTCGGGCACTCGAGCGTGAAGGTCACCGAGCGGCACGCGCGCGCGACGGGAACGCTGGCTCAGCGCGCTGCGCGTGAGATGGATGCGCCCGGCACAAGCCCGGCGAACGTCGCGGCTCTGGTCGTCAAAGCTCGCGAGATTCTTCGGAGGCGCGGATCGGATTCGAACCGACGTATGACGGTTTTGCAAACCGTTGCCTAACCACTTGGCTACCGCGCCGTTCCAGGGATGAACGCATACCGGGCGCAGCTCCTGCCGTCAACCAGCTCTCTCTCGAGCGGAGCTATTTCCCGACGACCTCGGCGCTCCGACGGACCTCGCAGGCCGCCACGACCTGCACGAGACGCTGCGGCTCTACCGGCTTTCCAAGGTGATGATCAAACCCAGCCGCACGCGCGCGGGCGTCGTCTTCCTGCCGGGTGAAGGCGGTCAGCGCGATCGCCGGAAGAGCTGGCCAGCGCGCCCGCACCTGCTCGATGAGCCAGTATCCATCGCGGATCGGCATCCCGATGTCGCTGACGAGGACGTCGGCTTCGTTTGCTTCGAGCGAGAGCAGCGCGTCCTCCGCGGACGCGGTCGTGGTGACGCGCGCGCCCTCGGCTTCGAGGAGCGCTTCGACGAGCTCGCGCGCGTCGTCGTCGTCTTCGACCACGAGGACGTGCCTTCCTGCGAGCATTCCGCGACGCACGGGAGGCGGGGGCGTCGACGGCCGGCGCTCCGCAATGGCAGGAGAGGCCGGTGACGCGAATGGCCTCTCGGGCAACGTGACCATGAACGTCGCTCCCTTGCCGATCCCGTCGCTCTCGACGTCGACCGTTCCGCCGTGCAGCTCCGCGATGTGCCGGACGATGGCGAGGCCCAGGCCGAGGCCGCCCGCCTTGCGCGTCGCGCTGCTGTCTGCCTGCGTGAAACGCTCGAAGGCGTGCGGGAGGAACTCCGGCGAGATGCCCTGCCCCGTGTCGCGGAGACGGATGCGGACACGATCGCCGTCTTTGGTGATCGTGACGTCGATCCGCCCGTGCGGCGGCGTGAACTTCACCGCGTTCGACACGAGGTTCCAGATCACCTGCCGGATCCGCTCGGGGTCTCCGACGACGCGGCAGCGGTCGTCCGCGTCGAGACGGAGATCGAGGTGCTTGGCCTCGGTCGCTGGACCGAACGAGAGGATCACGTCGTCGGCGAGCGCGACGACGTCGATGGGAAGGCTCTCGAGGCGCAGCTGTCCGCGATTGATGCGCGAGACATCGAGGATGTCCTCGATGAGGCGCAGCTGCGAGCGCGCGTTGCGTTCGATGACCGCGATGCCCTTCTCGAACGAGGCAGGATCGGACTTCGATCGGAGCATCGTCGCCCAGCCGAGGATCGCCGAGAGCGGAGTCCGGAGCTCGTGGGAGACCGTCGCGAGGAACTCCTCCTTCAGGCGGCTCGCCTCTTCGGCTGACCGCCAGCTCGCCTCCGCGCTCCGATACAGGGCGGCATTGTCGACGGCGTACGCAGCACGATCGGCGAGCTCCTGCGCTGCTGCGAGGTCCGCGTCGTCGAACCGCCTCCTCGACTCCGCCGCGACGAACACGACGGCGCCGAGCGTTCGACCGCGTGCGTTGAGCGGCACGATCATCACCGACCGCATGCCGAGCCCGCGAAGCACTTCGAGATGCTCGGCGTCGCGCGCTGCGGCCTCGAGCTGCTCGGGGCTGATCTCGGAATGCAGCTCCGCCTTTCCGCTGCGGAGCACACGGCCGAGCCCCTGGGACTCGTCCGGGTCGGGCGGGTACTTCCGAGCGAACGTTTCGGCGAACGCGGCCTTCGTTGGATCGAAGTGGGCGGCGACGATTTGGCGGATCGGCCGGTCGTCGGTCTCGCGGAGCATGATCGAGCACCAGTCGGCCATCCGCGGGACTGCGAGCTTCGCGACGTTGCGCAGCGTCTCCTTGTAGTCGAGCGACGCCGCGAGGGCGTTGCTCGCTTCGGCAAGGAACCGAAGGCGCTCCTCCGCACGCTTCTGATCGTCGATGTCGATCGCCGCACCGAACCAGGCCACGAGCTTGCCGTCGTCGTCGGCGAGCGGCACGCTCCGCCCGAGATACCAGCGATAGACGCCGTCCGCCCGCCTCAGGCGGAACTCCATCTCGACGACCTGCGCGGTCGACGATGCAACCCGCCAACGCTCGAGCGCGATCGGTACGTCGTCCGGATGCATCGCGTCCGCCCAACCTGTGCTGGGCGTGGGCACCTGACCCGTGAATTCGGTCCACTGCTCGTTGTACATCTCGACGACGCCGTCGGGCCTCGCACGCCACACGATCGCCGGGACCGCGTCGGCCAGCGCTCGGTAGCGCGCCTCGTTCGCCTCGGCGGCTTTCCGCGCCTGCACCTGCTCGGTGACCTCGTAGGCGAACGCGATCACGCCCTCGACGTCTCCATCGCGACCGCGCATCGGCGAATAGGTCCCCGCGAGCCATGCTTGCCGTTCCGGTTGTCCGCCGCTTCCAGGCAGGACGATGGGCAGCTCGGAGCTGACGATCGCCTGTCCCGTACGACGGACGTCGTCGAGTAGCTTCGTCAGCCCCTGCTGGGCGAGCTCCGGCATCGCCTCGCGTGCGGGGTTCCCCACGAGCTGACGGCCGCCGGCGAGCTGCTGGTTGAATGGATTCGACAGCTCGTAGACGTGATCCGGACCGCGGAGCACGGCAATCGCCGCAGGCACCTGCTCTAGGAGCAGATGCAGGTTGTCACGCTCGACGGTGGCCTCGTGATCGGCGAAGCGGTGCGCCCGCACGTCCACGGCGAACACCGTGAAGCCGCTCACGCTCCCGTCCTCGGAGACGTCGGGCGTGAACGTAGCCTCGACACATCGCTTCTTCTTCTCGTCGCCGGCGTCGAGCTCGATCATGAAACGGGCTGCGCGGCCGGAGAGCGCGCTCATCACGTGCGGCCGCATGTTGGCGTAGTCGACGTCGCCGAGGATCTCGCGGAGCGAGCGTCCGACGATGCTCGCCGCGTCGCGGCGGCAGTGCTTCGCGTACGCGGCATTGGCGAAGCGATGAATTTCGGTCGCATCGAGATACGCGATGAGCGCCGGCACCGCGTTCGTCACGACTTCGAGGTTCACGACTGCACCCGAGCCGCCACGCTACCACGCCGCGGAGGGGCCGACGTTCGCAGCGCGCGTCGTGCACGACCGACCGAGGCGCTCGACGCATTCGAGGCGGCACTCGTGTCGGAGCGGCGCGGCACGCTGCCGGAGCGGCCGACGAACAGGGTCAAATCGCCATGGCGTGCTCGATGCCACCGTGTCACCCGAGTTCTCCACAGGGTCCGCGGGGTTACCGTGTGCGATGCGAGGCGTTCTGCCAACGTTCACGGGTCGCGGTCGCAATACGCCACGATCGCGCGAGTGAACGCGCGCTGACATGCTCCGCATCTGTGCTGTGGGCGGCCGCACGATCCACTGGCGCGTCTGTTGCTGAGGGCCCCCGCTCCGGGCCGCCGAAGAGCTGAAGAGCCACGCTTCACGTCGCACGTGAACGCTGACGCCCGGACCCACGGGAACTCGTGGGGAGGAGGTCGTGTATGAAGCGAGATGCGGTCTATTACGTAATGCCCATGGGTGAGATCTGGCTCCTCCGCGCCATCGGCTCGTCGGCGGAGGCCTACCCCACCCTCGAGGACGCGCTCGCGGCCGCCGAGCGCCTCGCTGCGAGAGGAGCGCACGTGCGTGTTCTCTCGCGCGCGCCGAGCTCTCCGGTGCTCTCGCCGGGGATCGCCAACGCGTCTGCGCCGTCGTCGTCGACGACCGTCTCGACCGTGACCTCGGTGTCGACGGTGACGTCGGTCGCGTCGGTCACCGACGTCGATCAGGACTCCGATCCGGTGAGGAGAGCCGCCTCCTGATCGCCGAGCCACCGGCTCGCACCCCTCGTCTGATGGCGGACGAGCCGCGTGTACACGCCACCACGCGCGATGAGCTCGTCGTGCGTTCCGATCTCGGCCACCCGACCTCGTTCGAGCACGACGATCCGATCGGCGTTGCGGATCGTGCTCAGACGATGCGCGACGACGAAGCACGTGCGCGACTCCATCACGACCTCTAGCGCCTTCTGCACGATCGCCTCGCTCTCCGCGTCGAGCGCGCTGGTCGCCTCGTCGAGGATGATGATGCGCGGATCCTTGAGCAGCGCGCGCGCGATCGATAGGCGCTGCCGCTGTCCGCCGGACAGGTTCACGCCCCGCTCACCGAGGTGCGTCTCGTAGCCGTCGGGCATGCGCACGATGAACTCGTGCGCATGCGCCGCCACGGCTGCTCGGATGATCTCGTCGTCCTCTGCGTCGGGACGGCCGTACGCGATGTTCTCGCGGATCGTCCCGGTGAAGACGAATGCGTCCTGCTGCACGATCGCGATCGCCGATCGAAGCGCACGAAGCGAGTAGTCCCTGACATCCACTCCATCGACGAGGACGCGGCCTTGGACCACGTCGTAGAGGCGCGGAAGGAGCGACACGAGCGTCGTCTTCCCGCTCCCCGACTGACCGACGATCGCGATCCGTTCGCCTTGCCTCGCCTCGAGGTCGATCCCGTCGAGCACCCAAGGCGCGTTCACACGAGGCGACGCTTCCGAGGTCGCGCCTGGGACATCGTCGTCGATGCGCGCCGACGTCTCCGGTGTTCGCTGGTCGTACCGGAAGCGCACGTTCTCGAAGCGCACGTCGCCCGCCGGCGGGAACGTCCTCAGCGGCCGTGAAGGCTCGACGATGCTCGGCGTGATGTCGAGCACGCGGAAGACGCGGTTCATCGCCGAGAAGCTCGTCTGGTAGGTGATGTTCAGCTCGGCGAACCGGCGCACCGGTCCGAACATGATGAGCATGTAGCCGAGAAACCGCGTCATCATGCCGGGCGTCATTTCTCCGCCGAGCGCGAGCCATCCGCCGTAGCCGATGACGATGGTCGTGCCGAAGTTCACGAGCACCTCCCCGCCCGCCGCGACGAGGTGACCATCGTGGCTCTGTCGCGTGACGAGCGAGTGGTGGTGCTGGAGCTCCTTGGTGAAGCGACGGAGCTCGCGCGCTTCGGCGGTGTACGTCTTGATGAGGGCTTGCCCCGCGAGCTGCTCGGAGACGTTGCCCGAGATCCGGCAGAACTGGCCGTGCATCCGCTCGCTCGCGCGCCGGACCCGTGGGTTCATCACGGCGAACACGAGCCCGTAGAGCGGGAACAGCGCGACGCACGCCAGCGTGAGCTTCCAGCTGATCGCGGTGATCAGGACGAGCGCGATGAGCAGCTGCACGGCATCCATCGCCGCGACGATGACGCCGGTGTAGATGAGCGCGGTCGACTCGTGGACGTCGTGGAGGATCCGCGAGAGCACGGAGCCCGTGCGCTCCTTCGTGAAGAACTGCAGGCTCAGGCTCTGTATGTGATCGAACAACGCGTGGCGCAGGTCCGTGACGACGTGGTGCCCGAGATGGACGTTGAAGTGGCCGCGACCGTACACGACGACGGCGTGGAGCACCGCAGTCGCGCCTGCGAGCTCGGTCATGTAGATCAACGTCGTTCGTCGCTCGGCGAACGGCTTCGACGTCGCCGCGAGGAGATCGACGACGGTGCCGATGATCCACGGGTACACGTATGAGAGGCCGAGCCCGAGCACGCCGAACGCGAGCGTGAGGGCGACGTACCTCCGGTGCGGGCCCACGTAGCGAAACAGCTCTCGGAGGAGCCGAAAAGCACCCGCCGGCGCGCGCTCTCGAGCGATGGAAGCCGCAGCGGCGTCCGCCGACATTTCAGCCCCCATTCGCGGCATGCCGCGCCGCCGTGCGCTCGCGGAGCATCGTGCTCCGCGCCGCTTCCAGCCGCGGCGTCTCGCGAAGGATCTCGGCGAGCAGATCGGCGTCCGGCTCGCGGCGCCCGGTCTCGTCGGCGTAATCCCAGAGTCCGTTGCGACAGTGTCGATCGTCGGACCAACCCGGGTGGTTGACGATCGGATACAGCGTCACGGAGTGCAGCTCGCAGCCCTGGCGGAGCGCCGCGATGCATTGCCCGCTGACGTAGCGGAGCCATGGCGCGCGACCCGCGCCCTCGCTTCCGGTCTCCGACACGATCATCGGACGCTCGTACCTACGCCACACGTCGAGGAGCATCTTTGCGAACGGCCGATACCGGACGTCGCCGCGTTCGACGGTCTCGCCCTCGGACGTGAACTGGTTGTCGGAGTAGAAGTTGACGCCGACGATGTCGAGGTAGCGCGGATTCCCTCCGAGCGAGGGCCACACGCGTCCCGTCAACATGTCCCACGCCTGGTACTGGAGCAGGTTGTCCGATTCGACGCGCGCCCACGTCTTCCAGTGCTCCTGCGAAGGGACGATGTTGATGACCGGCTCGGGTTGCAGGAAGCGCGCGCCCGGGAGGATCAGGCGGATCGCTTCGATCGCCTCGATCGTCGCGCGCACGAGCTGCGCCTTGAGCTCGACACTGCGTGCGGCTTCGAATGGGTTCAAGCACCGGACGTCACCGCCGGCCCAGGCGAGGAAGGACATCTCGTTGACCGGAGCCACGAACGTCGGGCGATCGGTCTCGAGCGAGAGCCATCGCGCGAACGCTGCCGCATAGCGTCCGAACCGCATCGGAAAGGACGCATCGAACGGGTCCACGTCGTCCGGCCACCCGAAGTGCATCAGGTCCCAGATCACGTCGACACAATGCCGCCGAGCTGCGCGGACCATCGGCGTGAACCGTGAGAAGTCGAACCGACCGCCGCGCTCGACGAGCGCCCACGGGACACCGTCGCGACAGCCCGTCATCCCGACGTTCCGGAGGCGGAGGTAGTCGCCAGCGACGAGCTCGTCGTGCCGTGTGCTCGCGAGCATGTCGAGGCGTCGGCCGTCGGCGAGCTTCTGACACGAGCACTCGAACCCGCCGAGGAAGACGCTCTCGAACAGCGGAGTGGCGGAGATTGCTGGTGTGAGCGGCCTCTCGAGCGAAACGGCTTCGCTCGAGCACGTGGCAGAGTCCGGCGCTGCGTCGGTCATCGGCTCGCGTCCCCTGCAAGGCGCGGACGCGATCGGCCGCAACGGTCCCGTTCGAGCCGCGGGGACAGCCCTGTTCGGTGCGCTTCGCTCTATTAGAGCGTGACGAGACGACGGCGATTGCGCGTTCGCCACCGGAGCGAAGGGGCGGAACGTGCAGGTCGCGCGATCGCGCGATCTCACGACCTGGGCGATGCTGCCCGATGCGCTCCCGACGTTGCCGTCGTGGGCCGCGCGCGAACGCGGGCTCACGTGGGCGCCGTCGGTCCTCCGGCGAGAGCGCCACTACGTGCTCTATTACACCGGCGCGGATACGAGCTCGGGCGTCCAGTGCCACAGGGCATGTTCGATGCAGACGTCATCGGCGCGATGGCGGTGCTCGCGACGGGGATCCCCGCGCCAGGAGGGATGGTGGGCGCCGTACGGACGCACGACGAGGAGAATGCCCATGTTCGATGACGTCGTCTGTCTGTCGCATCTCCGCTGGGGGTTCGTGTTCCAGCGCCCGAACCACCTCATGATCCGATGCGCGCGCGATCGCCGCGTCTTCTACGTCGAGGAGCCTGTCTTCGATGCTGCCGAGCCGCGCATGGACGTCGATCGGATCGAAGGGGGGCTGCACGTCGCCGTCCCTCACCTGCCGCCGGGGACCGCGCGCGACGCGATCGATCGCGTCCTGACTGCGCTCGTCCAGCAGCTCGTCGCACGTGCACAGGTGAAGCGCCCTCTCCTCTGGCTGTACACCCCGATGGCGCTCCCGATGGCACGTGGGATCAGCGCCTCCGGTCTCGTCTACGACTGCATGGACGAGCTCTCGAACCTCCACGCCGCCCCTTCGGAGCTGCGCCAGCGCGAGGGTGAGCTGTTCGCGGTGGCCGACATCGTCTTCACGGGCGGTCCGAGCCTCTACGAGGCCAAGCGCTCACGGCATCCTCGCGTCTACCCATTCCCGAGCAGCGTCGACTTCGCGCATTTCGCGACGGCGCGGAGCGCCCTGCTCGATCCGGCGGATCAGGCGAGCATTCCCCATCCGCGCATCGGCTACTTCGGCGTCGTCGATGAGCGGCTCGATCTTCCGCTCATCGACGGGATCGCCGCGAAGCGACCCGACATGCATCTCGTCCTCGTGGGACCGGTCGCGAAGATCGACCCGGCGCATCTTCCGCGCCGGCGCAACATCCACTGGCTGGGCCAGAGGCACTACAGCGAGCTGCCGGCGTACGTCTCCGGCTGGGACGTCGCGTTCATGCCGTTCGCGCGCAACGACGCGACGAAGTTCATCAGCCCGACGAAGACGCTCGAGTACCTGGCCGCCGGACGACCTGTCGTATCGACGTCGATCCGCGATGTCGTGCAGCCGTACGGGGCCGAAAACCTCGTCAGGATCGCCGACGAGCCGCGCGCATTCATCGCGGCGATCGACGCCGCGCTCGCAGACCGAGAAACGCCGAGCGCCGTCAAACATGCGCGTGCGCGCGACGCGATGCTCGCCCAGACATCGTGGGATCGAACCTGGGCGCGGATGCACGCGCTCGTCCACGAGGCGCTCCGTCGCCGGGCGCCGTTGCACGCGAGGACGGCAGACGCTTGATCCTCAACGGACGCCCCTGCCCGGTCCGGCTCGTGCTCGATCAAGGCATCGCGGTAGCGCCCCAGGGCGCCGCCGGTCGTGTTCACGGGTGTTGCGCCGACGGAGCGTGGAGGCGCGCCGTGATACGGATTCACGTCGTGGGAGGTGGCGCATGATCGGGCTCGACGCGACGTTCACGGAGACCTTCGGTGCACCTCCAGCCGTCACGGCGCGTGCGCCCGGGCGCGTGAACCTGATCGGCGAGCACACCGATTACACCGGCGGCTACGTGCTGCCGGTCGCGATCCCGCAGACGACGCGCCTCGCCCTCGCGCCGCGCGACGATCGGCTCGTCCGCGTGACGAGCGAGTCGATCGCTGCTGGTCGGATGGAGACGTTCGAGCTCGGTCGTGAAGCCAAGCGCGGCACCTGGGTGGACTACGTGATGGGCACGACCGTCGCGCTCGCAGCGGCAGCGCGCCCGATCCGTGGCTTCGACGCGGTGGTCACCTCGAACGTGCCGATCGGCGCCGGGCTCTCGGCGAGCGCCGCGCTCGAGGTCGCGCTGCTCCGTGCGCTGCGCGAGGTCTTCGCGCTCGAGCTCGACGACGTCACGCTCGCGAAGATCGGACGAGCCGCCGAGACGGACTTCGTGGGCGCGCCGGTCGGGATCATGGACCAGATGGCGGCCAGCCTCGCCGACGTGGCGACCGCGCTCTTCATCGATACGCGCACACTGGATTGGTCGCGTCATCCGCTCCCTCCCGGCGGCGAGCTCGTCGTCATCGACTCCGGCGTGGGTCATCATCACGCCACGGGCGAATACGCGACTCGGCGGCGAGAGTGCGAAGACGCGATGGCCCTCCTCGGCGTCGAGAGCTTTCGCGACGTCACCGATCCGGTGCGCATCGATGCGCTGCCCGATCCGCTGCGCCGTCGCGCGCGGCACGTCATGACGGAGAATGCGCGGGTCGTCGAGGCGGTCGCGTGTCTGCAGATCGAGGACCTCGTCACGCTCGGCGCGCTCCTCCACGAGTCGCATGCTTCACTCCGCGACGACTTCGAGGTGAGCGTCCCGGAGGTCGATCGCCTCGTCGCGCTCGCGCAAGGCGACCCCGACGTCTTCGGAGCGCGCATGACCGGCGGCGGCTTCGGTGGAGCGATCGTCGCCTTCGCTCGACGCGGACGCGGGCGCGCCGCTGCGGAGCGCATCGTCGCTGCGTACGGACCCGCCGGGCATGCGCTCGTACCCGAGGAAGCGCCGGAGGTCGTGTGAGCCGGCTCGAGCTCTGGGCGGGAGATCGCGCCTCTGGCTCGTCGCGATCGACGCAGCCGAGCTGCGCGTCGGCGTGCGCATCGGCGCCCCGCGCGAAGCTGCCCCGCGCGCGAGCGCGTCAGCCGTGATGTGTCGGCGCTTTCCGTCACACGACCGTAGACCTCGCGCTCGTGTAAAGACGCGTGGTTGGCGCGGGCACGTCGCATGCTCGAGCATGCATCATCATGCACGACACTCACGCCATCGCCATCGGTCCCGATGACGAAGAGGTCACGCTCGACGACGAGGACATCCTCGACGACGAAGACGACTGCCCCATCAGCGTCCTCGACCCCGAGAAGGCACACGACGACGCTTGCTGACCGACGACGTGCAGCGAAGCGGAACGGAGGAGGTTCCCTGGGGGTTCGGGGGCTCTGCCCCCGAACGTGATCGCGACGTGCAGCGAAGCGGAACGGAGGAGGTTCCCTGGGGGTTCGGGGGCTAGCCCCCGAATGTGATGCTGCGACGGCGACGCCGGAGACCGACGAGCGCGACCAGCGCCGATGCCGCCGTCAGCGAGCTCGCGCCCGTGCGTACGCTCGCGGACGACGAAGTCGAGCAGCGGACCGCGCGCGCTTTCGTGATCGCGGCGACCTCGTCGTCGTCGGACCGCGTCCACTCGAGCTCCAGATCGGCCGTCGGCTTCGGAGGTCCAGCGTCGGCTGCGAGCAGCGTCGCGAGCGGCACGCCCGCATCGGCGAGCACCGCGACGGGCGGCGCCGGAAAGGGCGCCGGCACAGCCGCGTTCGACTCGGCACAGCAACGGAAGCTCTGCTGGTACGCGACGAAGTCTTCGTTGTGCGCGCGCGTCGCGGGTCGGCATCGTGCGCGGACAGGCCCCCAGTAGCCGCCCTTCAGGATCGACGTGTAGCCGGTGGGGTTCACGCTGCGCGTCCACTCATCGACGTTCCCGGTCATGTCGTAGACGCCGAACGGGCTCCTGCACCCGCCGCGCGACCCGGAGGGCTCGCCCTGCCAGAGCCGATCGAGCTCCTCGCGTGCCTTCGTGCCGTCACGCGGCTGGAGCGCACCTTCGGTGAACGGACGCCACGAGCGATCCATCACGCACGCCGTAGCATCGCGCGTCCAGCCGTACGGATACGGCCGGACCTCTTCGCCCTCGCACGCGAACGTCCACTCGTTCTCGGTGCAGAGCCGCTTCGAGGCCTTCTTGCACGTCGCCTCGGCCTCACGGAACGTCGCGACGATCATCGGGTTCTGCCCGAGCACGTTCGGGTATTCGAACCGATCGATGCAGTAGTCCATCGGCTGCGTCGGCAGCTTCGCGACCTCCGTCGCGATCTTCTCGCGATCGAAGGTCCGGCAGCGCGCGGGAAACTCTCGGCTGATCCAGTCGGTGCACGCTGAGTCCTGGAGGCGCTCGACCTCGCCGGTCGCTGCGCCGTGGAGCTCGCGCCGGAACGCCCCCTTCACGCGAACCATCCCCGTGGGGCACCCCGCGCTCGTCCCCTCGCGCGCATCGGTCAGCTCGGGAGGCTCGCCGGTCGTCCCGGATGCCGCCTGCCAGTGCTTCCGATCGATCGACGTCCAGTCGTAGCGCGGTGCTTCCCCGCGCCGGAGCTCGTTCGTGAATTCGCCGAGCGAGAGCCCGTGAGCCCGCAGCCAGAAGCCCATGGCGATCGCGCCCGCGAGCGCCACGCCGACCGCAGCCTTCGCGAGAAGGATCGCTCGAAGGCCGCGATGAGAGCGCGCGGTAGGGGGCAGGTTCGTGCTCACGACGGTGCTCTCTCGGGCGTGACGGGATGGACGAGCCTCGCCTCGATCGATTCACTCATGTATCGCCCCTCCTCATTGCTTCCGCGCTTCAGCGCGTCAGCGCGTCAGCGCGTCAGCGCGTCAGCGCTTTCCGCGCACGATGTACTGGTTCGGAAGCCCGGCGTCCTCCACGATCTCGGCGGACAGGCCCGCCGACGCGAGGTCACGAGCGACGGCGTTCGGCTCGATCCGCGCGTGTTTCGGCGGACCGTGCGGTGAGTCCATCGTGAAATCGACGATGAAGACCGCACCGTTCGGCTTCAGAGCCGCGGCGAGCTTCTTCGCGAACGCTGGACGATCATCGACGTGATGCCATGTGTCGACGACGAGGATGCGATCGACGCTCGCCGGTGCGAGCCGAGGATCATCCTTTCCGCCGAGGAGCCCCTCGACGTTGGGGAGGTTCTCGCGCTTCGCCCGCTCGGTGATCCACTTCACCATGTCGGGCTCGACGTCCTCCGCGATGACCTTGCCGGCAGGACCGACGGCGCGCGAGAGGTGCGGAGCGAAGTAGCCGGTGCCCGCGCCGACGTCGGCGACGGCCATCCCAGGCGAGATCGCCATCACCTCGACGACGCGCGCCGGCCTCTGCCATTCGTCGCGCGCGGGATCGTCGAACACCTTCGCCCAACCTGCGGCGTCGTCGAAGCGGTGGTGATGACCGTGTCCACCAGCGCCGTGGTCCCCGTGGGCAGCGTCGGGCATGTGACTTCCTGAAGTGGATGACGAAGCTCCGCTCGCGTTCGAGCCCCCGCACGCGACGAGGAGGGCACAGAGGACCGCGGTCCTCGCTCCGAGCACACCTCGTGTGAAATCCTTCTGCTTTTCCATCGCGGAGTGGCAGCGAGACTAACATGCGTCACCTCGCAAGCGTTGCTCCGCGCGCGGAGATCCCATCCGAAGCTGCCGCTTTTCCTTGACGAGGGCCGGCGAAACGGTCGAAAACAGCGCCCCTGGAGGCAATAATCATGAAGAAGCTCTTCGTTCTTTCCGCGATTGCGGTCCTCGCGGCGGCCTGCGGCGGCAGCGACAACAAGCCGGCCACCGATCCGTCGACCACCAGCTCGACGCCGGCCGCCACCACGACGGCCCCGGCGAGCACCGCCGCCCCGGCGACGACCGACACGGCCGCTCCGGCCGGCACGACGGCGACGCCCCCGGCGAACAAGTGACCTCGGTGCGCGGCTGACGCGCACGCGAGTCCGAGGGAAGCCCGCATGCTCACGCGCGCGGGCTTTTCTCATTTTGTCTGCGTGGCTCGCTCTTCTCGAAGGAGGCCGCACATGCGCTGCCCCTGGGCGCGATCGCGTACGCAGCGCGGCGCCTGGATGCGCCCCGAGCACGCTGCGACGCCCTGGACGCGCTCGAGTACGAGCGCTGAGCGCGCCTCTCGAAGGCGGCCTTCGATCAGCGCGCCGGCCGCGACCTGACGTAAGCTGCGGGCATGGGCTGCCTGTTCTGCAACGTCCTCGAGAAGAAGGTCCCTTCCACCGTCGTGTACGAGGACGAGCACACGCTCGCGTTCCGGGACATCCGCCCCGTCGCGCCGACGCACGTGCTCGTGATCCCGAAAAAGCACATCTCGGCCATCCACGACCTCGAGCCGTCGGACGCGGAGACCGTCGGGCAGATCCTCGTCGCCGCGCGCCGGGTGGCCGATCAGGAGGGCCTGACGAAGGACGGCTATCGCCTCGTCATCAACGACGGCGACGCGGCCGGGCAGACGGTGCACCACATCCACGTGCACGTCCTCGGCGGCCGCAACATGCACTGGCCCCCGGGCTGAGGACGATCACTCGATGGGCGGCGCCGCGATTTCGCGCGCGAGACGCGAGACGTCGAACGACACGTCACGTTCCATCAGCCTCGCGAGCGCCCTCGACACGAGCTCCCGGTCGGCGGCCCCCACGGGAAGGCACCGGATGTTCGCGCGATCGGCGACGAGCCTCAGCGCCGCGAGCTCCGTTGCCGACAGCTCGACGACGCGCGTGAGTCGCATCGACGGGATCGCGTAACGAAGGACGAACGTCGTGTCGCCGCCGCGGGGCTCGCCCACCACCGTGACGCTCGTCGCGCGGGCGAGCTGCGGGACGATCCCGCGCACGACGCCGGCGCGTGTCCGTGCACGGCGCGCGCCCGACGAGGTGAACAGATCGAACATTCGATTGCGAACGTAGACGCCCGGCGCAACGACCATCGCGACCGTCAACGCCTCGACGTGCTTCTCGCCCAGATCGCGAGGTGGTCGTCCGCTCGGAGACCGCGTTCGCGCCGGAGGGGGCGAAGAGCGATGGTTCACAGATCCTCGTCGTCGCCGCCGGCGAACATGTTGCTCATCGCACCGCCACCATTGACCTGGTTGAGGAGCGCCGCCTGCCGGTGTGTCCGGAGCGCGGTGACGAGCTCGTCGATGTCGCCCTCGATCATGCGCTCGAGCTTGTTCAGCGTGAGCTTGATGCGGTGATCGCTGACGCGGTTCTGCGGGTAGTTGTACGTGCGGATCTTCTGGCTCCGCTCGCCGGTGCCGACCATTCCGCGGCGCTCGGCCGAGAGCGCGGCGTCTTGTTTTTCGCGCTCGATGTCGAGGAGGCGGCTCTTCAGGACCTTCAGCGCCTTCGCCTTGTTCTTCAGCTGCGAGCGCTCGTCCTGACACTTCACGATGATGCCGGTCGGCTTGTGCTGGATCTGGACCGCGCTGTTCGTCGTGTTGACGCCCTGCCCGCCAGGTCCGCCGCTCGCGGCGATCGAGATCTCGAGGTCCTTTTCGTCGATCTGCACGTCGACGTCGTCCGCTTCGGGAAGGACCGCGACGGTCGCGGTCGACGTGTGAATACGTCCCTGCGTCTCGGTCGCCGGCACACGCTGCACGCGATGCACGCCGCCTTCGAACCGCAGGTGCGAATAGACGTCCTTGCCGCTGACGAGGGCGATGCACTCCTTGTAGCCGCCGGTCGCGCTCTCGCTGAGCGACAGGACCTCGATCGTCCAACCCTTCGTCTCGGCGTAGCGGCCGTACATGCGGAAGAGATCGGCCGCGAAGAGCGCCGCCTCCTCCCCGCCTTCGCCGCCACGGATCTCGAGGATGACGTTCTTCTTGTCGTTCGGGTCCGCCGGAAGGAGCAGCAGCTGGATCTGCCGCTCGAGGTCCGAGAGCGACGACTGCAGCTCGGGGATCTCCATCTCCACGAGCTCGCGGAGCTCCGGATCGGCGAGCGCTTCTTCGTCCTCCCTCAGCTTCTTCTGGACGTCGCGATAGCGTCCATACGTCGCGACGAGCGCTTCGAGGTCGCTCCGCTCCTTCGTCAGCTTGCTCAGCTGATTGCGATCGGTGAGCACGTCGGGACGACACATGAGCTCGTCGAGCTCGGTGTAACGTCGGGTCAGCTGCTCGAGCTTCTCGAGGGGAAGCATTGGTTCATGAGGCTACCACGCGGCGCGCACGATCCGAGCGCCAGACGCTCGCGACCGTCTTTCTCGTTGCTCGCTCGCTCGCTTCGCTCGCTCTCTCGCCGGCCGCGCGGACATGAGCGGGCGTGCGG
>JAEXCN010000047.1 GCA_023402175.1 Pseudomonadota bacterium | reverse complement strand
CGGCGGCGGGGGCGGCGGCGGCGCCTCCTTCTTCACGAGCTCGGCCTTGACCTCCTGCTTCGACGCGTAGCCGACCTCGACTTCCTTCGTCGTGTTCTCGTAGCCCTCGGCGCCGATGAGCAGGGTGTGCTTGCCGGGCGGGAGCTCGATCTCGACCGGCGTCACCTTCTCGTACGGCGCCTGCGCGGTGTCGATGACGATCGAAGCGCCGGGCGGCGTCGTCTCGACCTTCACCTTGCCGGGCATGGCCTTGATCGCCTCGACGCGCTTCTTCGCCTCCTCGACCTGATCCTTCATCTTCGGAGGATTCTCGGCGATGAACTTGTCGTAGGACGCGACCGCCTCTGCGAAGTGCTGGAGGTTGTCGTGGCTGAGCGCGATGTAACGCTCGGTCGCGGGGTCCGCCTTCGCTGCCTGCGACGCCTCGAAGTCGGCGAGCGCTCCGGCGAAGTCGTTCGCCTTGAACTTCTTCTCACCGGCCGCGAAGAGCGCTTTCGCATCACCCGGCTTCGGCGCGGTCCCAGATGCGGGGGCCGTCGGGGCGGCCGCCTTCGGCGCGGAGGCCGCCGGCGCTGCAGGCTTGGGCGCAGCAGGCTTTTCAGCCGGTTGCGCGGAGGCAGGAGCGGCGAGCGAGAGGCTCAAGGACGAGGCCAGAGCGAGAGCGACGGTGGTCGCGACGACTCTGGATTTCCCGAGAATGATCATGGCCGGACGTTACACCAAGTCTCGGCCGGTCGGGTTAGCTTTCATGCGTGTCACAGCACCGTAACGGAAGGCCGATCTGCGAGGGTTCGGGGGCGCGGCGGGAGACCTCCTCACCTCGCCTCCGTACGGGAAAAATGGGCCTTTCGCACCGCGTCGCCATCATCACGGTTCGCCCTGTTCTGACGTATCGCCCACTCCGGAGGACGATCCGGCGCTAATCGTGAAAAGGTGATCTCCGTCCTCCTCCCCTACCGCAACGCCGGCGCGACCCTGCGCGAAGCGGCCACGAGCGTCCTCGACGACATGGGCCCGGAGGACGAGCTCGTCGCCGTCGACGACGGATCGACGGATGACGGACCGGCGATCGCGGCGGCGCTCGCAGCACGCGATGGGCGCGTCGTCAACGTCTCGACCGGCGGCGTCGGTGTCGCGGGCGCGCTCATGCGAGGTCTCGACCGATGCCGCGGCGAGTGGATCGCGCGGATGGACGCGGACGACATCTCGCTGCCTGGCCGCCTCGAAGCCGAGCGGGCACTGCTCGAGTCCGATGCGTCGCTCGGCGCCGTCGCCACGCGCGTCGAGCCGTTCGGCGAGAGCGCCGGCGAAGGCATTCGCCGGTATGTGGCTTGGCAGAACGGCCTCGTCAGCGCCGGCGACCACGCGCGGTCCATCTTCATCGAGTCGCCGATCTGCCACCCTTCGACGATGCTGCGCCGCTCGGCGCTCGATGCCGTCGGCGGATTCCATTCGGGTGAGTTCGCGGAGGACTACGACCTCTGGCTCCGCCTCGTCGATGCGGGCTGGGGCATCGCGAAGGTCCCGCGCGTGCTCCTCCGCTGGCGCATCCACGGCCAGAACGTGACCTGGAACGATCCGCGCCTCTCGTTCGAGGCCTTGCGACGCCTTCGCGCGCGGCATCTCGCGAAGCGGATCGATCGGCCGTTCGGTATCTGGGGAGCTGGGGCCTACGGCGTGCGGCTCGCGCGCGAGCTCGACGCGAACGGGCGACGCGTGTCGTTCTTCATCGACATCGATCCCCTCAAGATTGGCCGCACCCGCCGCGGCGCGCCGATCGTCGACGTCGAGCGCGGGCTCGAGCGCGCGAAGTGTGAGCGCGCCCTCCTCGTCGTGGCCATCGCCGTCTACGGAGCACGCGACATCGTGCGCGGACAGCTCGCCGAGCGTGGCTTCGTCGAGGGCTCTGATTTCGTCTGCGCGTGAGCTTCGCGCGCCTGGGTGGCCGCTACGCGCGCTGCCCGCACGCGCGGTTCGCGGGAACGGCTTCGTGGATCTTGCCGGGCGGCGGCAGATCGAGGTTCTTCATCAGCGTGACGAAGGAGTCGATCGTCATCGATCCGCCGAGGCGCGGATTGAGGCGCTTCTCCTCGCCGATCGTCGACACGGTGAAGCCGCGGTAGTCGTGCGCCGGGTAGACGAGCGTGTCGTCCGGAAGCGTGAAGAGCTTCTCGTGCACCGAACGCCAGAGCGTCGCCGCGTCGCCTTCCTGGAAGTCCGTGCGTCCGCATCCGCGGACGAGGAGCGTGTCGCCGGTGAAGACGCGTAGGCGTTCCCCGTCCGCGGCGACGACGAACGACATGCAGCCGTTCGTGTGGCCGGGCGTGGAGCGGGCCGTGATCGTGACGCCACCGATGCGGGCGACGTGGCCGTCCTGCATCTCGACGTCCGCGCACGGCGCGCCGCCACGCGCCGAGACGTGCGTGGTCGCCGACGTGCGCTCGCGGAGCTTGCCTGCTCCGGTCACGTGATCGGCATGCACATGCGTGTCGAACACGCCCACGAGCCGGAGCCCGAGCTCGGAGACGAGCTTCAGATCGCGCTCGAGGTGCTCGACGACGGGATCGATCAGGGCGGCCTCGCCCGTCCGCTCGTCGCCGACGAGATACGTGTACGTCGACGATTCCTTGTCGAAGAGCTGGCGGAAGATCATTTCGGCTCCTCGTGCGTTCCGTCCGTCGCGTGGTCGCCGTCCGGCTCGACTAATTCCACGAGCACGCCGCCGGTTGCCTTCGGATGGAGGAATGCGACCTTGTGCCCCCGCGCGCCTTTGCGCGGGGTCTCGTCGACGAGCGGAACGCCGAGCGCCTTCAGCGTCGCGAGCGCGCTCTCGATGCCCTCGACCTCGACCGCGATGTGATGGAGCCCCGGCCCCTTCTTCTCGAGGAAACGGACGAGCCCGTCGTTGCCCTTCGGAGAGATGAGCTCGAGGCTCGTCTCGCCGATCGGAAGCAGCGTCGCCTCCGTCTTCTGCGATGCGACGACTTCGCGCACCTCGGGATCGAGGCCGAGAACCTGCTTGTACTTGGCAATGGCCTCATCCGTATCGGGGACACAGATGGCGACGTGATCGAGCTTTTTGATCCGGAACATGCTTTGCCTCGCTGCCGCTCTCTCTCACTGTCGCGCGTCGCTGTCGACGGCTCTCTACGAAGCGTAGCTCGTACTCCGCTCTGGGAGAGCATGCTAGAGTCGGCGCCATGAAGCGCATTGCCGCTGTATTTCTCGTCGCTGCCGGCTCTCTCGTCGCCATCGCCTCGAGCACCGGCTGCAGCTCGAGCCTCTCGCAGCCGTTCGAGAGCATGAAGAGCCAGCCCGTCACGGTGCACCGCCTCCTCGATTTCGAGCAGCAGCCTGCGCAGGCGGGCGCGGCCGCGCCGATTCAAATCCCTCCGCAGATCCAGCAGTGGATCGCCGGCGCCGGCCAGCTGCTTCCGCCGGGACTCCTCCCGCCGGGTCTCATTCCGGGCACGGCGCCGCCGTCCGGGGAGAACGTGCAGCGCTTCTACAACTTCCGCATCGTCGGGACGACGTCGGTCACGGACAGCAAGACGCACCAGGAGATCCTCGACATCTTCGGCAAGGAGTCGAACTTCCAGAACCCGCGGCAGTCGTGCATGTACGCGGAGTTCGGATTCCAGATCGGCCAACCGATGCCGGGCGGCACGGTGCAAGGCGCACCGAACCCGAACGCGCCGGCGGACATCCTCGTCTCGCTCTCGTGCGAGCAGGTCCAGATGTTCAATCACTCGTGGCCGTACGGAACGAAGACCGGGCTCACGCCGGACGCGGTCAAGAAGGTGCACGAAGTCCTCCGCCGGACGTTCGGCGGCTGAGCGTCGCGGGATGGGCGCAGCCGGCCCGTCCCGTCGCCGCGCGCATCATCGAGCACGACATCTGATTCGAGAGACCAGGGGGGGCCGATGTTCTCGACGGGAGGGGACGCATCCCGCGCTAGCGCGCGGAGCGACAACGGACGTAAAGACGACCCGCCGATGGGACGTGACCGCCTCTCCTCGTACGAGCCGAACCCCGCGCTGGCGTGGGTCTATCAACGCTTCTTCGAGCAGATCGACATCGATCAGACCTGGGCGAAGCAGGTCCGCGAGGCCGAGGCACGCGGGACGGTCGTCTACGTCCTGCGGAACCTCTCGTTCGTCGACTTCCTCGCGCTCGACTACCTGACGAAGAAGCTCGAGCTTCCGCGCGTGCGGTTCGCGAACGATCTCGGGCTCTGGGTGCTCGAGCCCAAGATGACGGGGCGCGGTCTGCTCTCGTCACTCGTGCCGCGTACGGAGGCCGACGACGTCGGGCGCCTCCGTCGCGCGATCGACGAGGGAGCCTCGGCTGCTCTGTTCCTCAAGCGGCCGCCGTCGATCCTCGAGCCCCCGCCGAGGATCCCCCGTCGCGGTGGTGCTCCGCGCGCGATCCCGACGCGCGGCAAGACCGAAGGTGACACCTTCCTTCGTACGGTGCTCGAAGCGCAGCGCGCGTCGAAGACACCGATCCTGCTCGTGCCTCAGGTCTTCGTCTGGACGCGAAGCCCCGACGAGCGAAAGCACAACATCGTCGACTCGCTGTTCGGACCGCGCGAGTGGCCGGGCAAGATACGCACGGTGACCCAGTTCTTGATGAACTGGCGGCACGTCACGCTCCGCGCAGGCGATCCGGTCGATCTCCAGGAGTTCCTCGCGCAAGAGGCCAAGCCCGATCGAGAGGGCAACAGCCCGAGCGACGACGTGCTCGTCCGGCGCCTGACGTACACGTTGCTGCGTCGCCTCGAGCGCGAACGGCAGGCCGTCGTCGGCCCGACGAAGAAGCCGGCGGACCGTCTCCGCGATCAGGTCGTTCGCAGCCCGCGCCTCCAGAAGGTCATCCGCGACATGGCGGGTGAAGGCGAGACGGAGCGGCGCGTGCTCGGGTGGCGGGCGCTCGCGATGGTGCGTGAGCTCGAGACGGAGCTCGATCCGAACGCGCTCCGTGCGATGGACGCCGCGTTCGATCAGACGGTCGCGCGGATGTACAGCGCCTTCGAGGTCGACGAAGAAGGGCTCGAGCGCGTGCGAGCGGCCTCGAAGGACGGCACGCTCGTCCTTCTGCCGAGCCACAAATCGCACGTCGACTACATCATCCTGACGCGCCTGTTCATGCAGGCGAACATGCCGGTCCCGCTCGTCGCGGCCGGCGACAACCTCGCGTTCTTCCCGCTCGGCCCCATCCTCCGTCGCGGCGGCGCGTTCTTCATCCGCCGGAGCTTCCGCGGCGATCGCCTCTACGGCGCCGTCGTCGACGCGTACATGCGGCGGCTCATCATCGACGGCTGGCCGCTGGAGTTCTTCCTCGAGGGTGCGCGCTCACGCACGGGCAAGCTCCTGCCGCCGAAGCTCGGGCTCCTCTCGATCGTCGTCGATGCCGTGCTCGGCGCGGCGGAGTCGGGCGCGGGGCCTGCGCGCAGGGTGTACTTCTGCCCGATCTCGATCGGCTACGAGCGCGTCGTCGAAGAGCGCGAGTACGTCCGCGAGCTCACGGGCGGAGAGAAGAAGAAGGAAGACGTCCGCGGCCTCGTCGCGGCAGCGGAGACGGCGCTCGGTCGGTACGGCCGGCTCAACGTCCAGTTCGGTGAGCTGCTCACGATCGACGGCGTCATGTCGGAGCTCGGTGAGAGCAAGGGCGTGCTCACGCCCGCGCGGCGCCGCGCGCTCGTCACGCGCCTCGCGTATCGCGTGATGAACGAGATCAACCGCGTGACGGCGATCACGCCGAGCGCGCTCGTCGCCGCGGCGCTCCTCACCCACGGCAAGCGCGGCATCTCGCACGCGGACCTCGTGGCGGCGTGCGAACGCCTCGCGCGGATCCTCCGTGGGTACGAGGCGCGGTTCACGCCTTCCCTCCTCGTCTCGCTGGAGGCCTGGTCGGAGGCGAGCCCTTCGAGCACGAAGCCGATCCTCCGGCACGGCGCGATCCGTGAGGCATGCGAGCTGTTCCACCGTGCGGGCCACGTCGAGACGCACCAGCCCGGCGTGCCCGTCGGCGAGAGGCGCGATCGCCCCCGTCCGGGGCCCGAGGCCGTCTACGTCGTCCCGGACGTCGCGCGCCTGTCGCTCGACATCTCGAAGAACCTGATGGTCCACTTCTTCGTGTCGCGCGCGATGATCGCGACGCCGCTCCATGCGGTCGCCCCGCAGGGCATCACGCGCGCGCACCTCGCCGAGCGAGTGCAGGCGCTATCGCGACTCTTCAAGTACGAGTTCCAGTTCCGCGCGGACGCGACGTTCGAGACGATCTTCGACGAGACCGTGCAAGCGATGCTCGCCGATGGCGAGGTCGAGGCCGACCCTGAGGGCCGTGCCGACGACAGCGCCTTCATCCGCCTCGCACGCGAAGGCGAAGGCCGCGAACGTGCGCTCCTGCACGTGCGAATGATCCAGAGCTTCGTTGAAGGCTATCGCGTCGCGGCGCGCACGTGCGCCGTCCTGCTCAAGGGCCCCCTCGCCCCGAAGGATCTGACCAAGCGCGCCATCACGACCGGCGAGCGCATGTTCCTCGCCGGCGAAATCGCGTGCCGCGAAGCCGTGAGCCGCTCCATCCTCGACAACGCGTTCCTCGCATTCGTCGACCAGGGCTATCTAGGCCGCAAGGACGGCAAGTACGTCCTCCCCGAAAGCTACGCGAGCACCGACGCGGTCCGCGTCATCGAAGGCCGCATCGCGAGCTACCTCTCGAGCTCCTGAGCCCTCGAGACGTCCGGGCGCTCTTCGGCGCCCGTGCTCGATCAGCCCTGATATCCGATCGAGAGCGCGAGCCCGACGTCCGTGCGGTCTCGTCCCCAGAGCGGCACTGCGCCTCCGAGGACGATGAAGAGGCCGCGCACGGGATAGATGCGGAGCGCCAGACGTGGATCGAACGACTCGAACGGCTTCACGTCCGCGAGCGCGAAGCGCGTCCCGAGGCCGCCGGCGACGGCGAACGCCCGCCACGGGCGATAGACGAGATCCGCGGAGAGCGACTCTCCGAGCATCGAGTGCGCGCGTCCGCCGTTGACGACCGAGACGAGCGTGAACGCGAAGCCGCCGACCAGCTCGACGCGCTCCCGCACGCGCGTCGTCGCGACCACGCCGTGCTCGCCTCCCCAACGCGCCGCGCGGGCAAACCCGGTCTCCGTCGGAAGGAGCAGTCGTGCGAATGGCGCGACCGACGCGCGCTCTCCGATCGGAAGTCGATGGTGCGCGCCGAGGACGGTGCCGCCGAGGCTCACCCGCTCCGCCTCGACGGTAGCGTTCGCGACGAAGCGATACTCGAGCGACGGCGTCCAGAGCGAGAGCCACGTGCGGTCGGCCACGACGGCACGGCCGCGGAGGCCCACGCCTGCCTGGAGCGAGCCGTAGAGATCGGATGTGGCGATCAGGACCGCGGCGCGCGTCTCGAGCGACGCCTCCGTCGCCTCGCATGCCTCGGGCAAGACGCCGAGATCACCTGGACCGAGGGGCACGCGCACGGGAGTCCCGGCGGCACGTGGATGATAGCCCTGCCCTTCGCAGCCGGCCGCGGGCGCCGGCGTGCTCGCGACGAACGCGGCGAGCAGCGCGAACGTCATTGGAAGAAGCGCGCGGGTCGATCGCTTCATCGGCGAGGCGGCCTCCATCCGTCACCGAGGCGATCGATCAAGAACGGATTGGTGAATGCCGTGCTCCAGTGCCCGTGCGCGATCGTGTACGCGTGGAAGCGGGCGTCGGTCTCGCGAGGGCGCGGAGGCTCCTCGTAGCAGTCGTCATCGCCGCGTCCGGCGCGATCGCGCGCGTCGATCACGCCGTTGTCGTCGTTGTCGGTCGTGTCGGGGAGGCCGTCATCGTCCAGGTCCGCCGCGGGCCGCAGCGGGAGACCTGCCTCGACGACGATCCACGCATCTTCGTCGGGCGCGAGCGCGCCGATCAGCTCCGCGACGCGCACCGAGCCGCGAAAGCGCACGAGCCCGTCCTTGCCGAACGGATCCGCGGGGCGCGCGATGGCGTCACCTCCGATGGTGCGCACGAGCTTGCCGTTGACGAGCACGCGGATCTCTTCGACCGGGATCCACGGAGCGGCGCGGACCTCGAGCGACAGCTCCGCGGACGCGGACGGTGCGAACGGCTCGAGCGCCGGGCCTCGCCCGTCGATCGACGCGACGATCACCGGGCCGTTCGTGCCGATCATGTGCCCCACCCTCACGTCGGCGTTGAAGCGCTCGCGATCGAACGACGCGAGCGAATGCCCACCGAAGACGAGGTTGCGCGGGTAGCCGAGCACCTCGACCGCGAGCGTGTGCGAGTCGCTGTTCGCCGTCCCGGCGCGGAGGATGCCCTGCGAGAGGAACGCGTGCCACGCCGTCCGGTAATGGAGGAACTGGCGCGTGCTCGTGCCGTTCATCACTTCTTGCGTGTCGAAGTCGAGTGCGCGCCGGCCGCCGAACGGGCGCTTCACGAGCTGCCCCTCCGGCGTATTGGGCGGAGGGGCGTCGCCGATCACATGGCGCGGATCGAGCCCGATCGCCGAGAGGAACCCCTCGTCCCGACCGAACGACGCCGAGGCGAACGGGTGGTTCATCTGGATGACGCCGCGCTCGGGCATGATCTGCGAGACCCGATCGAACAGCGCGCCCGGCTCGAGGCGTTCGTCCCACGGCGCGCCGTTCCGTGGGAGCTCGCGGTCGTACGTGAGCGGCCAGAAGTTGTAGTGACCGATGACGCGCGGGATGATCCCGTAACCGGGAGGCTCGTAGAACAGGATCTGCCCCGTGGTCTCGACGCCCGGCATCACGCGCACGCGGTCCTCGATGCCGAGCTCGCGGAGCGCGGCCTCGTAGGTGGTGACGACGTCGTGGTCGGTCGCGGCGATCACGTCGACGCCCTCGGCGACGAACGTGCGCGCGCGATCGCGATCGGGAAGCGTGCTGTCGAAGCTCGCGCCGCCGTGGACGTGGAAGTCCGCGCCGAGCGCGCCCTCGGGCACGAGGCCGGGAAGAGCATCGACGACGAGATCGACCTTCGCCCGTTCGCCGACGCGGACGTCGATGCGTGTCCGCGCCAGCGTCGCGAACGGACCGCGCGTCGCATAGACCCAGAACGCGCCGACCGGCGCCGCGAAGCTCGCGGTCCCGTCCGGCTCGACGAGGACGCGGTTGCATGCGGGAGAACCGCCGTGCGCGGGACCGAGCCACGGCACGCAGTGATCGACCAGGGCCGCGCCGAAGAGCGATCCACGAAGCGTCTCCGGCGGGATGCCGTCGACGGGCGTGACGACGACCTCCGCGAGCACGGGCGCGCCGGTGCCGTCCTTGATCGTCACGTCGATCACGCCGGAGCGCGGCACGACGAGATCGGGGATCGAGCTGTCGGCGTCTCCCGTCGCGATCTCGACGTGCTCGGGGATGGGTCGTCCGAGGACGAGGATCTCGGTGCGAAGTGTGCGGCGGGCGGGGAGTCGGACGGAGAAGGTGCCGTCGGGCCCAGGCACGATCGCGCTCCACGGGCGACGTCCCTGCGGCGCGTCGGGATCGGCACTCTTGCCACCCTGGCCACCCTGGCCACCCTGGGCAGGCTCGTAGAAGAGCACCGTCGCTTGGCGTTGCCCGCCGTCGACGGGAGCGCCGTCTGTGGTGACCACGCGACCGCGAACGACGACGCTCTCCTCGCCGAAGAGGGACGCACGGGCGGTCATCGCGACGTCGATCGCGCCGCCCATCCCGGGGCCGGGCGCGACCGCGAGGAAGCGCTCGTACGCGATCCCGTCGCCGGGGAGCACCACGGTTCGATCCGCGCCGCTCGCGGTGACAGTGTCGCTGTGGAACGCCTCGATTTCGGCCCGATCGCAAGGGACGACGGCATACGCAGCGTCCGAGTCCGCAGGCGATTGAGCCGCGAAGAAGGGCTCGTGGAGGATGGCGTCACCGAGCTTCTCGAGATCGAGATCCGGATGAGCGAAGCCGCGCCCGCGGAGCGGCGTGAACGCGCTGCCTTCTCGCCCGCCCCAGAAGACGGCGTCGCAGAGGAGAAACGTGTCCGGATCGCGTCCACCGTGGAAGAGCTCGGTCCGAACGCGCACGCCCGGCTCGCACGGGCGGAGCTCGTAGCGCGAGACCACCTGGATCTCCGGCCGGCCGTCGAGCGTCCCGCGGAGGATCGCGGCGACGTACGCCGGTGCCTTGTCTTCGAGCTCGATCGTCCGGTACGCGACCGCGTCGCGCGGGAGGATCCCGACGCCGTGATAGATCACGTTCAAGGCGTCGCCGCCGGCAGCCGACGACACCGGCGCGAGATCGATGACGTTCCCCCCGGTCGGGGCGAGCGCATGGGGCGACTCCAGTGCATCGAGCACGAACCGCACACGGTCGTTCGCGAGGAGGATGTCACCGCGCGCGGCGGCCGCGTCGAGCCCGGGACCGCGATCCGCGCTCGAGGTGACGCGACGGATCTCGAGTCGACCGTCCGAGCAGGTCGGGAACGCCAGCTTCGTACACGCCGCAGCCGGCCGGCACACGCCGTCGTCGCCGGAGAGACAGCCCTCGCGTGCACTGCAGCCCTTGGCGCCCGAGACGACCACCGCAGCGGCGAGCGCCCACGCGAACGCGCTGCCCCATCCCGTCAGCTTGTAGCTCCGCCCCATCACGCTGCGGCCTGGAACATATCGCGCTTGCGCAGCCGCGCGAACCCGATCCTGATGGTCGGCGAGCGTCGGCGGATGCGCGTGACGAATCCCGAAGGCGCGTGAGCGTCTTGCGCCCCTGAACGATCGGCTTCGGCGCTAGGCGGCGCCGCTCTTGCGGATGCCGCGGACGAGTGCTTCGAGCTCGTCGACGAGGCCTGCGGCCATTGCGCGGGCGATGCGCGTCGAGTGGGCTGCCCCGTCGCGGACGAGCGCGGTCGACGAGGACGACGCGGGAGATGGCGATGACGACGGTGCGGATGACTGCAACGACGGTATCGACGTCGTCTCCTCGAGCAGCTCCTCGACTTCGCGCGCGAGCTTGAGCGCGCGAGCCAGCGCGGATTCGTCTTCGATGCGCGCGTAGACGAGCTGCGGTCCGTCGACTGCCATGATTCCCTCCCTCTGGGGTCGCTACGACCAAGCGACCCCCGGCCATGCTCTAGCCGGAAAGGCCTCGAGTGCAACCCACGCATGAAGCAGAACACCGATTTCGCGGGCACGTTGCCCCAGGCCAAAACCTTGGCGGCCGGCGCCCGGCGCCCCCGCTCGAGCTCGACCTGGAACCACGTCGGCCCACACCGCTGCCGCGCGGCGGCGCGCGACCGCGAGGAGTTTCGGGATCCCAGGCGTTTTCGGGTAGAACCCCCTTGTGAGCTCTCGATACCTGCTCGGCCTCTCCACGGCCCTGCTCTTCGCGAGCGGCTGCGCGCGCGCACCTTCTCCGCTCGCGCCCCAGTTCGGCGGATCGATCGGCATGCCTCATCGCGGCGTGCTCACACAGTCCGCGGAGCTGCCGCGCGAGGGTGAAGGCTTCAAGTGGCTGAGGCAGGACGACCGGCACCACGGGCTCCCTCGCTTCGTGAAGTCGATCGAGCGCGCCGCCGCGAAGGTCGCGAGCGAGCGGCCCGGCGCCATGCTCTCCGTCGGCGATCTCTCGATCCGCACCGGCGGGCAGCTCCTCCCGCACTTCTCGCATCGCACGGGACGCGACGCCGATCTCCTCTTCTACATGACGACACTCGACGGCGCTCCCGTCGAGAGCCCTGGCTTCATCCATGTCGGCGCCGACGGCCTCGCCTGGGACGACAAGGGCAAACGCTTCCTGCGCTTCGACGTCGAGCGGACGTGGATCCTCGTGAAGACGCTCGTCGAGGATCCCGACGCTCGCATCCAGTGGATCTTCGCGCACCGTAACATCGAGGCCATCCTCGTTCAGTGGGCGCGCGCTCGCGGCGAATCGGCCGACACGATCGCCCGCGCGATGGACGTCATGCTCCAGCCACATCCCGGCGGTCCACACGACGATCACGTCCACATCCGAACGGCATGCTCGCCGACGGAGCTCGTCGCCGGCTGCGAGCACACGGGCCCCACGCGCTCCTGGATCGAGGAAATCGACCGCGCATCTCGCGACGACTCCTCGGACTGGGAGCTCGTCGAGGCGCTCTTTCGCCCGTTCGGCTCGACACGATCGGGGTCCGACCTGACCGCAAGCGTGACCCAGTCGTCCGCCGCCATCCCGCCTGCCGATGCGAACACACCCAGCCGCTGAGGCACACGCCGAGGCGCCGTCCGCCGAGACAGCGAAGACCGGCGCGAACATCCTGGTCCACGCCGACGCGAAGCGCCTCGGAGACTTCGTCGCGCCCGGAAGCGTCGACCTCGCGTATCTCGATCCGCCGTTCAAGGTCGAGAAGACCTTCGGCGCACGCATCGAGCGCGGCTCGTCGCGCGCACGCGGGCCCGTTGCTTACGACGACACGTGGCCGTCGCTCGACGCGTATCTGTCGTGGCTCGAGGAGCGCATCGCCGTCGTTCGCGACGCTCTCTCACCACGCGGGACCTTGTGGCTGCATCTCGATCACCGCGCCGTCCACGAGGCGAAGCTCGTCTGCGATCGCGTCTTCGGGGCGAGGCGCTTCCGCGGCGAGGTCATCTGGGTGCCCGGTAACGGGAGCAAGAGCCGGACGGGCCCCGGCGCGAGCCACCAGACGATCCTCCTCTACGCACGGGGCGCGGAGCCCATCTGGAACGCGAAGGACCCGACGCTTCGGGCGCCGTTCGCGGCGACGAGCCTCGAAATGCATTTCACGAACGTCGACGCCGACGGTCGGCGCTATCGCGATCGCATCGTCGGCAAGAAGACCTACCGCTACTACGCCGACGAGGGGCGCGCGATCGGCAGCGTGTGGACGGATTGCCCTTCGATGGCGGCCAACACTCCACTTCGCGCAGAGACGACCGGCTATCCGACGCAGAAACCGCTCAAGCTGCTCGACCGCATCGTCCGCGCGACGAGCGACGTCGGCTCGCTCGTCCTCGACCCCTTTTGCGGATCGGGCACGACGCTCGTCGCCGCGGCCGCGGCCGGGCGCAGGTTCGCCGGTTGTGACATCGGCGACCTGGCGATCGCGACGGCACGCTCGCGCCTCGACGCGATCGGCGTTCCGTATCGCTCCGGCTGATCGCCGCGCCGTGCAACACTGTCCGCCGATGTCCGACGCGCCTCCGACTCCGCAGCTTTTTCCTCTCTTCCTTCGCCTCTCCGGCAAAGACGTCCTCGTCGTCGGCGCGGGTGCCGTCGCCGAGCGGAAGATCCAGGACCTCGTCGACGCGGGCGCGTCGGTCCGCGTCGTCGCGCTCGAGGTGACGCCCGCCGTCGAGGCTCTGTCCCAGCAGGGCCGGATCACGCTCGAACAGCGCGGCTTCGAAGAGACCGACGTCGACGGCGCGTGGATCGTCGTCGCCGCGACGACGAATCCCGACGTCCAGAAGCGAGCGTGCGCAGCTGCCGATCGCGCGCGCACGTTCTCGATCGCCGTCGACGATCCGCCGAACGGCTCGGCCTACTCCGCGAGCGTCATCCGGCGGACGCCCTTCACGATCGCGATCTCCTCCTCCGGCGAGGCGCCTGCCCTCTCGCGCCTCTTGCGCGAAGTGCTCGAGCAGGCGCTGCCGGAGTCCGACTGGGTCGACGCCGCGCGCGCCCTACGCGAGAAATGGCGGAGCGAGGGTACACCGATGACCTCTCGCTTCGCCGATCTCGTGCGCGCCTTCAAGCAGCACGCAGGCTGAACCGTTCGCGATCACGCATCGAACAGCGTGATCACGCATCGAACAGCGTGATCACTTCTCGAACAGCGTGACGCGCCAGACCTGCTGCTTGTTGTCCTTCGACGTGACCTCGACGAAGTAGGGCTGGCCCTTCCTGAAGTCGAGCTTCGGCGAGCCCTGCGTGATGTCGACGGGCGCCGAGCCGTCGGTCTCGACCATCACCTTCACGTTCCCTGCGTACTGCAGGAAGAAGTTCGTCGAGGCATCGCCGAGCGTGAACGTGAGATAGTCCTTCTCTCCGGCATCGAGCGCATCGATCTTGATGACGCCGCAGCGCGTGGGACGAAGCTCGTTGGCGAGCAGCGCGGTGTCGTTCGGCTCCTCTTCGAGCTCGCCACCGACGACGCACGGGATGCCGCCTTCGACGTCACCGCCGTCGAGGACGTTCGGCTCGCCGGCGTCGTAGATCTCCACGTCGGCGCCGGAGTCCTTCGGCCCGCTGTCGGCGTGATCACCGGAATCGTTCTGGTCCCCACCGCTGTCCCTGTCACCGCCTCCTGTGTCGGAGCCGGCGTCCGTCTGGACAACGTCCTGACCATCGGAACCCCCACACGCAGCCCAGACTCCGGCAGCGGCGACGGCAGACATCGTGAAGAGCAAGCGAGCGATGTGGCCTTTGCGCATGTTCTCGAGGATTGCACGAGACGGGCCGAGCGGCCCACTCCCGAGGCACCTGAGAAATCCGCGGCATTTCGAGGCGATGCAGCCGTAGAGGATCGGATTGATCCGCGTCGCTCACGATCCAGGGCGAGGATCACTTGCGGGCAGCGCGCATCATCCTCGCTGCACTTCGCGGACGATCGGCTGCGCGAGCCCTTCGTGCACGAGCCGCATCGACGGCACCACGCGACGAGCGACGACATCGCCGACGATGACGAGCGCAGGCGTCGGCAGTGCGGCCTCGTCGACGGCGTCTGCGAGCGTCGCGAGCGTTGCGGCGACGACGCGCTCGTCCGGCAATGTCGCGTGCGAGACGACGCACGCAGGTGTCTCCGGCGCGCGGCCATCCTCGACGAGACGGCTCGCGGCCTCGCGGAGCGTCGACAATCCCATGTAGAGAACGAGCGTGCCTCGAGGCGGAACGCGCTCCGACAGCGATTCGATCTCCGCCGTCGATCCTTCCCGCAGGTGAGCGGTGGCGAACGTCACGCTCGAAGCGGCGTCACGATGCGTGAGCGGGATCCCCGTGCTCGACGCAGCGCCGAGCGCAGCGCTTATGCCCGGGACGACCTCGAACGGGATGCGCAGCGCCGCGAGCTCCGCTGCTTCTTCCCCTCCACGGCCGAAGATCATCGGGTCACCCCCCTTCAGCCGCACGACGTCGAGCCCTGCGAGCGCGCGCTCGAGCACGGCCGGATGGATCGAAGGCGCGTTCGGGCACGTGCCGTTCCTTCGACCGACCGCGATGCGCTCGGCCCGCTCGGGTACGAGCGCGAGGATCTCCGGTCCGACGAGCTCGTCGTACGCGACGATGCTCGCGCTCGTGAGGATGCGATGCGCGCGCAGCGTGAGCAGATCGGGATCCCCCGGGCCCGCGCCGACGAGGAACACGCGCCCACGGGGCGCCGTGCGTGAGATCGTTCCGTCCATCATGAGGCCACCGTTCCCCAGCGACGCGCCACGAGGCGCTCCATCGGACCGAAGAGCAGACGTTCGCTCGCGCGGCTGAGCGCGACGATGACGACGACGACACCGAGGACGAGCGCCGTATCGGCGAGGTCACGGCCGGTCTCGAGCAGCTGGCCGAGCCCGCCCGAGACGAACAGGAGCTCACCGGCCATCAGCGAGCGGAGCGCGAACGTCCAGCCCATCCTCGCGCCCGTCAGGATCCCGGGAAGCGCCGCGGCCAGCAGCACGCGGAAGAGCAACGTCGCGCCGCTTGCGCCCATCGTGCGGGCCGCGCGCTCGATCGTCGGCGGGAGCTGGCGGACCGCGCTCTCCGTCGCGAGCGTCACGGGTAGCGCTGCGCCGAGGACGATCACGACCTGGATCGCCGCCTCGGAGAGACCGAACCAGACGATCGCGAGGGGAAGCCAGCAGATCGACGGCACGCTCGCGAGCCCGAGGAGAAGCGGCCCGAGCGCTCGCTTCACCGTCGGGACACGCGCGAGCACGAGCCCGAGCGGCACGCCGATCGCGAGCGCGACGACGTAACCGACAACGAGACGCACGGTGCTCACCAGCACTGCGTGACCAAGCGTGCCCTGGGCGACGGCGCTCGCGAGCGCACGCGCCACCTCGAGCGGCCCGGGGAACAGCGCGCTCCGCGCGAGCTCAGATGCCGCGGCCCAGATGGCGACGAGGATCGCCGCCGTCACGCTTGCTCGTATTGCCCCACGCACCGTCCGCCTCCTCTCTCGCGACCTTTTCGACCTCGGCTCGGATCTCGTCGGCGATCCGCTGCGCGACGCGGATGGCCTGTACGTCCTGAGCGGTTCGCCGCGGGCGCGCCAGATCGACGTGCACCTCGGCAATGACACGTCCCGGACGCGTGCCGATGAGGAGGACGCGATCGCCGAGCCGCACGGCTTCGTCGATCGCGTGCGTGACGAAGACCATCGTCGTCCGTGACGCCCGGACGATGCGCTCCACTTCGCCTTGCAGCAGCTCGCGCATCTGGGCATCGAGCGCCGCAAACGGCTCGTCGAAGAGGATCATCCGCGGTCGGGTCGCGAGCGCACGGGCGATCGCTCCGCGCTGGCGCATTCCGCCGGATAGCTGGTGCGGGTACGACGCACGAAAGCGGGAGAGATGAACGAGCCGAAGCAGCTCGTCGACGCGCTCGGCGCGCTCCGCCTTCGGCACGCCGGCGACCTCGAGCGGGAACGCGATGTTCTTCTCGAGCGTGAGCCACGGGAACAGCGCCGCGTCTTGGAAAACGACGGCGCGCTCCGGGCTCGGCCCCTCGACCGGAGCGCCGTCGAAGAGGACGCGCCCGCGTGTCGGCTTCACGAGCCCCGCCAGGAGGTTCAGTATCGTGGATTTTCCGCCACCGGACGGGCCGACGAGACAGAGGGCCTCTCCCGGCGCGACCTCGATGGAGACATCCGAGAGGATCGTCGTCCCGCCCTCGTATTCCAGGCTCACGCCTTCGAGGGCTGCCGTCGCGAGGTGCGAGACGGGATTCGGCCTACGCTGCTCGATCGACGTTACCGCCGGAGCGTCCGTCCGGGACACCGCCGGAGCGCCGAGCCACTTCGTCGTCGCGAACACGTGTTCATCATAATAGACACCGCGTCGCTGGACAAGCGGCCTCGAGAGCCGGTGCTCCGGTCAGCGCTCGTAGAGGATCACGTTGTGATAGCGCGCCTCGGAAGACCCGGGGTTTTCGTAGGCGTGAGCACGGTCCGCGGCGAACGAGACGGTATCGCCCGCCATCAGATCGAGCTGCTCCCCATCGACGTGAAGCCTCAGCGATCCCGAGAGCACGATCACGAATTCGTGCGTACCCGCCGCATGCGGCTCGGACGAGTGCGTGCCCCGCGCCGAGAGACGAAGCTCGTAGATCTCGACGAGCGGCGAGGCCCCGGCCGGCGTGAGCGGCCGGCTCTCGAGCTTTCCGTCGAGCGAGCGGAGGATCTGCGCTTCGCCGCGCCGGAGCACCGTGACCCCGGTCTTCGGCTGCCCGAGCAGATCGGCGAAGGGAATGCCGAGACCGACCGCGATCTTCCAGAGGAGGCCGACGGTGGGGTTCGTCTTGCAGGTCTCCACCTGGGAGAGCGCTGCGCGGCTCACACCGGAAGCTTTCGCGAGATCGTCGAGCGACATTCCACGGAGCTTTCGCTTGTGCCGCAGGTTCTCCGCCACGCGGCGTCCGAGCTCGGCCGCGCCGACATCGTCGCCGAGAGTGTCGGAGGACCGCTCCTCGACGCGTGCCGCACCACCACGTGCCGAAGTCTCCTCGTTCGACGATCGCCCCACATTGCGCTTGCGTGCCGCCAACGTCATCTCCATTATAGTGAACACGTGCCTGTTATGACGAAATCCTCTACCCAAACCAACGTATCACGCCGCGATCGTGCGCTCCACGACAGAGGCGTCGTCGTCTGGTTCACCGGGCTGTCCGGCGCGGGCAAGACGACGATCGCGAGCGCGCTTGCGCCAGAGCTCGTCCGGCTCGGCAAGCGCGTCGAGCTGCTCGACGGCGACGTCGTCCGGACGCACCTGTCGAAGGGGCTCGGCTTCTCGCGCGAGGACCGGGACACGAACGTCGCC
>JAEXCN010000521.1 GCA_023402175.1 Pseudomonadota bacterium | reverse complement strand
CAACCCTCGGGCGAGGCGTCGACGTGCCCTCACGTACCGGTCGAGGCGAAGTGCAAGGACGGCTTCTGCCTGATCCCGGCGGGCTGCTTCGTCAAGGGCACTCCCCCGACGGAGCCGTACCGTGCGCGCTACGGCGAGGAGCAATACGAGGTCACTCTCTCTCAGTCTTTCGTGATGCAAGACCACGAGACGACGCAAGCCGAATGGGAGGCGCTCGGATTCAAGAACCTCGCCGGGACGAAGGTGAACAACGACGGTGGGAAGGACTGCACCGAGCCCACGTGTCCCGCGTCGCTGATGACGTGGTTCGAGGCGACGATGTTCGCCAACGAGAAGTCGCGGAGAGAGGGTCTTCCTGCCTGCATCGAGTTGACGGGTTGCACCGGCGAGGTGGGGGTGGACCTCGTCTGCACGGGCTACCGCCAGACGACGCCTTCTTACTACGAGTGCAGGGGCTACCGGCTGCCGACGATGTTCGAGTTCGAATACGCCAAGCGAGCGGGAACGACGACGACGTTCTATACCGGTCCGTCCGCGGACGGCATGGACCAGTGCGTCCGCATCCCTCACCTCGACGACGCTGCTTGGTATTGCGTCAATTCTGAAAATACTACCCATCCGGTCAGGCTGAAGAAGCCCAATGCGTGGGGACTCTACGACATGATGGGCAATGCGGCGGAGTTCATAACCTCCAACCCAGACGTCTTCGACCTCGACCCCAAACCCGCTACCGATCCCCAGTCCAAGCTCGACGACTCCGGCATTTTCGGTAACACGGACGGACCATACTTCTCCTGGCCCGGACTCCTGCGATCGGGTGCCCGCCCGCGCGCGCTGGACCACTTCCATCCATTGATGCCTCCGCGGGTCGCCGGCGTCGCGCTCGGCTTTCGACTGGTACGGACGGTCAGCGCGAGCGAAGCTGCGGCGTGGCGATGAGCTGACAGAGACGGTTCAGCGAGTTGAGATCGCAGCGAGCCTCGGCAAACCGAGGATGTCGAAGTCCTCGGTCGGTCGGGCAGCAACTCCTCTCTTCGCGTCGCTACGGCAAGAACCGAATGTCGTCATCGGCAATCAATCAGGTGCCTCGGCCTTCATCTGACCGGCGGCGACGGGCGTCGCCGTGTCGATCCTCAGCGGCACCTGGCTGCCGGCGAGAGCCTGAACGTACATCTCACTCGCCTGGATCGCGCTCCGGTACGCCAGCCTGCACGCTGGCGACCGCACGCCCTCGAGCGAGAAGAGGAGCAACGATGCTCCGTTGCGAACACGGTCCGATGGAGTGACGCTCGTGCCCACCAGAACAGGGGGTGGGAGATGGCTTCGAAGAAGACCAAGAACGAACCGCATCACGACGTCTCGCGCGAAACTCTCGAGACCGTGCCCACGCGGTCACTGGCGTTTCTGCGGGCCGTCGGCACGACGCGTCCGATTCGCGCGGCGCTGCTCGGTCGAGGCTACTCCGCAGAGGACCATCAGGAGGGATGGAGGTACCTCCACGCATGCGCGGGTTTCTCCGAGGACTCGGGTGAAATGGACGCGGAGGAACCGACCGTTCGCGACGCGATCGCCGAGCTCGACGGGTGGGACGAGTCAGGCTTTCGGATCGTGCGGGCGACGCTCGAACGTCGGTTCCCCGATCAGGCCGAGTTCGTACTGAAGGGACTCAAGCCCGCGACGGGCGCTGCCGCGGTGCTCTCGGTCGAGCGCCTCCTCGAACGGCTCGACGCGCTCGAGAGCGCGCCCGAGCGCAAGGACTCGCGGAAGGAAGATCTCGCGGCGCTCGAGGTCCTCGCCAAGCGTGGGATTGACGAGGCCAAACGCAAGCGGCTGCGTGAGCTCGTCACGACGGCGAAGTCGGTCGCACCGATCGTCCAGGTCGATCCGAAGATTGCCGAGCAGGAAGAGGCCGCGCGCCTCGAGGCGCTCAGCAACCTCTACGCTTGGTACCGGGAATGGACGGAGGTGGCGCGAGCGACGATCAAGCGTCGTGACCACCTGATTCGTCTCGGTCTTGCCTCACGGCGGACGGGTGGTGAAGGCAAGGAGCCGGAGGACGAGGTGGAGCCCAATCCGGCAGCCCCACCGGGCGGCACCTGATCCTGCCGCCGTCGCACCGCGGCTTCCGAAAGGGCTGAGAAGCTTCGCGGTCCTTCCGGACGGCTTTCGAGGCCGTCCGGAGGCTTGCGAATCGCGAACTTGGAGCTCCCGGCGCCTCGCGGACGCAGTGCCGACCGCCTCGTTGGCCCATCTTTTCGCGTCGATGGCGTTGCCGGCCGCCTCCGAAGCCTCCGGGGCCGCTTCGGAAGCCTTCAGGACGTCTCGGAAGCCTCCGGACGTCTCGGAAGCCCAGTGCCTTCGGGTCTCACCTTGCTCGGTTCGCACCGCCAAACCGCGCGCCGAGCGGACCGTCGCGCGGCGAACGGCTTGCGCGTTTGCGTGCTACGGAGCTGGGCGTGGGCGCCCGGGTCGAGAGCGACGCGCGAGACCTCCGCGAAGGCGGACGCTGGACCTTCGCGCAGCGGGCGAAGAACGACGTCCTGTTCGTGCTCGCGTCGGGCGCTCTCGCGATCGCCGAGCGCTTGCCGGCACGTGTGCTCCGTGCGCTCGGGCGCGCGCTCGGCTTCGCCGTGTGGGCGCTCGCGCCGGGAACGAGGCGGCTCGCGCTCGCCAATGTCGCGCGCGCGCTGCCACAGATCGAGCTGCCGGAGCGCGCGGCGTTCGTCCGCCGAGTGTATCGAGAGCTCGGGACGCTGCTCGCCGATGTCGTCGCGATGCTCGATCCGCGCCGGCCGATCGAGCCGCTGCCGTTCCTGCCTGGCTCGCGCGAGTGCCTCGAGGCGGCGATCGCGGAGGGCCGTGGGGTCGTCTTCGCATCCGCTCACCTCGGGCCCTGGGAACGGGTCGCGGCGTCGATCGTCCACGCGGGCATCCCGCTCACGGTCGTCGCGCGCGAGCCGTACGATCCGCGCCTCGGGCGCATCTACCATCGCCTCCGCGAAGCACGCGGCGTCCGCACCGTCTACCGCGGGGCGACCGGCGCCGGCATCGCGCTCGTCCGCGTCCTCCGGCGCGGAGGGGTCCTCGGGATCCCGATGGATCTCGCTTCCCGTGTGCCTTCGGTCACCGTCCCCTTCCTCGGGGTCCCGGCTCCCACGCCCGTCGGGCCCGCCCGGCTCGCCATCCGGACGGGCGCCGCCGTCGTCGTCGGGACCGTGGCGCCCGCGCGCGACGGCTCCCTCGGGCTCTCGTTCGTGCGGATCGAGCCGTGTGCCTCGGAAACGGAGCTGACCGCCCTGATCAACGCCGAGCTGTCGTCGCGCATCCAGGCGATGCCGGAGGTCTGGCCCTGGATGCATCGCCGCTGGCCGGACAGAAAGCTGTAGAAACATCGCGGCGGCCACGACCTCTGGGTATTCTGATCCCGATGGCCGACAAGGTCCCGCGCCTCGTCCCCGGCGTCGACATCCGGAAGTTCAAGCTGGACCCGATGGACGGGTTCCTCATGACCCGAATCGACGGCAAGCTCGGGCCGAAGGACCTCGCGCGAGAGACCGGGCTGCCCGACTTCTCCGTGACGCGCGCGCTCGAGAAGCTCGAGAAGCTCGGCGTGATCGAGATCGTCGATCCGAACGCTCCGCCGCCTGCGCCGCCGCCTCCGGTGCAGGAGCAGAAAAGCGCGGTCGCCCAGTTCGACATCGGGCTCCTCGCGCCGAAATACGATCCGAAGGAGCTCGAAGAGCACGCGGATCTGACGCCCGAGCAGAAGAAGCGGATCCTCGACTTCTACTACCGCCTCGACGACCTCGATCACTACACGCTGCTCGGCATCACGAGCGACGCGGACAAGAAGCGCGTCAAGCGCGCCTACTTCGAGCTCGCCGCGTTGTTCCATCCCGACCGGTACTTCAAGAAGAACCTGGGCACCTTCAAGCCGAAGATGGAGGTGCTCTTCAACCGGATCACCGAGGCGCACGACACGCTCGTCGATGCGGCGAAGCGAACCGAATACGACGCGTACCTCGCCGAGGTGGCGACGACGCGCGGCATGGAAGCGATGCTCGAGCGCGCGATGGCCGATTCGGCTCGCGTCGCTGCCGAGGCAGAGCGAGCAGCCCAGGCGCAGGCCGCGGCGGCGGCCCCGGTCGCGGCGGCCCCGGCGGTGGCGCGGCCGCCGAGTGTGCCGTCGGCCGAGGAGATGCAGCGCCGGCGTGAAGCGCTCGCGATGCGTCTCACGGGAGGGCGCCCGGGACCTCGCGCATCGCGTCCGCCGTCCGAGAGGCCGAGCCCGCTCCGCTACTCGAGCCCGCAGGACGCGATGGACGCCTTGAAACGGCGTTACGAAGAACGGATCGAGAGCGCCAGCCAGGCGCATGCGAACCGCTACATCAAGGCAGGCGAAGACGCCCTCGCGCGGAACGACCTCGTCGCGGCGTCGACCGCGTTCAACATCGCGACGAAGTTCGCGCCGGACGACGTGCCGCTGGCGATGCGCGCGCAGGAAGTGAAGAACGAGGCGGACCGGGTGCTGTGCGACAGCTACCTCAAGCAGGCGCAGTACGAAGAGCGACAGGGCCACTGGTTCGAGGCGAGCCGGTCGTGGGACAAGGTAGCGAAGCTCCGGAACGACGCCGTCTCGCACGAGCGAGCTGCGCACGCGCTCCTCCACAGCCCGGAGGGGGATCTCCACGAGGCCGCGGAGCACGCAAAACAGGCCATCACGCTCCAACCGAGCGTCATCGAGAATCACGTCACGCTCGTCGAGGTCTACCTCAAGGCCGGGCTGGCGGCGTCGGCTCGGCGCGCGGCGGAGGCTGCGAGCGCGCTCGACGGAAAGCACGCCGGTCTCCAGGCTCTGCTGAAGCGCATCGGAAAAGGATAGCCCGAGGGACGTCCACGGACGGGACGCGGGCGTTCGCGCGGGAAGAAGAAGATGCGCGAAGATGCGACAAGAGTCGCGCAAGTACCGGAGAAAGCAGTGTACCATCTCGCGTGGAGCGCTCGTACGCGAGCGCGTCCAGGGTTGAAGCGCTCGGCTGTGAGCCGCGGCGGCCCGAACGAAACGAAGACAGCTTCTATCGGTCGGTGAAGGAGACTCGCGAATGGAGAAGGTGATCGGCATCGACCTCGGCACGACCAACTCGTGCGTTGCCATCGTTGAGAATGGCACGCCGGTCGTGATCCCGAACCGAGGCGGCTACAAGACCACGCCGTCGATGGTCGCCGTCACCGAGGCTGGCAAACGCCTCGTCGGCCACATCGCAAAGCGCCAGGCGATCACGAACGCGGAGAACACGGTCTACGCGGCCAAGCGCCTCATCGGACGCAAGTGGAACTCGCCCCAGGTGAAGAACGCCGTCGCGACGTCGAGCTACCGCATCGTCGAGGGCCCGCACAACGACGTGCGCATCGTGCTCCGCGACAAGGAGTTCAGCGTCCCCGAGATCAGCGCGATGGTCCTCCAGGAGATGAAGGTCATCGCGGAGGACTACCTCGGCGAGACCGTCAGCAAGGCCGTCGTCACCGTCCCGGCGTACTTCAACGACAACCAGCGTCAGGCGACGAAAGACGCCGGCGAGATCGCCGGCCTCGACGTCATCCGCATCATCAACGAGCCCACCGCCGCGGCCCTCTCCTACGGGTTCGGGCGCAACATCGAGAAGACCGTCGCCGTCTACGACTTCGGCGGAGGCACGTTCGACATCTCGATCCTCGAGATCGGCGCGCACGGCGTCTTCAAGGTCATCGCGACCGCCGGCGACACGTTTCTCGGCGGCGAGGACATCGACGCGCGGATCATCGACTGGCTCGTCTCCGGCTTCAAAGAGGAGCACAACATCGACCTCCGGCAGGACCGCATGGCGCTCCAGCGCCTGAAGGACGCCGCCGAGAAGGCGAAGTGCGAGCTGTCGAGCGTCCGCGAGACCGAGGTGAACCTCCCCTTCATCATCTCGAGCGGCCGCAACGAGGCGCTCCACCTGCAGCGCACGCTCACCCGCGCGACGCTCGAGGAGCTCTCGGACGATCTGATCGAGCGCACGATCGACATCTGCAAGCAGACGCTCGAGGACGCGAAGCTCGGCAAGGACGAGATCGAAGAGGTCGTGCTCGTCGGCGGCATGACGCGCATGCCGAAGATCCAGTCGGCAGTGCAGTCGTTCTTCGAAAAGGAGCCGAACAAGGGCGTCCACCCCGACGAGGTCGTCGCGCTCGGCGCCGCCATCCAGGGAGCGGCGCTCGTCGACGATCGGCACGAGATGGTGCTCCTCGACGTCACGCCGCACGCGCTCGGCATCATGACGTTCGGCTCCTACTTCGAGGAGCTCATCCCGCAGAACACGACGGTCCCGACGCACCGCACGAAGATCTTCACCACGAGCCGCGACAACCAGACGGCCGTGAAGATCCTCGTCATGCAGGGCGAGAGCCAGCGCGCCGAGGAGAACGAGCTGCTCGGCGAGTTCATCCTGACGGGCCTCCGACGCGCGCCGAAGGGCCAGGTCGAGATCGAGGTGACGTTCGAGATCAACGCCGACGGTATCGTCTCCGTCCGCGCGAAGGACCTCGAGACGGGCCTCGAGCAGTCGATCCAGGTCACGGCGACGAGCGGCCTGACGCGCGAAGAGATCAAGACGATGATGGACAACGCGAAGGACGATCTGCTCGACCGCCGCACGTCCGAGGAGTTCGAGGCCGCCAAGCAGGAGGCCGAGAAGCTCATCGCCGAGATCGAGAAGCTGTTCCCGCAAGTGCAGCAGATCGTCGCGTCGAGCGACTTCGGTCGCGATGCGATCGAAAAGGCACGGGCCATCGTCGAGAAGGCGCGTGCGGCGATCGAGCGCAGGGACGCCGCTGCCGTGAAGGAGCAGATCGAAGGGCTGACGCGCACGCACCGCATGTTCAAGGGCGTGGTCGCGAAGACGTGATCGACTGACGAGCAGGCTCGCTGTCGAGCTTCATCGTAGGCAGTTTCGACGAGGACACGGATACGTGCCGGACGAACCCGAAAAGCCGGGGGGCGAGGCGGATGCTGACCACTCTGCGGACGACGCGGAGGAGAACGAGCGTCCTACCGTGAGTCCCCCGTTCGACCCCATTGCGTTCGCGCGGGACATCCTGAAGCCCTCTCCTGCCCCGATGCCGGCGGTGAAGACTTCGGCGGATTTGCACACCCACGCCACGCCGGCTGCCGGAACCGCGCAGCAGGCCGCAGCTGCAGCGGCGTCGCGACCTTCGGGGCGCTCACCGCGCAAGAAGACGCCGACGAGCACGCTGTCGCTGTTGAACGCGCGGATCCCCTCGAACCTGCCGCCTCGGCCGACGGTGAAGCCGGAGGAGCAAAAGCGGCACGAGAGCCTCTCGTCGTTCAATCCCGTCGACCGCGAGTGGGCGGATCTCGAGCTGTCGACGCGTCCCCCGCCCGCCGATGGCTCTGTCGAAGATCCGGTCATCGAGATCGCGCAGGATCGCCCACCCCGGCTCGATCTCGACGACGTCGAGGTCGAAGACGAGCACGCCGCCGCCACCGTCCGGAGGCCGATCGCGACCGACTTCGATGGCGGTGATTCCGACGCTCTCGATCGGCGCGCCGATGCACGCGTCGCGGACCCGCGGACAGCGGCCGCAACGGCCAAGCCGCCGGCGAACGCGAAGCCGCGCGACCGCGAGATGAACGATCGCGTCGAGCTCGGCGACTACAGCGGTGCGCTCGAGATCGCCGAGGAGATCCTCCGCTCGAAGCCCGATGACATCGGCGCGAAAGCGGTCGCCGAAACGTGCAGGACCGTGCTCCGTCAGATGTACGCCGCGCGGATCGGTCCCCTCGACCGCGTGCCTGTCGTCATGGTGCCTCGGGATCAGCTGCGCTGGCTGTCGATCGACCACAAGGCCGGGTTCGTCCTGTCACTGGTCGACGGCGTGTCGAGCCTCGAGATGATCATCGACGTGAGCGGCATGCCCGAGCTCGACACGCTCCGCATCCTCTCGGAGCTCGCGCAGCAGCGCATCATCTCGCTTCGCTGAACGGCGCGGCCTCCGTTTGCAGGCGATCGCGCCTCGCGCAAGCGAAATCATGCTCTGGCCGCACGATTCGTTGCAGGGTGCGTAGTCGCTCGCTACACCCTAATCTCGAATCATGGATCCGGCCGCGACGCAGAGCCTGCGCCTCGAGATCGAGCGAGCCCTACGCGGCGCGTTCGATCCCGCGGATGTGCTTCCGCGGCTCGCCCGGCTTGCGCGCCTCGCTGCACCGGCGAGCGACGATGCCGCGTTCGCGAACCAGAAGCTTGCAGAGCTCCTCGTCGAGCGCGACCCGTGGCGTGCGGCGCTGTACGTGCGGCGGGCGCTCGCTTTCCGATCGGAAGACGATCGCGCCTGGGCCGTTCTCGCGTTCTGCCAGACGCTGCTGGGGAACTTTCGCTGCGCCGCGTCGGCCTACAAGAAGGCGATCGCATGCGCTCCGACGAACCCGTGGTACGCGCACAATCTCGGCCATCTGCTCGACGTCGCGCTCGGAGAGCCGAAGCGCGCGATCGACTGGCTCCGGCTGGCGTACCAGGCCAAGAGCGACAACTCCGAGGTCGTCGCGTCGTACGCGCATGCGCTCGCGCGCGCCGGGCGTCTCGACGAGGCGCGTGTCGTCCTCGAGCGCGCCCGCGGTCGTGTCGACTCGCGCGAGCTCGATGCGCTCCTTCGCTGGCTCGACCAGGGAGCGCCGTCGCGCGCACGTCGCGACGGCGACGCCGCGCGCGCGAAGCGCCGGCCGCCGAGCGCGACACCGAAGCGGCTCGCGCGCGTGCTCGCCCGAGGGCTCTCGCATCTGCCGCTCGACTCGCGCCAGAGGGAGCAAGCCCTCGCGCTCGCGCGCGATGCATTGCCGCCGCCGCGCCGGAAGCGAAGCGCCAACGACGCGATCGCTGCCGCGAGTGGCGACGAGAAGGTTCGGGCGCTCCGTTCGACGGCCGGCCAAGCGCCCGACGAGGCACTCGCTTCGAGCGGCGCGGCCGGTCCGGAGCAGGACGTAGCTGGCCTCGCTGCCGCGGTCGCCTACGCGATCGTCTACATCGATCACGTTCCGCTCTCACAGGCGGAGGTCGCAGCGCCATTCCGGGTCGGGGTCGCTCATCTGCGCGGGCGCTTCGCCGAGCTCCGTGCAAAGCTCGACATCATTCGGGGCGACGCTCGGTACGCGACCACCCGGCGCTGACGGTCGCCGCGGGAGCGCGTCTGGTCGAAGGAGCACCCGCGGCATGCGGGTCGGCATCGAACGGTGGCGACGCCGCGAAAACCGTCGGCCGTCTCGCCCGATGTCCACGAAGCGAGACTCGGCTCAGCTTCCTCCGCAATTTCCTCCGCAATCACGCTTCGTCGGAATGCGCGGACCGGCAGCGGAGTTTGGACGACCATGCCGTGTTAGGACAAGGGCCCCGCATGCGACGAACGTTCCTTCTTCCCGCTCTGCTCGCCGTTTTCTCCCTGGCCGGCCGCGCGAGCGCGCAGCCCGCGCCGGCGACGCCCCCGGCCGCCCCGACGGGGCAGCTGCCTCCGGCGCCCGAAGTGAACGATCCGATGCTGGCGCCGGTTCCGCGACCGAAGGTCGAGAT